>JADGDK010000019.1 GCA_016744895.1 Campylobacterales bacterium | reverse complement strand
AATCCACGACCAGCATTAAACCCATTAACTAGATAGTTACTTGGAAGGTTTTCATCTCCAATAAATCCACGCACTGCAAAACTGTTCCATAATCCACCGAAGTTGTTCTGACGAGCAACTGATGAAGATAGATCCAATATCTGATCTAGATTAATCGCTCCGGAGTTCTTTATAGTCTGTGCTTCTATTTTCTGTTGTGATTGAGGTGTTTCTAGTGGAGTAAATTCTCCTTGATAGGCTTGATGTGATCCTACAACTTCTACACTATCAAGTTGAGTACTTTCGTTATTTTGTGCCAAAGCAGCACTAGTCATAAAAACGCTACTAAAAAGAGTTACAGCATATAGCTGTGTTAACTGCTTAGAGGATTTTTTCATATTTTCTCCAATTATAAATCTATATTACTTGTTAAATGGGTAACCAAAATCTTTACAAAACTCAATCATATACACAAGAGATACTACATAATGCTTGATCAGGTAGCTAAATCTCTTTTAACGCCTCGTCAGTTTTGCATAATCTTTTTCATAAAATATTATGCAAAAGTTAAACTTAACAGGTTGTGAAAATAAAAGTCATTATTATAATAAGCTTAAATTAATTTGTAAGTGCTTTAGTTATAATGATACAATGACATCTGAACTTAGATATTCAATTCAATAAGGAGTTTTACTTTGCCTATACTTATTTTGGTATGTCAACTTGGTGTGCAGATGTAGGATACAATGATAGTGCATCTTGGTTTATACCATTCAATCAAGTCTGTTTTCATTGACTATAATTATGTCCACGGTAATTGCTGGGATGTTTATGTTTGAGTTCTTTGGGGATGATATCGGTTGTTTTTGTAATTTATAGGTTATGATCTTTTTTTCTCACTTTTTGAAAACTTAAACTCTAAAACATATCTTAGACCACTAAGAGAAAAAGATTAACAACAGATTATAAAAGCAAAACAATTATTACTTCAAAATCTTCAAAACCCACCAAACTAGCAAAAGCAGTTTCTTTAAATTTTAGTAAACTTAAAAGTGGGTTCAAAGCACTCTTCTCTAATACAATTTATAAAACACTCACACAATATCGTATGCACTATGCCTATGAAAAAGTGACTTTAACTGATCTACCAATATGGTAAAACACCTGATCAATTACGCAAAGAGAAACACTATTTTATTTTTTAATTTAAAATATTTTTCAATGCCTTAAAAAAAGTATTTCGTGCATTTTCTATATTGCGTGATTCATCATAATCGACCAATACACGATCTTGTGTTTTAAAAGTGTCAGGCATCACTTGCAAAACATAACTATTTACCTGAAAATCCCAAAACCATTGTGCACTGCCAAACTGTATATAAGAAGAGACACTTACCAACTCTTTTAGCGCAGTTAACAGTGCCCTGCCCTCAACATTATCTTCTATACAAAAGGCAATATACGCTAAACGATACTCTACTTTTTCAAAGATAGTATCATCTGGCAACGGTAAACAGTTATGGGGATCATCTTGACCTTGATAGAGAAAGTAACCATAACAACACTGTAAAGTAAAGCAGTAAGAGAAATGATTCAAACCGTCTATAATCTCTCTTATAGGCACATCTATCATGTTTGCGTGCAAACTTGTAAGTGTACGCTCCCTTACTTGCTCAAATAAAGGGTTTTTGAGCACTTTCTTAGCAGCTATAAAAGTTTCCATAATCACCCTTCCCTCTGTATCTATATCAGATAAAACCTACGGTAAAAGATGTAGTCCATTAGGTGCTCCACCAGTTATGATAAATGGTGTATCCTCTCCTACTTTATACAAAGTTACAAACTCTACAAGATTTCATTCAATTATGAAATAAATTGATACATCTAAACTGTTTATCGTACTCCTCTAATAGCACGAATCAACAGTCCAACAGTTGTGCCATTATGTAAGAGTGATGTAGTAATAGGTGAAATTTTTCCAAGTGTTGCAGCCAATAAAATAGCTGAATTAGCTCCTACGGTTACTTGGTAATTTGATTTAATAAGTTTCATTGTCTTATCAGATAATATTTTAAGCTCTACTATACTCATAATAGAATCTTTTAATAAAGAGATATCAGCAGTTGCCGTAGCAATATCAGCACTTTTTGCCATAGATATACCTACATGGGCATTGATAAGCGCTGGAGCATCATTGATACCATCACCAACAAAAGCTACTTTTGCACCTTGGTCAGTTAATTCTTTAACAATCTCCGCTTTATCCGTAGGCTTCAAATCAGCATAAACTTTATCTATACCAAGTTCATCTCCTACTTCTTGTGCTTTTGTAGCGATGTCACCAGTTAACATATAAATATTTTTAATCCCATTATCACGAAGACGTTGAATAGTCTCTTTGGCATCTTCACGTACATGATCATTAAGAACAATCATCCCTAACAGCTTGTGATCATATCCTATAAAAAGTAGAATTTTCCCCTCTTCTTTATACTTTTGACGCACTTTAATCTGAGCATCGCTAAATGTTATACCCTCATCATCTTCTAAAAAGTGACGGCTTCCAATAACCACTTTTTTTCCCTCACTATATGTAACAACACCGTGGGAAACGATAAACTCTACCTCATCATGATGTACATGGACAAAATCTTCTGATTTAGCTGCTTTGACAACAGCTTCAGCAACAGGATGAAAATAGTGTTCCTCAGCACTTGCTGCAAGATCCAAGAGTCGTTTTTTACTCCATCCTTTACAAAAAACTTTCACTTCTTCTACTTCAAGATCCCCATAGGTTAATGTTCCTGTTTTATCAAAAACTACAGTATCTACTTCACTTAAGTTCTCAAGTACCTGTGCACCTTTGATCATCATACCATTTTCACCCGCATATTTGAGAGTTGACTTAAATGCTACAGGAGTAGCCAGTTTCAGAGCACAAGAATAATCTGCTTGAAGTACTGCTGCAACACGCTGCCAATCTCTTGTCGTCACATAGGCAAAGCCTGCAAGACCAAGCGTCATAGGAACCAATTTATCCGCTAATTTATAAGCATTTTGTGCTGTTTTTGAGCGTTGATTGAGTGAATTTTGTATATAGTTAGCAACTCTCGCAGTTGCTGTATTTTTTCCTACATACTCTGCCCAAATTTTCAAACGTCCCTCTTCAATTACTGTACCACTGAGTACATTATCTCCACGCTTTTTTTCTACAGGTACCGATTCACCTGTCATAGATGCTTGGTTAACCAATGCTTGACCTTCAACAATATGTCCATCTATAGGAATCGTATCTCCTGCATTGACAATAATAATATCACCAACTGAAATCTCATTAGAATGTACTTGTACTTCTATATCATCTTGAATGATCCATACATACTCTATATTTGGCTTAATGAGATTTCGCAACATATCATCAGATCTCTTGACCATAGTATGTTCAATGTACTCACCCACTTCTAAAAGTAAATTCGTACTATTTGCCGCAAGATAATCTTTTTGCCATAATGACACTCCCACAGCAAGTGACTCAAGTACATGTGAGGTTACACCTTCACTGGTTAATGCTTTTATACCATCTAACATTAATGGTGTTGTGGCTGCAAGTGTACCTACTTGATTTAGCGTATCATTGCGAAATGGCATAAGGGTAAAAGGAGCGGCTGCTTTAATGATACCTTCATAACTCGCTTCTTCATCAGTATCTACACATGAAATACAAACACTATTTTCAGCATGATTATCTAAAATATCATAGAGTGTTACATTTCGAAGTGCTTCAATTGTATCCGCCAATAGACTATCATCTTCAAGCATTAATACAACAGAAGCAGCTTTTTTGTTTATCCTAACACTCTTAACACCCTCAAAAGACTCTATTAATCCAGCCAACATGCCACTATCAACATAGT
Source organism: Campylobacterales bacterium (assembly GCA_016744895.1). Lineage (GTDB taxonomy): Bacteria > Campylobacterota > Campylobacteria > Campylobacterales > QNZT01 > SZUA-1433. The sequence goes on along the minus strand of JADGDK010000019.1, from coordinate 27,805 downwards.
TATGTTTTAAAAGTCCATATTTTAACCGAACACGTTTATTACTACGGTGTACAATTTCTATACTATTTGCCATCAATATTCTTTTATACTTGTTTTTCTGCTTCTACTTCAGCTTTTACATCCTCATAACGCTCTTTTAACTCTTCCATGCCAGCCTCTGCAAAATCACCCATTTTTGCAAACGTCTTAAAAATTGTTTTTTGTACATTTTCATTGGTAAGTACATAGGTTGCAGCAGCACCTATTAGGGCTCCTTTTAAGAGTGCATTCATATCTAACCCGCTGTTATTATTTTGCATATTTGTATTGTTCATACCATTTTGTGACTGGTTTTGCATGTATGGATTATTGTATCTTCCATTATTTCCGTTCTTCCTACTTTGCTTGTGGGAACTTGCGCCACTTTGTGCATCTATATACGGATTTTGTGACATATTCATCATCTCATCTTGATTCAAATTTCTATTTCCCATTATGACCCTTTACTATTTTCTACTAATTTTTCTAATGCTAAAATGGCTCCCGTACCCAATGCCAAAGCACCAAGGGCTGAAAATACACTTTTTTGAGGATCACCTAAGGTATTGGCAACACTGATAGCTACAGCCGTAGCAATACCACCTTGAGTCGCTCTCAATACTGTATTTGTAACAGCACTTTTTTTATCCATCATGCCATTTTTAACCTCTTTAGCATTGCTCACACCAGAAATAACTCCTGTTGCGACTGCACCACTCACTGCATGTCCACTAACACTACGAGCTTCCCCCGTGTCAATGGTAAATGTAGGAGTTTGTGAAAAATTATTTTTTTGCATTTTTTTCTTCTACCTCTTTAGTGTCCTCTTTTACTTTGGCTTCTTCTTTTTTCTCTTTAACACATTCTGCTGTTGCTTTGACTGTATCTACACCATCATTGACAGTTTCAACAACGGTATCTTTTGCTTTTGCAGCCAACTCTTTTGTCTTTTTATTGTTCAATACCAAAACACCTAAAACTCCGATTGCCGCACCTGCTATAAATTGATACATAATCATTTCTCCTTATCTTCATCATTTAATATATCTTTGAAAATGTCACTTGATAATGCCATTGTCAATCCAGCCCCTAAAAGGCCTCCTAAAATCAACTCTTTTTGATCTCCAGTAATAAGTTTTGAAAATCCACTACTATCAAAGTTACCTTTTGCAAGATTTTCTGCAAATTTATAGATATCATGATGTTTTGCACCAAATGCTTCATGTGGATGTTCACTTCCATCAGTACTTTCTGATGATTTTGTCTGCTGATATGATTGTGCTACGCATGCTCTAAATGCAGGAAGATGGTTATTGTAAGAAGCTGCTTGTAGACGATATAAAACATCTATAACATCCGCATCTTCTGCGTAACTTAACAGATCATCATACATTTTGATATTTTCTATTTCAGCAGCAACTCCGACTTCACAACACTCCACTAAAGTTTCAGGTAATTCAATCTTTTCATACCAGTCATCTACTGGTAAAGCCACACCATATTTTTGCAATAATGGGATCAGTGCATCAATATGCCGTTGCTCTGACTCTATGATATTGCTAAATGGCAATTGCATACCAAATGTATCTATCACCTTGCGATATACTTGATATGCATGATACTCATCATAAAGTGCAATACGTAAAACCTGATCACGAATCGCCTCATTAAAGTTTGGATCTACACGCTGTGCAACAAGCAGTGCTTGATCAAAGTTTGTCATATATTTACCTCCTTCGCTAATTCATTTAATCTCAGCTGATTGGCTTCGATATTTCTCTGATTCAATAAATCTTCCCAAAACGTTGTACTAAATATAGTTTTGTCATATATAATTGTAAGAGAGCCTACTAATTGATTAATTTTTAACTGATCTATCCCCTCTATTGATTTTGAAATAGAAGAGATATCATCCATAGATATATCTTTTGCCTCATTTTTAATCTGTGAACTTACCCTTACACGCAAACGCCCAGGGGTATGATGAATCTTTTTAAAATATTTTGAGATTCTGATAATATCTTCACTTTTTATCAATTTTTTCTCCTTTATGCTAATTATAATATATAGTTCTAAATCACATAACTCTTAATATAGAATGAAAGTAATTTTCAAAATTTATTAACTGGCAAGCTTATATCCTATATAGGCTGCAACCCATGCAAACAAATTTGGATAGATCAAATAAAATAAACGCCAACGCCATTGGGGGACTTCAACAAAAAATGTCCCTATAGAGGCAAAACAAGGAGAATAAAACATCACCAATATAATCATTGCAACCGCTACAGCAAAAGAAACATTGGCTTTAATTACATCAGAAAGCCTTTTATCTTCGATATCACTATGATAAAGTACTGCCATAGTTGATACCATTACTTCTTTGGCAGCTAACCCACTAAGTACTGCCACACTCTCTTTCCAATCAAATCCAAGCGGTCTAAATAGGGGTTCTACTATTTTTCCTATATCTGAAAGATAACTATTTTCTAAAATATAACTATTTTGTTCCTGCTGGCTTTCAAACTGATCTAATTGAGATGTTTGTGCAGGAAAAGAACTCAAAAACCATACCACAAAAGCAGCTACGGCGATAAAAGTTCCTGCTTTTTTAAGATACATTTTTGCTTTGATCCACAAGTCTAGAAAAATTGCTTTAAAAGAGGGGAAACGATACTTTGGCATCTCCATAGCAAATGGTTCACTCTCTCCATGAAATAAAGTCAGACGTAAAATCTTCGCTACTATAAGCCCCATTACTGCACCACCTATATAGATAGCGAACATAACATTTGCTTGAATAGAAGCAGTAAAAAATGTCCCAACAAGCAGTGTATAAACAGGTAATCTCGCTCCACAACTCATAAAGCTTAACACTAACATAGTAATCATACGATCTTTTGGGTTTTTGAGTGTTCGTGCGGCCATATAAGCAGGAACCGTACAACCAAAACCACTTACAAGCGGCACAAAAGAGCGTCCTTGTAACCCAAACTTTTTTAATAAACCATCCATTACATATGCGGCTCTTGCCATATATCCCGTCTGTTCTAATAAATTGATTCCTAAAAAAAGTACTAAAATATTTGGCAAAAACATTACTACTGCACCAATTGCAGGAATAATCCCTTCAACAATTGCTTTACTTATAAATCCAGCAGGCACAATAGAACCAATAGCTTCAGAAAATGCTGTAAAACCAGCATCAATATAATCCATTGGGATAGCACCTAAAGTAAAAGTAAGTTGAAAAATAAGCCACATAAAAAAGAGAAAAATTGGCAGTCCTAAAAGAGGGTGGATTAAAATTGTATCTATTTTATCTGTCAGTTTTTTTGGGGTGGCACTCTGTGCTATCTGATGAACATATCCTTTTGCTGTAGCATTACGCTCATCATTAAAGATTGTAGGAATATCTTCTTGATCTTCTAAAGTTTTAAGCTGTGATTTTGTCTCTATTAATCTTGGAGCACAATCTGAAAAAAATGGCTTCCCATGTACTATTTTATACACATCAGGATCTTCATCTAAAAGACGAATCACCGTAAAACGTTTTGAAAAAGTAGAGAACTTATCCACTTTTACACAACTAGTAACCTTTTCAACGGCATCTTCTATTTTATCGCTATATTGTATTTTACTATTGTAGTCATTTTTATAGGTTTTAATGACCGTATCAAAAAGTGTCTCCAATCCAAATTTCTCTTTAGCAGATGTATTAACTGCTGATATTGCCGTAATTTTCTCAAATTGCTGAGTATTAATACTTCCTCCATTTTGAGAAAATTCATCATACATATTAAAAGCACATACCATTTTTTTACCAAGATCAGCTATTTGTAGTGTAAATCCAAGTCCACGTTGTAGTTGATTGGCATCTAAAACATTTAAAATGAGATCATAATCAGATTCGTAAATATACTTTTTTGAAACTTCTTCTTCAGGCGTATAAGCATGCAAAGAATACAAACCTGGTAGATCAATAATCTCAAACTGATAACCTTTAAATTCAAAATCAATCTTTTTTTTAGCTACTGTAACACCTGTAAAATTTCCAACATGAAGCGTCGCTCCGCTAACCGCATTTACAAGATAACTTTTCCCCACATTTGGCTGACCAACAAGTATAATTTTAATCTTGTTCAAATATCTTGATCCACAATGATCATCTTTGCCTCTTCAGATCTAAGTGCAATCCTTGCACTATTTACCTCAATTGCATAGGTGTTTTTAACTAAGGTATGAGCAAGAACTCTAATTATTTCACCTTTATTTAAACCCAATGAATAGAGTCTACTCTTTAACGGATCTGTTGCCGTAATTTTTAATATTTTTGCAACATCTCCAACTGTTAATTCATATAACTTTTTCAATAATTTAACCTCTTTGACCAAATGTAAAATTTTTATATCTTTGTATTTCTGTTTTTGCAGAATCCACTACCAGCTTTAAAACCAATGCATCATCTACCCAACCAAGTCCCGGTAAAAAATCGGGCACGATATCAGTAGGAAGTACAACATATGCTAAAGCCCCAGTAATTGTGATATATGATGTATTATTCATATCAAATTTTTTATCTTTAACCATGTCAAACAGCAATTTAAAGTCATCATACCACTTCTTTTTTGTATGACTTTGTGTAAACTGTTCTGTCTGTTGTTGGTTATAAATTTGACTATATTGTGCTGGATTAACTTCAGGGTTATTACTCATGACTTCTCCTTAGATTGACAATTTTCACAAATACCATAAAGTATCATATGATGAGATTTGAGATGGTGATTATGACGATTCATAATCTCAACTTGTAACTTTTCTAATCCTTCATCATAAAACTCAACGATCTCTTGACATTGAGTACAAACAATATGATCATGATGCGCATTTAGATTTAATTCATATACTTTGGCATTGTGTTTATCTAAATTTAAAGAGTGTACAATCGCAACATCTTCTAGAAAAGAAAGTATTCGATAAAGTGTTGCAATAGAAATTGAAGCATGATATTCTTCTCTTATGATATGGATAATCTCATCTGTTGTTAAATGTTTCTGTGCAAAAAATAATGTTTTAATCACATATTCTCTTTGTATGGTATTTTTCATACCGCACTCTTTCATCACAACACGAAACTTTTCAATAAAACGATTGTAATCCAAGTTTACTACCTCATCATTATATTCAACACAAAAAATTATAAGATGAGAAACTTGATTTTTTACTTAAATTGATAGTCGTTATCATTTTAAGTTTTCTATAAGATGCTATTAAATACTATTTTAAAATCAATTATCATTATATAAATGATTTTGTATCTAAAGATGCGTATATCTATAACTTAAATTATAGAAAATGTATTCCTTAAAAATAAAGAATTATAAAAAATTAGGAGAAAGAATGAAATTAAAATATACATTAGGTGCTATATCATTAGCAACAGTATTAGCATTAAGTACAACAGGTTGTGGAAGTTCTAGTTCTACACCAGAAACTGAAACATTTACACAAGTAAAAGATATGAATGCAACAGAAAAAGCTAGTAAAATGAAAGCCGTTCTAACTTCTTATGCCGATATTGCGCTGGCTTCATATACGGATTCAGTTAACGATGCAAAAGCTTTGCAAACTGCAATTACTACTTTTACGACAACACCAACAGATGTAAACCTAGAAGCAGCAAAAACAGCATGGAAAGCTTCTCGTGAATCTTATGGACAAACTGAAATTTTCAGACTTTCAAATGGTCCTATTGATGTAGAAGAGGGTTGGGCAGCTGATGCTTATGGTGCATTGGAAGGGCAGATTAATGCTTGGCCACTTGATGAAAATATGATCGATTACACTACTGCTGAAGATGGTAATCAAACTACTGGTAATATCATAGACTCTACAGGTATGTTTACACCAAGTGGTGATGGTGCAGAGGCAGTAGATATTACAACAATTACAGTTGATGCTATTACTGCACTTAATGAAAATGGTGGTGATGCAAATGTTGCTACAGGTTACCACGCGATAGAGTTTTTACTTTGGGGACAAGATCAAGATTATGCAAGTATGATCAATGACAATATTACACATGGTGCACAAAAAGCAGGTGATAGACCTATTAGTGATTACACATCTGATGGTAATGCACAAAGAAGAAAAGACTTTTTAAATGCAGCAGCACAAAAGTTAGTAGATGATTTAACAACAGTAAGTAGTGCTTGGAACACCGCCGTTGATGGTAACAAAGGTAAATATAGAGCAGCTCTTTTAGGTAATCTTACAGGTACAGACGCTACGAGCAATATTGGCTCTGCTACAGCATTAAAAGATATCATGGCTGGTATGGGTGTATTTATCAAATCAGAACTTGCAAATGAGAGAATCATGGTAGCAGTTTTAACTCCTAGTGAAGAGGATGAGCACTCTTGTTTCTCTGATAATACACATAGAGATGTTGTTCTTAACTATCAAGGGTTTACAAATGTACTTAAAGGTACCTATAATGGTAAAACATATGGTACTAGTATGTATTCTCTTTTAAGTGATGAAGAGAAAAAAGCTGTTGATACAATGGTATCTTCAATAGATGCAAAAGCTGCAAAAATTGATGAAGTTGCTAAAGCTACTAGTGGTGAACATTTTGACTATCAAATCAAACCAAATAGTGCCAATCGCGACAATGTAAATAATACAAGAAGAGAATTAAGAACACTGGGTGATGAAATGATAAAAGTTGCAGCACAGTATGGTATAGCACTCAATTCTGATGATGTAACTGATCCAGACGAATCAGAAGTTCCAGGGACATAAATGAAAAAAACACTACTTTTTTTAGCAACTTTTATAGTTGCTGGAAATTGTGGCAGTGACTTTAACTATGGAAAACTAGGAGGAAATGCATCTACATCTAATCATGGCGAATGTGCCTTTTGCAAACCAGCAAAAAAGATGAACAATGATGAACAAGATCTCTTTATGTACGGTAAAAGCTTTTACCGTATTCCATGGGTAGAAGCACCTTCTGCCACAACAGCTAGAGATGGCTTAGGCCCTCTATTTAATGCAAATACATGTATGCACTGCCATCCAAATAATGGAGCTGGGATAGCAGTTAAAAAAAATGGCTCTATGACAAGAAGCTTGCTCCTAAGACTCTCACACAAAACTTCAACAGATAAAGCATGTTTAGAAAAATGTGGATTTGAACCTGACTCTACGTATGGAGCACAACTAAGTTTAAATGGTAATCATGATGTTCCTTTTGAAGGTGAAGCAAAAGTAACCTATCAAGAGATAAAAGGTAAATATCCTGATGGATCTTCTTACACTCTAAGAAATCCAACTTACACTATAGATAAATTAAATTATGGTTCTTTAGATAAAGAAACTATTTTTGCACCTCGCATTGGTCTTGCGCTTTTAGGATTAGGAAGATTAGAGCTTATCAGTGATAAAGATCTTTTAGCCCATCAAGATATCAATGATAGCAATAAAGATGGTATATCGGGAAAAGCAAATATAGTATTTTCTCCTGAGTATAATACAACGATGATTGGAAGATTTACATGGAAAGCATCAGCTTCAAGTGTAAAGGTACAATCAGCTGCGGCAGCACATAATGATATGAGTCTTTCAAATCCTCTATTTCCAAAAGAGAATTGTACAAAAAAACAAAAAGAGTGTAATCAAGCACCTAAAGGAAAACATCCACTTGATCTACCTGCAAATCGTTTAGATGCACTTTCATACTATATTGCAAATCTTGCTGTACCAAATCAACGAGAGCCTAAAAAACATGTTGAGGGTGCAAAACTTTTTACAACATTAAACTGTGTTGCTTGTCATGTAGATACCTATAAGACGACAGAGGGAGATACCATTCACCCTTTTTCAGATTTATTACTTCATGACATGGGTGAAGGTTTAGCAGATGGGAGAAGTGAGTTTTTAGCAAATGCAAATGAGTGGAGAACTCCACCTCTTTGGGGAATAGGTCTTTATGAAACAGTTAGTGGAGAGGCAAACTATCTTCATGATGGACGCGCTAGAAGTATTGAAGAAGCAATTCTTTGGCATGGCGGAGAAGCCCAAAAATCTAAAGATGCTTTTATGGCACTTGATAAAAAACAGAGACAAAAAGTACTTGACTTTTTAGACTCAATATAAAAGGGACATTGATGATTCAAAAACAAGGTTTTTTAGGACTTATGATCAGTATATGTTTTTTATTTATTGCTTGTGGAGGAGATAATGCTTATGATGGTAAAACTGGGTTGATTTCAGGTACAACTACTGTCAGTACAGATACTTTCTCTTCCATACAAAAAAGTGTATTGCTACCAAATGCAAATGACTTTTACACAGCTACAGTCAATCTAAAAACTACTATTAAGACGTTTGAAAATAATACAACTTTAGAAAACTTAAGAGCACTTCAAAATGATGCTAAATTAGTCTTACTAGGTTGGAAAAGAGTACAAACTACCTTTATAGCAGTAGACTATGATAATGATATGGAGGAGTTACCGCTATTAATAGATCACTTTCATAGTGGCAATGAAGATATTGCTGGATTACTAGATAGGGTATTAACGCTTAGTGGTGATATGGCAGGACTGTTATATAAAAACTCTACCAAAGGTATTACTGCATTAGAATATTTGACATATGGCAACCAGTTAAATGTATCAGATATGCTTATACTGATGCAAGAAAAGAATAAAAGACGCATAGAAGCCTTGAAGGTTGTTATATCCAATCTTGAAAGCAAAGCATTAAAAGTTGTAAATTTTTACAAAAATGATACAAAGTTTGCACAAGATGCAAAAGCAGCATCAGACTCTTTAGTAAATGTCTTTATAGATAGTAGTTATAAACTAAAAGAGTGGAGATTAGGAGATCCAGCTGGATATACCGTAAAGTATAAAAACAATCCTGATGCGACTAGATTGGAGTTTTATAGAAGTAAATACTCACTTGAAGCTATCAAGATAATACTAAATACTCAAGCAGAAGTTATGAAATCTCAATCGTACACAAACTATGCAAGTTTTGCATCACAAAATGGTGCTTCTAAAGAGATAAAAGAGGTTCAAGATAGTATAGATGCAGCTCTTTTAATCATAAATAGTTTTAATACACCTATCGAAAATGCAATCACTAGTGATAAAGTGTATGAGTTATACTCTGCATTGACAACACTCTATAATGCATACTATGTATCACTGATAAATGCACTCAATATTACCTCTAAAATTGTTGAGGCAGATGGAGATTAAATGGGGGAATATATTGGGTTAAATTACTTTTTTGATGCACATCAGCGAATTTACTGGTTATATCTTATCAGTGCCTTAGTGATCAGTGTATCATTTTTGTATTTTGCTCCAATATTTGTAAAAAGACAATTTTCAAAAGAGGTATTGTTACATAAATCTGCAAAGCTTGATTATCTTTACTTTGTCGTTATGAGTATTTTAAAGGTTTTAATCATCATGCCACTTATGATAAGTGTCACTGATGTCATACTATGGGGAGTGCACACACTTCAAGATACATTTGGTTACTTTGAGAGAATACATGCTTCTAAAGAAATACTTATCCTATCTTATACCTTAGTTGTATTTGTAGTAAATGATTTCACAAGATATTGGACACATAGGTTGTTGCATCTTGTACCATTTCTTTGGAGGTTTCATCGTATTCATCATAGTGCAGAGGTGCTAAATCCTTTAACATTTTATCGTGTTCATCCAGTAGAAAATATACTATTTGGACTTCGTTATGCTTTTACAACAGGTTTTATAACTGCTATATTTATCTACTTTTTTGGAGCTGGGATAAACATGGTTGAGATTTTAGGTGTCAATGTTTTTATCTTTGTATTTGGACTTTTAGGAACAAATCTAAGACATTCACATATACCGCTATCTTATGGGAAAAAATTAGAGAGATTTTTTATATCTCCATATCTACATCAACTTCATCATACAACAGAATTTACACATAAAAACTTTGGATCGTACTTAGCAATTTGGGATTTATGGTTTGGAACACTTGTACGTGAGAAAAAAGAAAATTTGGTATATGGACTAAAGGGTGAAAAGATAAATCATTCACTTTTTGGGTTATTTGTAAATCCATTTATAAAAGGAATAAAATTATAATGAGAAAAGTTACATTAAGCCTTGTGCTATTGTCAAATATAGCACTATTTGGAGCCACTAATGCAGAATTAGAAGCACAATTAAAAGCGTTAAAATCAGAATTCAATACCTATAAACAAGAGCAGTCTTCACAAACAGAGACACTTCTAGAAGAGATAGAGAGTACACAAAATCCTTCATACTCAGAAAACCCATATCAAAGTGTGAGTTCACTTGGACTTGCTGCTTCTAAAGTGTATCAATCAAACTCTGTTGTATCTCTTGGTGGGTATGGTTCATACTACTATAAAAAATATACAGATTTTAAAAACTATGGCAGTGTTTCTGCAAATGATACTAGAGAAACGTCAGAGACAAATATCTTAAGGTTTGTTCCCTATTTTGGATTTAAATTTAACGATTGGATTGTCATGAATACAGAAGTTGAATTTGAAAATGGTGGAGCAAGAAGTGATGGAAGTAAAAACTATAAATATGTTATCGTTGAATTCTCTTACCTTGATTTTATGTTTGATGAGAAATATAATTTAAGAGTAGGACATGTCTTGGTGCCCTTTGGAAATATTAACTTAAATCATGAACCTACATCATATCTTACAGCTGATAGACCATTGGTAGAGACTTATATCATCCCTTCTACTTGGCATACAAATGGTGCTTTGGTTTATGGAACCTATAAAGGTCTAGATTATTATGCAGGTATCGTTACAAGTCCTGATAGTGGGCAGTTTACAGAGGGTAGATTTATACAAATGGGGCGCCTTGGTGCTAGACAGTTTACCGATGATCTATCTTTTGTAGCCCGTGCAGAGTATGACCTGATAGCTGGACTCAATATTGGTGCTTCTGTGATGTATGGAAATAGTTCACCACTACAAGAGACTAGCCTAGGAGAGACTAGTAGTGATATAGAAGCAGATGTCAGTATCTCTATGGCAGAGGTTCATGCGAGTTATCAAGCTAACGGATTTGATGTACAGGCATTAGCGGTTGTCGGAAGTTTGGGTGATGAATATAAAAAATTGAGTAGTGATGACAATGTGATTTCAGGAAGTGTAAATGGACAGTATTTAACAGTAGGTTATGACATGTTACATACAAGAAAAACTTCACAAAAATTGTATGGTGTTTTGGATATTGAGAGAATAGATTTGGATGCTGATGATGAAACTACCTATAGTGATAATTATAAATTTGTCCAATACTCCGCAGGTATAGCATACTATCCAGATCCAAAAGTAGTTGTAAAAGCAGAGTTTGCAACAAAAGACTATGCATCAAATGCAAAATTAGCAGATGAGAGTGTTTTTACAGCATCTGCTGGGTTTATTTTTTAGGAGGAATAGATGAGAAAAAATATAACATTGGCTTTAACAGCTGGGCTACTTTTCGTAGCCTGTGGTAGTGATAGTGAAAGTATCAAATTTGATAGTAAAGAAAAATTAGGTAAAAGTCTATTTTTTGATACAAATCTTTCACTTGGAAGAAATACAGCTTGTTCAACGTGTCATGATCCAGAACATGGTTTTGTAGATGCTAGGTTTAAAAATGAGGGTGATAACAATCCTGTATTTGGGGCACTTTCTGTAGGTGATGATGGTGTTTCACTAGGTGGAAGAAATGCTCCAACTGCGGCATATGCACAATTCTCACCAGAGTTTCATTATGATGCAAATAATTCAAAATATGTTGGTGGTCAGTTTCACGATGGAAGAGCATCAAGCTTAAAATTTCAAGCAATGGGGCCACCATTGGATGGTGCTGAAATGATGATGCCAGATAAGGCTTCTGTTGTTGATAGAATTAAAGAAAATCCAGATTACGTTAAAGCTTTTGAAAAACTTTATACAGCAACTATATTTGATGATGTCAATGCATCGTATGAAGCTATGGGGGAAGTGATAGCAAAATTTGAAAAGACAGAAGAATTTGCGCCATTTGACTCTAAATATGATAGATTTTTAAAAGGTGACTACAATCTTACTATAGATGAAGAGTTAGGTATGGGACTATTTTTCTCTGAAGCAAATACAAATTGTGCCACATGTCATCAATTAAAAACACTTCCTGAGTCTAAAGGTGAAACCTTTTCAAATTATGAATATCACAATATTGGAACACCCAAAAATTTACAAGCCTTATTTGTTAGAAATGGCAATACTTTAAATATTGATCACGGTATTGTAAGTCAAGCAGATATTAATGATACAGCATTAGATGGTGCTATAAAAGTACCAACATTGAGAAATATTGCGATAACTGGACCATATATGAGCAATGGTGTTTTCAAAGAGTTAAGAACGGTACTAGAATTTTATGATCATATGGGTGCAGGAGATAGACCCAATAACCCTGAAACAAGTCAACCTTGGGGTGCACCGGATGTAAATGAGACGATTAATTGGACAGATTTGAGAAATACCAAAGAGTTAACTGATCGAAAGATTGATGCACTTGAAGCATTTTTGAAAACTTTGACAGATAAACGATATGAACATTTATTGGAAGAGTAGATGAAAATATTACTGATATTTTTTCTATTTTCTATTTCAGTTTATGCAAAAGGGAGTATCTCTATACAAGAGATACTCAAGCAGAGCTTTATGCAGAATATCAAAGTTGAAAAAAAAAGTTTGATACTCACAAAAGAGGAAGCAAAACAGATTCAGCAAGATGCAAAGGTAAAGTTGGATTCTAAGATAATTCGACTCTATCATGTAATAGATGGTGATAAGATCATCGGATATGGTGTGTTGTTAAGAAAGAGAATTCGTACCAAAAATGCTGCAGTTCTTTACATGATAGATAGCGATAAAAAGATCAAAGGTATTGAAATACTCTCTTTTTCTGAACCATTAGAATACAAACCAAATAAAACTTGGCAAAAAGTTTTTAATGGGAAAAATGGAGATGATATGCTTATTGCAGGTAAAGATATACCTACAATCAGTGGTGCAACAATGTCTGCTGATACATTGAGTAAAGCTGCCCAATTGGCACTCTCTATCATAAAGATTAAAAGACCGTGAAATTTTTAGTTAGTAAAGAGTTAAGAGATAATCCTCTTTTAAAAAACTTAGTCCTTTTTATCTCTGTGATCTTAATTGGATTTTTGATCACAGATATTTTGTTACACCATTTTCAAATTGGGCTTTGGCTAGACCGTGCAAGTGAATCCATACTGGGTAATGAAGAGGCATTTATAGATCCTATGCCATTTGATACAATGCTTGAGAGGGTACATGTTGATATATTAACATCAATGCTTACTCTTTTGATTATCTCTTCGGTATGTATATCTGTAGCCAAGAATAACCGTTTTAAGGGTGTACTTATACATACAGCATTTATAAGTGCCATACTCTCACACTGTGCATTTCTTAGTAGTTTATATCTTGGAAATTTTACTATTTTAATTTGGATCGTACTATTTTTACTATGGCATATTTTGGCTATATTAATGTCAATTAGTATTATTTGGAGACTTTTTTATAAATGAGCTATCAAGCACCTATTAGATACTTTCTCATTTTATTGTCTATGTTACTTCTTAGCGGATTTTGGATGTTTGCATCTCATACAGGATTAACCATAGATGGTGTGAATGTTTATTATGCTAAAAAAAGTTTTTATGGCTTGCTTGAGACGGTAAGCCCTCATCTATTTGGTATGGGTGTAGTCTTTTTTATTATGACACATTTTTTTACTGTTATCAAAAATGTGTCAATTCCAAAAGGCATCATAGTACTATTTGCACTGATACTATTGAGTAATGTAAGTGGATTTTTTATCAGCTATCTTGCACTTGTCAAGCTTCTATCTACACTACTTTTAATTATTTTATCATTTGTGCTTATTTGGAAACTACAAAAGGTTCTAGATTAGCACTGATTATGGTCTTGTCAATTTGAACTAATATAAATCCAACATCTTGTAAAAGTAAAAAGTCTATAGCTTTATCTTCCGGCATCACTGATACTGCTGTAGCAATTGCATCTGCTTTAGTATTATCCGCTTTTGTCAAAATAGTCACTGATACAAATGCCCTACCCTGTTTTTTTGTTTTTGGATTGATCAGATGATGATATTTTTGAAATTTGATATAACGCTCATAAGTGCCGCTGGTGGAGATGGAAAGATTTGATATTTTTGCTTTATATTTTAATAAACTTTTTGCTTTCTCAAAAGGACTTTGAATCTCAAAAGTACATGGTGTAAAACAGCGAATATCACCACTTATCGCTACTCTACCTTTGCTAATATTTTGCTTTTGATAATATGTAGATAATTTATCTATCCCATACCCTTTTCCAATACCTCCAAAATCTAGTTTAAGACCATTATCAAGGGTAATAGTTTCATGATCTATATGAATACCATTGATATCAATTTGTGCAAGTTGTAGTTGTTTTAAGTTGGGTATATTTTCTCTATCTCCAAAACCATATAAATCTTTTGTCACAGATCCAATAGTAATATCAAAATAACCTTCTGTCAAATGATAAAAATATCTACTTTTATTTAAAATTTCAAACAGATATTTGTCACCATCTACTTTTTTTGAAAGATTTAATTTATATACTTTTGCATTATGGTCATAACTAGATAGTGAGCTTTCTATATTTTTTAAAAAAGTAAATCCCTCTTGTATTTTATACTTTTGAGATGACTCTAACGAAATAGTTGCCATAGTGCCCATAATAACTTGCGTACGACTAACTATCTCAGCTGATACTAAAAGAGTAGACAGACTTAATAGCATTGCTACTTTTAGCATTATATATGACACATCCAGCCATTATAATCAATAAAATAGATCTTTTCTTCTTTAATATTTATGAATAACAATAAAACTATTTGTATTATCAAGCTTTAGCTCTTTAAGAAGCTGATCTGTAGTCTCTGATGATTTAAGTGATTTTACATAGTGATTATTGACATCAAAAAGATAAAGATTTATATCTTTATTTGCAAGGAAATAGTGTGTTTTTTTTGCATTACTTTGAATTGTAACCACAATTTTACACTCTTCAAAAAGTCTCAGAACACGATAAACAGTATTGTATGATACTTTTTTTTGTATTTTATCATTTACTTGTATATGAATCTGAGTAGCACACAACCCCTTCTCAGACTCAGCAATCTCTCTTAATACTACTTCTCTTACAGAAGAGTAATTAAGATCATTACGCATAACATATACCTCTAACTTTTCTAATGCTGACTCAAACAAACCATACCTCTTTTAAAATGATAATCTTTTTCAAAAATTATTTTGCAATAAAAAGGCTTAGGAAAAACTTAAATTGAAAGTCATTATCATATTTGGAGTAATTTATATTTTTTTCTTGTTTTAAATATGTATATCTTGGAGTTTAGCTGAGGCTAAAAGTTATCTTATGAGGTTTATTTTATTCCTAAAATAATTATTTAGCCACCATATATTTCAGTAGTATAGGTATAACCTAAATCCTTGGCATTAGCACCTGAACCTATAACTTCACGTTTTTCTCTTATTAAATTATATTGTTCACAACTTTTTTCAAGTCCAATTTTGCAGCCAAGAGCATAAAACATTCTAGATTTTCTAAAATTTCTTTTTATACCAGTTCCACCGCGCTTATATAGAGTTCCTAGGTGGTAACATGCTAAAGAATATCGTTCTTTACAACCTTTTACAAATAATTTTTTAGCCTTTTTATGATTCTCTTTCACACCATCACCTGTAAAGTAAAGAACACCTAATTTTACACATCCTTTCATATCACCGTTGTCACACGCTTTTGTATAAAGTTCACTCGCTTTTGTGGCATGACCTTTTTGATGTTCCATCAAGCCCTCATCTACTAAATCTGCTGATAAGTTCAAACTCCATATACATAGCAGTATTATAATTATTTTCTTCATTTTTAATCCATTATAATTTTTTTTAAAATCATTATATCAAATAAATAACAACTGCTAATTTAAAGATATATAAAATTCTTGTAATGTGTGAAAATCACCATGATCATATACAATAAAAGGATACTCTTTTCCATCTACGTCTACATTGATATACAGTTCATAATATTCACCTCTAAAGATAGCGTAGTCCAATTGAGCTTGATACATGCCTTCTTGTTTATTTAAAGATATTTGATTTAATCTATAACATTGATCTTCAATAAAATTAGCAATACCAAAGAATGATGCAAGTTCTTTTGACTTTGGTTGATAATATATATTTTCTGGTGTATCATATTGGATTATTTCACCATTTTCTATAAATGCAATTTTATCACTTATTGCCATGGCTTCTTTAGGATCGTGTGTTACAAATATAGCCGTTTTATGACTTTTTTTAATAAGCATCAATAGATCTTTTTCTATCTGTCTTTTTAAAAGTGCATCTACACTAGAAAAGGGTTCATCTAAAAGTATGATATCAGGATCAGTAGCTAATACCCTTGCGATACTAATGCGTTGTTGCTCTCCACCACTTAACTCATGAGGATACTTTTTTTCATATCCTTTTAAATCAACCATCTCTAACAACTCTTGCACCAGAGTTTTATTTTTTCTATTCTTGACACCAAAGAGAAGATTTTTTTCTACATTTAAATGTGGGAAAAGAGCATAGTTTTGAAAAACAAAACCAATGTTTCGATTTTGCGGCTCTATATTTTGCTTTTTATTAAAGATAATTTGTTCATTGATATGCAAAGAACCACTATTGGCTTTTTCAAACCCTGCAATAATATTTAACAAAGTAGATTTGCCACTTCCACTTTTTCCCAATATTGAGATTATTTGACCTTGTTCAATCTCTAAATTTACATCTTTTAATATAGGTTTATCAAAACTTTTGTTCAATTGTTTTAATTCTAAAATCATATCTTCCTCTTTAACATTACAATAGTTAATGGAACAAGTGATATCACGATAATACTCAGAGCATATATTGAAGATTCTTGTACCATTTGTGCATTTGCCAATACATAAGTTTTAGTTGTTAATGTTTCGTGATTAAAAGGGCGTAGAACCAATGTCATAGGCAACTCTTTGATAGCAGAGATAAATAACAGTACAAAACCAAATAGAAGTGTATTTTTCATCAATGGGATTTCAACTTTAAACATCGTTTTAAAATAACTAAGTCCAAGTGATCTTGATGCTCTATTTAAATTAATACTAATTCTCTCAAAACCAGACTCAACTGTATTAATACCTATCGCAGAAAAACGAACGGTATATGCAAATATAAGAACAAATAGTGAACCACTAAAAAACAGAGTTTTTGTAAAATAATGTTCTATTAACCACTTATCAATATCTGCAAACAAGATAATAGTACCAATGGCAATAACAGCACCAGGCATTGTAAAACCAAGTGAAATAATCTTACTAAGATATCCATTAATCATAGATGGGAAAATACGACTTGTATAGCCCACTAAAAATGCTAAACTTATTATGATAAAAGCACTTAGACTTGATGATAGGAAACTATTTATAAGAATAGTTAAAAACTCTTCATCCACTATATTTGCAGCATATTCATACGAATAAACTCCAATCCAAATAGAGGGGATAATAAAGCCAAAAATGATAGGTAATGAGATAATGAAGTAAGTTATATAAAGTTTAAACCCTTTTAAATGCTGTTTTTGAACACTCGCATCTGAACTTTCTGTTTTATAGTTGGCTTTTCCTCTGCTAAACTTTTCAACACTTAAAACAATAATAACCAACAACATGGCTATCATAGCAAAATATGCAGCACTCTGAGAATCATGTAACCTAAACCAAGTATTAAATATAGCAACGGTAAGATTTTTAACATTGTAATATTCGGTTATACCATACTCACTAATAGTCTCCATCACAACCAAAGCAAGAGAACCAACAATAGCAGGGCGAGACAAAGGAAGAATTATTTTAAAAAAAACTCTTTTTCGTGACTCCCCTAAACTAAGTGCAGGGTTAAGCAAAGCACTTTTACTTTTTTCAAAAGAAACTTTTACAATTAAATAAACATAGGGATAAAGTGCCAAACTCATAAATAGAATGACCCAGTTGATATTTAAAATATTAAAATACTCTTTTATTCCTATTGATTGCAAGAAAATATGAAAATAGTTAAAATAACCAAATATATCAGAGTAAATATACCCCATGATATAAGTAGGAATCGTAAAAGGCAAAGCCAAAGCAAATACAAAAAAACCAACAAACTTAAAATGATAAAATGTAGTTATATAAGCAGTCCATACCCCTAAAAGCAATGTTAAAATGCCCACACCAAAAATCAATATCAAAGTATCTCTTATATACTCTATTAATACTGTCTTTTTTAAGTGTTCAAGGGCTTGTGTCTCACCACCTAGAGCATGATTTAGAACCAGTACAATAGGTATTACTATAATGATAGTTAAAATATAACTCCAGAGTGACCAACGACTTATCAAGTTACTGCCACCCAACTTCATCAAATATTTTTATAGCTTCAGTATTATTTTGACCTAATTTATCCAATTGAATATTATCTTCTTTAAAACTACCCCACGATTGTAATAGTTTTGAGGGGGAGACATTTTTATTTACTGGGTACTCATAGTTAGTTGATGTAAATATCTTTTGCGCTTCAACCGAACATAAAAACTCTATAAACTTAACCGCATTATCTCTATTTTTTGCATATTTAGTAACCCCTATACCTGAAATGTTGATATGTGTCCCTCTCTCATTTTCCCCTTGATTTGGAAAAAATATTCCTATCATTTTTGCAACTGCTCGATCACTAAACTTATCGGAGTTAATCAACTGACCAACATAATAGGTGTTAACAATAGCGATTTTACCTACCCCTGCAGCTAAAGCTCTCATCTGATCACGATCACTGCCTGTTGGCTTTCTAGCAAAGTTTTCCCTGACACCTTTTGCCCAAGTTTTCGCCTCTTTTTCACCTTTATGTGCGATGATAGAAGCTAGCAAAGATTGATTATAGATATTAGTAGAACTTCTTGTTAAAATAGAACCTTTATAATCTTTGCTAGTTAATGCTTCATAAGTAGATAAAGATTTAGGATCAATACTATCAATGTTATAGACAAGAACTCTTGCACGCTTTGTTACACCAAACCAATATCCCTCTTTATCTCTTAAATGTAAAGGTATCACTTCTTCTAAAAATTTTGACTGTATTGGCTGAAACAGATCTTTCTTTTTTGCAATGTAAAGTCTTCCTACATCCACGGTCAATAAAAGATCTGCTGGAGAGTATTTTCCTTCCTCTTCAAGTCTTTTCATAATTTGATCAGAGTTGGCTTGAACTACATTCACTTTTATACCTGATATTTGCGTAAACTTTTTAAATAAAATTTTATCAGATGGGTAATGCCTGTGTGTGTAAATATTAACTTCATTGGCATTTAATGAACTCAATAACACAATAACAATAAAAAATATTTTTATCATTTTATCTCCTTTAAAATATGTTCGTAACGTTTATCTGTCAATAAATTCATAAAAGCAATCAATGCATCAATTTTACGTTTCGTTAATTTTTTAGCTTTTAAAAGATCAAGATTAACAGTCTCTTTAACCTCGGGTTTAGCCCATGGTTTATTGGTGTCTGGGTTGTTTACTCTTTTTATATTATTGTATTTATCATAAAACTCCATGACAGCTCTTAGTGTTGTAAAAACACCATTATGCATATAAGGAGCAGTTACTGCAACATTACGAAGCGTGGGTACTTTAAATTTTCCATCATGTTTTTTATCTGTAACATTTGGATTATCCAACAGTCCATGATCAATAAAATCAGCAGATACAATCCCTTTTTGAACCAATATAGGATTACTAGGCACTCCTATATTATGAAACTCATAATTACTAAATGTTTCACCAGCTTTATCTTCACCTTTTAAGACATGACATTTAGCACAAGTTAAATTATCATTTGAAAAGAAGAGTGTTCTTCCTAAATCTTCTAATACACTTAAGTCATATTCACCTTTTAAATATCGATCATACTTCGAGTCATAGGGTGCAAATGTTTTACTTTTTTCAAAAGCTTCTATGGATAAGCTCATTGCTTTATAGGCTTGATCTACATCTTCTAAAATTTTATCACCAAAATTTTCTTGAAAAATCGTGACATAGGTTTTGTTTTCTTTAAGCCTATCAATAACCATCTTTTTATCACGCATACCCATCTCTAAAGGATTCAGTGGTGGACCACCTGCTTGTCCTGCTAAAGTACTTTCTCTTCCATCTAAAAATTGTCCACCTCTATATTCTTGCTTTTTAGTATCAAAATGAAAGTGAGGACTCATCATCGCATAAGATGCTGTTGGAGCATTTCTTGCACCCCTGCTTTTTAGATCATCGCCCAAAGAAACCATTGAATTAATATCATTATCTCTATCATCAACAAATCCATGTTCAGGGTTATGGCATGTCGAGCAGCTTTGTGTTTTGTTTTTAGATAAACTGACATCAAAAAAAAGCATTTCACCCAACTGTTCAATACTTTGTGCTTGTACAACCACAATAGTTAATAAAATGATACTAATTTTTTTAATCACTTTTGATCCTTGTTAGTAATAAATCTAATACACTTTTATGTTGATAATTTTTGCCTAACCCTAATTTCATATGTTTTATCTCTGTTGAATACTTCAATGTCCCAAATAACAAATCCCATATTGCTAAAGTACCACCAAAATTAAAGTTATAAAATTTTGTTGAGTGGTGTATTTGATGTTGAAATGGTGAAAGAAAGATTTTTTCAATCCATCTAAAATATTTTAACTTAATATGGGAATGCCGTAAGTTTGAACCTATTATATTATATATAAATACAATAATATTAACTCCCAATACATCCACAAAACTTAAAAACCCACCAAAAAAGAAAATAAACAGCCCTGTTACCACTCCAATCGTTAAACTAAAACGAAGTCCAAATAAAATATTTTCAATAGGATGTACCCTATAAAATGTGATAGGTGTTAATACCTTTGCACTGTGATGTACCGCATGAAACCTCCACAAGAGGGGAATAGTATGCATGAAACGATGTAGCCAATATCGTGTAAAATCACTAGCTATAAACAAACTTAGAGTAAATAAAATCATGATTTCTGTGTAACTCAATTTAGGAGATACAAAAAAACCAAAATAGTCATTTAATACCGTATGTGTCCATAAAGCAATTTCACCAGCCCCAATTAAGATAGGCATAACCAACCAAATTTTAATAAAATAAGAGATAACAAAATAACGATAATCCAAAGTAGCACTTGGATGCAACCATAACTTTGAACTTACGTTGATCTTTTTTTCTTTAGGATAAATTATCAAATACACTGTTGCTATCAACAGTGTACTGAGTATATAAATCCAATAAAGTCTTTGATGAGGATTTACAAAATATTCCAAAAAGTATAAATCATTAATCACCATCAGAATCCAAAATTTTCGATGTTATTTTAAGTGCGCTAATAAGTGAAATAAAGTATGAGTTATGTAATGCTGTTAACTCTTTATACATTAATTTTATCTCTTTGGAATTGAAATCATATGCTGGTGCTAAATGTAAATATTTTAATGCATTTTTAATACTGTTTTGAGCACTTAGTAACTCTTTATCAGCACCTGCGGAATGAATAACATTTGAAAAATTCATAAACTTTTGTTCACCTATAATCTCTTGATGGGTTAATAAAATAGCTTCTATTGCTTTGTATGATAGTTTAGATATCGGATACTCAGATCTTGAATTTTTAGGGCTGTTTTTATATTTGCGAGATAAGCCAGCTGGATCCCCTACCCTCCACTCTTTTAATTTATATGAGCTTTCAATTAAAGCATTCATGATGATTGCATTTATTTTTTGAGAATCAGCTGTAAACAATGCTCTATTTTCTTGATAAAAAAGCTCTATGGTTTTCAGATGATTACCAATATGATGTAAAATATATACAATCATCTCTTTTTGTCGTTTAGTTTTTTGAGATGGCTTAAAGATTAAATATTCTAAAGCATTAATACTCTTAGTAGAATTTTTAAAAAGTTCAATATCTAAAGCATCAGATGAAAGTAAGATACGATCAAGCTGTTTATAAATATTTTCTTTGCCATGATGAAAGGTATCAATATATCTGGGAATATCAATATACGCTTCATCTAAATCAGCCGCCAAGTATAAAGTTTGTACTTTCTTCCATGACATCATCATTTGGATAAAGCCATTTTTTAATTCCTGATTGGACGCATTAGCATCAACAAATTTATTTAATTGACTTAGGTTTTGACTTGCTTCTTTTATGTTTTTAAATATGATATGGTCATATACTGAAGTACCCACACTTTGTGCTTGTAAAGAGAGTATTAAAGATATAAGTGCTATCAATATTTTCATCTTAACTCCATACTATTTTAATCGATTATATTACAATCAATCTATAGTAAAGCTTGCATATATTGTATATAATATATACTATGTGAAAGTTAATTTAAATAAATATTTCTATCCTTGTTTTTTGTTATACCTTCTGTAAGAAAAAACTTATTAGATTAAGTTCTGAAATATTTTTAGATATAATTTTAGTATTATGGCTACTAAACCAAAAATCACATTTTTGCCTGTTGACAACGGAGATAGTATAGTTATCATGATTGATGATTTTACTATAGTCATTGACGGTGGTTTGGCAAATAAATATAAAACTTTAAAGAACTATCTTATTTCAAATGAAATAGAAAATATAGATTTATTAATCCTTACTCATTCAGACCGTGATCATATAGGAGGAATAATATCCTTGATAAAAGACTCAGATTTTAATGTAGAAAATATATGGTTTAATTCCTATGATAAGTTGTCTCAGGTGTTTAATAACACTAAAGACACATCAAAAGATATTTCTATTGGAAGTTTTAGTAACGAAATTAGTTTTGCAAAAGCAAAAACATTAAGTGGTCTATTAAACGAACAAAACAAAAACTACTTATCCATTTATAATGAAAAATTTGAAAAGTCTGAACATTGCATTGGAGATTTAAAATTTACATTTTTATCCCCCAGTAAAAAGGTTTTGTTTGATTTATATAAAAAATGGTCAATAGAAGATAGCAAAACTAGAAGTGCAGAAATTTCCTTTACATCCAAAAAGTTTAAAACAATTGAAGCCTATGCAAAAGACTTAGACAACTGTAAAACAGATACTTCAGTACAAAATGCCTCTAGTATAGCATTTATTTTAGAGTATAAAAATAGTAGTTTTTTATTATTGGGTGATGCTCATATAGATATAATTATAGAAAGTTTAAGAAACCAAAACTATAGTCAAGAAAACAAGCTTCAAGTTGATTTTGTAAAATTATCACATCATGGAAGTAGTGCAAATATTAATCAAGAATTTTTAGATATTATTGAAACTAATAAGTATGTTATCAGTACAAATGGAAAGAGCCATAATCATCCTAATATAGAGACATTATCCCTTTTGGTAGTTGATGCTAGATCAAAAAAGAAAAATATAAAATTATGTTTTAATTACCCTTTTCATGTATATGGCAAAGATAAGAATATACTTAAAAACGAGGACAATCAGAATTTGTATGGATATACATTGAATTCTGCGGCAAGCAATAGTAAAGGTTATACAATTG
The DNA here is from genome assembly GCA_016744895.1 of Campylobacterales bacterium. Classification (GTDB taxonomy): domain Bacteria; phylum Campylobacterota; class Campylobacteria; order Campylobacterales; family QNZT01; genus SZUA-1433. The sequence goes on along the minus strand of JADGDK010000019.1, from coordinate 3,962 downwards.
AGCTTTAATTGTGATGATATCAAAGAATTGGCTGTCAAGATAAGCTATATTTCTAATAAAGACAATGCAAGAGAAAGCTCTGGTGTTATTGTGAGGCCTAAAAATGAGATAGGTTACTTTTTTGTATTGACTGCAAAGCATTCTTTTAAAAAGAATGATGATCAAGCCTTTAATGATGTATGTGTTGAGAGGTTGAAGTTAACTAATATTACAGTTATTCATGAAGATAACAAGAGTCTACAACCTTTTGCAATTATTGATACAAACTTTGACTTAGTAGTATTAGTAATAAAAAATTCTTTTTGTGTAGATAATAATTTAGTAACTGCAAAAATTTTAGATGGGCAATTTAAAAAATGTGGATTCGTTGGATATCCAAGCATATCAGAAGGTAATTTAGATTGTCTTGAATGTACCTATTTGATAAGTCACAATAGCAATGAATACAAAATCACTTCAAAGCCACCATAAAGACGAACTTGATACAACTAAAGGGTTCTCGGGTAGTGGAGTGTTCACACAAGTTAATGATAAATATTTACTTACAGGCTCTGTAAGTGAAGTAGTTGATTATAGACATTCTTTCAAGTGCATTAACCTTAGTTTGGTATTAAATGATATATCTTTAGAAGAATATGGTGATATTGAAATAATACCATTAGAATCTCCCAGCATAGAAGAACATGCAAAATTATATCAAAATCAAAGTAGTTTAGACTCAAATCAACTTAAAATGATTATAAGAGAAGATGTAACCAAAGAACTTGAAAGATTCAAAAAAGAAAGTTTAAATGGGATAGAAAAAAGGATGAGGGAATGGATTCCAGAAATAAAAAAATCACAAAAATGGGAGACAATAACCAACACCATAAAGTCCGAAATACTTTATGAAGAAGCAAAAATATTTATCTCAGATAATAATATAGAACAAGCCAATTCAACTATAAAAGAGATAATAATACTCAATCCTTCAAGATATATAAATAGGCTTATTTCTTGGATTGAAATTAAAAATGGGAACTTACTGAACGCTGCTTCATTGCTAGATAACCATGAGACAAGTACCCTAAACCAAAAAGCCGCTATACATATTGAAATGCGTGATTATAGTAAAGCCATTAGTGTTATTGAAAGTATCACTATAGAAGATAGAGATCATGAAACTTACAGAATTAAAGCAATATATGAACTCTATAAATGTGGAGATAATCTCTCAACAGCACTAAAAGAAATAGACAAATCATTGGAATTAAACACTTATTATTTAGAGTCCAAAAGGGTTAAATCTATTATTCTTTTTTATCAAGCAACATTATTTACTGTTATTCCTGACTTAATTCCACCTATTGCTCAAAAAGATATGCTAAAGATAGATATAGAAAGTCAAGAGAAGATAGAATTATCCAAAGAATTACTTAGTGAAATTATAGAAAAAGCTCCTGAATATAGAGATAAAGCTTGGATGGCTACTATACTTTGGTTATTAGATTTAGATAAAGCTATCGAGTATATTAATCAGCTATATAAAGAGGAAATATATAAAGATATAGCCATTCAATTTATCATAATACACAATTTAAATATTGATATTGAAAAAGATATAGAAGCTATAAAACTAGATAAAGACTCTGATCTACATATCATAGATACAGTTATTAGATACCACCACATCAAACAAAATAGGAAAAAATTATTTACTTTATTGAACGAGTATAAAGATGTCTATATTCTCTACCATAAATTAGAAAACTGGAATGAAAATTATTTAAATGCTTTATTGGCATTTGAATGCTATCTGGAGGCATTAGAGTTTATTGACATTAGCAAACTAAAAGGACATGATGAAGCTAAAGCCTATATATACAAAATTACTAATGATTATAAATCTGCTTGTGCTATATATGAAAGATTATTTAAAGAAACTAAGAACCCTAATTATTGTTTGATTATTTGTGAAATAAAAGCATCTGAAAATGACTGGGAGTATATCACCAAATATACTGATTACTTGATAGAAAATTTTCAGACTGAAAAAGTTATCGAGTTAGTTGTTTATGCTGAGAAAAACTGTAACAATTGCAACAAAGCAATAAAACTCATAGATACTTGGTTGAGTACAATAGGAAACCAATTGATAGTTAATAATTTTCTTAGAATTAAGGCAGCCTGTGAAGATGAGGCAGGTTTCCCTGATAAAGCTATATCAATATTAGAAAAATTTGATTTAATAAAAACAGATCAAGATATGCTAAATTTAGCACAGCTCTATAAAAAAACAGGCTCTGATGAAAAGATAGAAGTTTTAGCTATAGAACATAAAGATAATCACAATATTGATATTAACACAAAACTTCAAATTGCATCAATGACAAAAAATATAGTTGCAAACAACGATATCGATGAAATTGATAAATCATTATCACCAATACTTTTAATGGCAGATGCTCAATCTGATGAAAATATTTTTAATGCCGTTTTTGGAAAAAAAATATCTCAACATTTGCAAGATTTATCAAATGATGAGAATTCACAAGTATGGATGATGAACATCAATGATTTTATGCCTTTTATCGATGAACAAAAGAGACAAAATGAATACATGTACAATTTATATAGACGGTCTAAATTACCAGTTCACTTGGCTGAATATATCTTAGAACACAATATGCATATATATATCAGAGGTGCAAAAAAGTTTCATTTTACAAATATAGAAAATATCAAAGATACAATACTTTACTTGGATGTAACTTCTGTAATATTACTTTTGGAATTAAAAAAATTTGAAAAGATTATTGACTCTTTTTCAAAAGTATTCCTTCCTGCTAATATCTTTCTTTCATTGGAAGACCTTCAAGTAGCGGACAGTTTCAACCAAAAAATAAAAATGAATTTTAGTCTGGGCAAATTATCTTATTGTGAAACAGTAAGAAATCCCAAGGCTATTGATAAAGAAAATCCATCCAATACTTTATTGTCATTATTAAATATATTAGAAACAAAAGAAGATGCCATAGCATGTGTTGATGATAGACTTACAAATAATTTTCAAACAATGACAAATGGACAAATGATAATAGGTATAAATGATATCTTATTCTCTTTTTATAAGCAAAAAATAATTGATGAAGATGACTATTACCTAACTCTTTTAGAAATGAGAAAAAAAGATTATCTTTACATCTTGATTACTTCAAAGGAAATAATATATCATCTTAAAAGATGTGATATCAAAAATGATGAATTACAAGAAAGTAATAATATTAAAATATTAAAAAATTCATTAGTATTTATGGTAAAAAACTTTAAATATCTTAAATCATTTACACAAGAAGAAATACAAAATAATCAATATGCAGAACCTTTTTTTGTAACAAATCAAGAAAGAGAAATTCATGACAGTATTATCCTACTATTTAATGAAGAATTTGAATATAAAGATGATAGGTATATTTATTTAGACTGGATATTTAAAAATATATTTTCCTTAAATATGTCATATCTTACAATAAATAAACTATCTCACAACATTGATATAACAAAGAGAATGTGTGCAATACATATATCAAGTTTATTTGTACAAGCTATTCGAATAACATCTATATCCGATCAGAAATTATATTTTAATTGGATATATCATAAGTATTTTGATATTTTTTTTAGTACAAATCAAGATATATTTGAAGAGTCTATCGATTTAATACAAGATTTTATTGTTGATGATTTTATGAAAGAAGACTTCTCAGAAGAGAAGAAATTCCTAATAGGAAGCCTTATTACAAGTTTTCCACCAAAAATAAAAGAGCAAATAGTTAAAAACAACAAAATCCTTGAATTCTTTATGATTCGCAGAATTGTAATAATTGGAAATTTAAAGTTTAATAGCAATACTTTTATAAATAGTACAAAACAAATAATCAATGGTAGCAGCCAAGAAATGTTAAAAACAATTGATGAGAAAA
>JADGDK010000199.1 GCA_016744895.1 Campylobacterales bacterium | reverse complement strand
AAGTTACGAGTTGTACTAGACCATTTTTGTATTTTATCAAAAAGGTAAAGTGGGTTTTGAAAAAGTGTTTGACCCCTAATTTTTATTTTTTGAAAAAATGAAGTCAAGGCAATTATAGAAGTAACTGATTCATCACAATGAAAACGAATACTTTCTTTATAAAATTCTACATAAGGAGGATGAATACCACTATTCATAAATTATTTTCTCACTTTTCCAAAGTTTTGTGCACCTTTTTTAAAAAGATTTGGGTTAGCATAGTCATGTTATATTATCATGATAAATTGACTTCCAAAATGGCTTTTTCTCTTGTTTCCCAGATAATATTTCATACTGTTAACATAACGGTTGAAGTAAGTGGACGTGGTGCCTTTATGATTGTACATATTACTTCTAAATTTATTTTAAAATGATAGCCAAAATCATCTTTTAAGCCCGTGGGTACCTCGTTCACTTCTCTATTTTATTAGTAATTAAGTGTTTAATTTTTTTTAACATAAAAAATATACCCCAATAAATTAATGAATAAATAATAATTGTAATAATATTACCATATAAACTGGGATAATAAATTCCTATATCATTAGGATATATAAAAAATGGTTCTCTTAAAAACCATAAAGGGAAATAGTAATATCTATATAAAACAACTCCAATTAAACCTAATATAAACATAGATAACCAAAGAGGTATAGGTAATAATATAATTATTAGCCATAATTTTATATATTTCTTCATTTTATTATTTCCTATTACTAACGACCATGTACAAAAATATAAAGCCTGTTTACAATCGCTTTTGTATTTATCATGGTATCATCTTTTTTGCTCAAAATATTTATCGGTTGGGGCTTTATATTTTTGTTGCTACAACTTGTTAGCATTTTAACTTATACGATTTGAACTGAAGTCTAATGGAGACAACGGTTTTACAATTTCAAACCCTTTTGTTTTTTTAAAATTCATATTATGAACAAAATTTTCAAAAGAATCTGATGGATCTATCAAATCCATATTTAAAGATGCAATAGTATTTCTAGCTATAGCAACTGAAGCTATACATTGATTTTCCATATGACCAGTTTTTGTATTTAGTAAATTATCCATCGCATGTATAAGGACTATATCATCAGGTAAAATAGCTAATAGCTCATTTCCAACTACAAATATAGTCCTGATACAATTCGTTAAATTCACCTTTAGGCATTTTCTTTATTGATAATTTGCCACTTTGCAACAATGTCTTTTTTTCTGTTGGAATTATATCTTTTCCTTGAAGATTTAATGTACCTTCTACAGTACCATTTTTTTCAATTTTAAAAATTATCGAGCTACCAAGTTCTTTTATATCACTAAATGGATTTATTTCTTTTATTATGTTAAGTTTGATGTCTTCATCACCTGATAAAAGTTTGTCAGCAATTAATTTATCTTTTTCCCATTCTTTGAAATCATTTATCTATTTATTGTGTAAAACTTTGTATTCTTCTTCATCTTTCTCAATGGCTTTCTTTTTTTGTTTTTCTTCATTGCCAAAAACTTTTGTAAAAAAACCAACTCTAAAATTATCTTCATTTATATTGTTTCTGCTTGGTTCAGAAGGTTTTTTTAATTTAGAAATTGTATACCAATCAATTAATTCTCCATATTCTTTGTGTATAGATTTAAGTGTATCAATGTGGTGTTCATACATAATAACTTGACGATTTGCTTCAATATTATTTTGTATTTTTTCAATTGCTTTATTATGCTTTTCTTGTGCTCTTGCCTGTCGTTGATTTTCTCTTTGATTTGCTCTATGAATTGCACCTATAGTGCGTATTGTGCCTTTCCAACCCATATAAGTATTTCTCCTTTTCCTCAAAGATTTTTGTGCTACTTTTTTTTAAAAAGTAGTGAGCTTCCATAGAATATAGGAATTTTAGTATTTGGTTAAATTCCAAAAAGACTTTTTCTTTTTGTTTTTTAATAACGCTTGAACTGTAATGCTAACGGTTGAGTTCACCAATAAACACCTGCAAGGTGTTTATTGGAGTGCGACAATTTGTTATGCTTTGCTTTTAAATATAGTTGTATGCCAATATACTGGATAAAACTAAAAGAAGTATGGATGGTGCAGATTTGTCAACAGGGTGTTTAACTTTAAGGTGATTGGCAATTGCACCTAACATTAAAATTATCAACCCTAACGCTGAATAGAGTTTAGTAGACTCGACGTGTAAAAGGATTGCACCTGCTACTTCGAGTATTCCAACAACATACATCATAAGTATTGGAATTTTGAATTCCTTAAATTGATCTTTAATGGGTTTGACACTTAAAAGTTTTGCTATTCCAGCAAGGCTAAAAAGTACAGTGACTATTATTTTGATTATGAATATCATATTATTATTCCTTTTCTTTTAGTATAACTATTTATTAACTAACACTCTATAAAAAACACCTCAATTACGCATGATTATCTAACACAAAAAATATACATATAATCATGAAGGTGATTTAATTATATATAAAACTAAATTATTATAGTAAAATATTAAAATAATTTCAAACTTAATTAAAACTTTTAGCCTGAAAATCGCCATTATTATGACAAAGTGTTAGTTAATGAGCCAAAAATCCATTATTTGTACATAGTGTTCGTTGTATAAATAATGCTTTGTCTGTTCTATGTTGAAAATATCTAGCAAGTATATAGTTTTTGGTATACTTATTTTCTATTAAACAAATGGATAATTTATGATACAACTAACAAACCTCTCCAAAAGCTTTGGTGGACAGACGCTTTTTAAAAACCTCAATCTCAAACTTGTACCAAACCAAAAGATAGGAC
>JADGDK010000198.1 GCA_016744895.1 Campylobacterales bacterium | reverse complement strand
CTTCCTTTTTATATTTTATCCACATCACTTGATAAGGATCTAACTCAATATTTTTTTCTATAATTTTTTTATTTTTAATAAGGTCATATGCCTCACTCCTAATAAAATTAGGAAGTATACATTTAACAGGATTATCGGCAAAATTATGAATTGCTAAAATTTCTTCTTTCTCATCATGTGAAAATCTTCGAATAGAAAAAAGAGCCTCACCTAACGTCACAAATGAAAACTTTGCATAGGGATTAAATGCTTTTTCATTTTTACGTATTGATAAAAGTTGTTTAAAATCCTGATAAATCATCGTACGAAGATTTTCAACCTCACTCAACTCTTTTGTTAAAATATCATAATTTAATTTTTCTCTATTTATAGATCTTAAAACACCTGTTCTTTTTACACCATCTACATCACTTTGTGAACCTACCAATGAATGAAAATAGATTCCAGGCACTCCAGGCATTGCTAAAGAAACAGCTTGAGATAGTATCATTTTCTGCACTCTCTTTGAGCTTTCTTCTTCTGGATGAGATATGATATCAATATAACTTGCATTTAATTCATAAGGACTCTTTTGAGTCTCATTTGAAGAACGATATGAAACAAAACCTCCATGATCTTCAACACTTTTGACTAAATCATCTAACTCCGAATCACTAATTAAACCAGAAATAGGTCTCACTCCACAGCCATCATGACTGGCAGTAAAGTTAAAAAAACAGACTTTATCACTTGGCAAAGTTAAAGAATTTGCCCATTTTGTAATCGCATTACAATCTGATTTAAGTATAGAGTGGGCGATCAATGGTGGAAGTGCAAAATTATAAACCATTTGCGCCTCATCTTCACCACTTCCAAAATAAGAGATATTTTCATCATGAGGTACATTGGTTTCAGTAATGATAATAGTCTCTGGAGCAATTTTATGAATAACCTCTCTCATCAACTGTATTAACTCATGAGTTTGTGGTAAATGTATACAGTTCGTTCCTAATTCTTTCCAGACAAATGCTATCGCATCAAGGCGTATAAGACTTGCACCTTTGTGAATATAAAACAATAATGCATCCATAACTGCAATAAAAACTTTATAATTTGCATAGTTGAGATCCACTTGGTCTTTAGAGAATGTCGTCCAAATATAACGAAGTTTCATATCCTCATCTTCAAATTCATGGATAAGGGGAAGTGTCCTTGGACGAACAACAAGAGAAAGATCCACTTCTGGGTCTACTTCTGTAAAAAAATTGGCATATTTCTTATCATTTGCTAAAAAGCTTTTAAACCAAAAAGAGTACTGAGAAATATGATTGATAACGCCATCAAACATTAACCTATAATCTTCACTTAATGATGCTATCTCTTTCCACGAACCCATGCGAGGTGAAACATCTTTATAATCAATGACTGAAAAACCATCATCAGAAGAGTAGGGATAAAATGGCAAAATATGTATGGTATTTACAATCCCTTTTATATATTTATCTAAAAAACATTTTAATGTAAATAGAGGTTCTTCTCCTGGCTTTACAACTTGATCACCATAAGTAATCAAAATTACATCTTCTTCACTCATCTCATAAGGAGTAGAATTTATAAGTGCTTTATATTTAGACTCCAATAATTCAAGCTTTTCAAATGCACTTTGAGCATCTTCTTTACCATAAATTCGCTCTAATCTCTTAATCATTTTTATCCAACATTACAGCTTCTTTAAACTCATAAGTAAAACTAGGAAGTACAGACCTTACTGATGTCCATGCTGAGAGTGAAGGTACACCCATTGGATCCTCATTAAAACTTTCATTTGCATATCCCAAAGACTCTGTAAACTCAACAATAGCAGCAATCTCTTTTTGTCTATCGTAATTTAAACCATTCACTTCTGATATGGAACTATATTGCGTAATGGCATGTCTAGATTCTTCAAAATAAGTTGCTAAAAGTGATTTAAATTTTGAATTTGAAAAAACAACACCAGTTTGTGACATAATTCGAAAAACTGTCTCCGCAATTTCTTTAGTCATCTTAGAAACACCCCCACCTGCTTCACTTCCTAAATCTTGATGTTTATGTTCATAACTCTCCATGATTTCTGATTGACAAATTCGTTTTTTTGAAGTATTATGATAAACTTCACTAAGTGTTGAAACTTCAAGTCCCCATGTCGGAGAGATTCTAATTCCTCTAGCCAAACTTCTTACAAATGCAAATTCACCAGAAAGTGCATAACGAAAACTACTCATATAATCCAAATAACGACTTTTACCAAATACTTTTTCAAGTGACTTGATTAGTGGTGTATAAAAAAGTCTTGTTGCACGTCCATGAAGCTTATCTGTCACTCTTGAATAATATCCTTTATTAAACTCAAAATCAAAAGCTGGATGGACAATCGGATAAAAAAGTCGTGCTGGGATTTCACGAGTATAATTTACAATGTCACAATCATGTAATGCCATTGCATATGCATGTTCATCTGATAACACATATCCTATCATCATCCAAACATTAAGTCCTTTTCCTCTAACATCAGTACTTTGAAAACCGGCCTCTTTTAATTCTTCTTTTAAAGCCATAACTCGTGGACCATCATTCCAAATGACATCTACAGGAGTAGGCAAAGAAGACATAATCTTTTTTACTTTTTCAAACTCTTCCTTATTTGCACCATCAAGTCCTAAAACAATTTTATAAAGATAGTTAACTTTCTTAAGTTCATTAACTATAAGCCGTTTTTCGAAAGCAAATTTTTCTGCAATCGTTTGTTTGTAGATGTCGAGCGTATTCTCTACCTCCTTATTAACCAACTCAATTAATTCTGTATTCTCAAAAAAGATAACAACCAATAAATGATTTTTAGCAATAC
>JADGDK010000197.1 GCA_016744895.1 Campylobacterales bacterium | reverse complement strand
GCATTAGCCATCGTTCCATCACTCAGTGTTACTGTGGCTCTTACAGTTGGGTTACCTCTACTATCGAGTACCTCGTCAGCGTACACATCATCAATATAGATCATCTATCATTCTCCTTATTTGGCTTTTTTATCTTTTTTATCTTTTTCCTTCTCTTCATCAGGAATCGACATAACATCATCTAACCCCATAGCACTTTTTATGCCATTTTCAATTTCTTGGGCTAATTCTGGATCTTCTTTAAGTAGTGCTTTGACATTTTCACGTCCTTGACCTAGTCGTTTATCTCCATAACTAAACCAAGCACCACTCTTGTCAATTATATCTAGTTTCACCCCATAATCAACTAATTCACCCTCTTTAGAGATACCCTCTCCAAACATAATATCAAATTCAGCTTGTTTAAATGGAGGTGCAACTTTGTTTTTTACAACTTTTGCTTTTACTCTATTTCCGATACTCTCTTCAGCCTGTTTGAGTGTTGCAATTCTACGAACATCAATTCTAACTGATGAGTAAAACTTAAGTGCATTACCACCTGTCGTAGTCTCAGGTGAACCATAACCCATCATTCCAATTTTCATACGTATTTGGTTGATAAAGATAATTGTTGTACCCATCTTGTGCATAACACCTGTTAGTTTTCTAAGTGCCTTACTCATCAGTCTTGCTTGAAGTCCTACTTGTTGATCACCCATGTCTCCATCTATCTCAGCTTTTGGTGTTAGTGCTGCCACAGAATCCACAACGATTAAATCAACTGCACCGCTTCTTGCGATAGTTTCAACGATATCAAGTGCTTGCTCTCCATAATCAGGTTGGGAAACAAAAAGGTTATCTGTATCTACACCTAAATTTTGTGCATATTTTACATCCAATGCATGTTCTGCATCTACAAATGCACAAATTCCACCTTTTTTTTGGCACTCTGCAGTGATTTGAAGCGCTAAAGTTGTTTTACCAGAACTCTCAGGCCCATAAACTTCGATAATTCTACCCTCTGGTATACCACCAATTCCAAGTGCGATATCAAGACCCAATGATCCTGTACTGATTGATTCGATCGGTTCAAAATCTTTATCTCCCAATCTTATAAAAGCGCCTTTTCCAAATGCTTTGTCAATCTGTTTTATGGTTAAGTCTAATGCTTTTTTCTTATTATCGTCTATTGCCATTGTTAATAAATTCCCTTCTTTTGCTGTCATTTTAAATCCTTCATTCTTTTGATCTGGCTTAATCTTATCAAGAATTTTAGATTTGTTTCAAAAACATTTCATTTTGAAATATAGATTATTTTTTTAGTGATTCACTTATCTCTTTAATCAACTTTTCACTACTTTGATTTGAAAGATTCTCATTATATGCAGTTGCACCTTTGGAGATAAAACCTTGAAGTTGTTTTACTTTGGCTCGCAGTTCGTGAAGTTCTGCACTATCATCTTTTGACTCAACTCTTTGTTTAAGTTCTCTGTTCTCATTTGCAAGATTTTGGTTATAGGTGTTGTCACTAGAGTGTCGGAGTCTAGAGACCTCTTCTTGGAGCGAAGTAATACGCTTTTTATCAATTTCTTCTATTTTTTGAAGTCTATTTTTGATCTCTACAAGATTTTTGATATCAATCTCATGTTTGCTTATTTTCTCTTGTAAAAGTGAGTTCTCAACCTCTTTAGCATTGATGATTTCTTGATACTCTTGCGTAATTGTATTAAAAAAACTCTCTAGTTGCGTAACAAAAAAAGTTTTCTTCATCGTAAGCTTTTTAGAGATCTCTTTAAGCATAAAAGTCCTAAGTTTGGATTTAGAATATTATATCTTTATTTTGGTAAAATAAAATAATCACAAATGAAGGCTTTATATTTGAAAACTGTAACCGTTGCACACTCTCCAGACGCTGATGATATTTTTATGTTCTATGCCATTAAATTTGGCTGGGTTGGGATGAAAGATGTTCAGTTTGACAATATCGCTCTTGATATAGAAACACTAAATGTCAAAGCCCTTGAAAATTATTATGATATATCAGCGATTAGTTTTGGTCTGTATCCTCTTATCAAAGATGAATATGCACTTTTGAGAACTGCTGTAAGTTTTGGTGAGGGTTATGGCCCTAAACTTATTAAGAAAAAAGGTGCAAAGCTAAAGAGAAATTTCAAAGTGGCATTGAGTGGAAAATATACGACCAATGCTCTTTTATTTAAGATCGCTTATCCAGATGCAAGAATTGTGTATAAAAACTTTTTAGAGATTGAACAAGCAGTTATGGATGGGGAAGTTGATGCAGGTGTGCTTATCCATGAGAGTATTTTGACTTATGATGATAGTTTAGAAGTAGAACGCGAACTTTGGGATATCTGGACTGAACTTTCTGGTGGTGGATTGCCATTGCCATTGGGTGGTATGGGAGTGAGACGTTCACTTCCGATTACAAGAGCAATTGATTATGAAGAGGTATTAACAAAAGCTGTAGAAGTAGGGCACAAAAATGAGAAACTACTCTCAAAAATGCTTATGGAAAGAAACCTTATCCGGGTAGATGAAGAGAAATTAGAAACTTATTTAGACCTTTATGCCAATGCTGACTCTATCAGCATGAGTGATATACAACTTGATGCGATTGATAAACTTTTTGAGTTGGGCTATAACGCGGGATACTATGAAGAGAAATTAGATGTTAGGGATTATCTTGTTCCTAAAGAGTATCAGGATTTTAGGTTTGCGTAAATAAAGTGAGCTATCAAAATAGAGTACGGTTTAGTTGTGCGTGGGCACTTTGCCGAAAAGAACCTAGTGTTAACGTAGAAAAAGGGATTTTATTCCTTTTTTGTATAGCGACGAAGGAGTGATAAGTGGAAGCAAAACTAATTGGTTT
>JADGDK010000196.1 GCA_016744895.1 Campylobacterales bacterium | reverse complement strand
TATCATTTATCTCCCACTCTAGATCAGTTGTCTGATAACTAAGTCTATAAATTTCTGATTTTAATTTGTAAATTTTTTGTATCTCACTTTCAGGTAAATATTGAGATAGTTGTTCTATAGTTTGCATAATGTTTAAAATTAAATAATAAAAAAAGAGGGCTATAAAAACCCTCTCTATAAAAATTGACTAAGATTACGATCAGTTCTTTTAATCTTTACATATCAATCTTCTTCATATATCTGATAGAAATAGTCTGCATCAGATATTTTTTCTGTTGAAGTAATAAGATAAACTCCTCAAGCTCTGACTTTTAACACTTTAATTAATGCAGTAGAAAACTCACCTGCTTCAAATCTTGGTAGTTTGAATGCAAATGCTTTGGCTTTTTCAATGGCTGGTCTGATTTTTTCAGGTTGACCATCTTGATGTAAATAGATATTAAAACCATCTATCTCATCATAAATATTAATAATTGCTCTTGTACTCATAGTTAAATAAGTTAAGAATATAAAATAGTAGGACGATGAATCCCACGGGTGAATTACAATACGGGTGGTGCTTGTCAAATGTAGTATTTTTCTACCTCTAAAATATTAAATTGTCGAAAAATAGGGTTTTCAAAAAAAATTGGATAACATTATATTTGCCTATGTTTGCATAAAAATAACTATGTGAATTTGATGAAATTTCAGTAGAAAATATTTTTTGAAAAACATTTTATAAGTATCAGTTTTTAAGAGCTGTTTCCCTTCCTTTGAAAATCTCTTTGTAGAGAAATGCCTTAAAACCGTTTATTGTACACTTGCTCCCGTTGGTTGATTGACTCCCTGATGATATTCCTATAGGCAGGAAGATTAAGAAGTTGTAATTTGATGAACTATTAAAATGTTTTCCTTAACAAAAAATAGTTAAGTATTGAAAGGTTTGTATTTAAGTTTATTTATCTATCCATTTGAAAATATCTAATATGATAATTTGATTGTTATCTGTATCAATAAAATAAGGTATGGTATAACCTTTAAAAATATAGTCTCTTATATTTTCATTATCGTAATAAAATGACTTTCTAAATTTGTAAGGGAAAATAGGAATAGACTCGATTTTTAATTGAAGTTGTTGTCGGAATTTATTAGCTGAATAGCTACTATCTTTGGCTATATAATCCCAAATATTATTAAAGTGTTTTCTAAAAGTTGGATTATAGATTATTTGCAATTTTTTTCTCTATATCACTATCAATATTTTCCCACATTTCTTTATGTGATACAGTTTCCATTTTGCCACTTTTATATTCTTCAACTGCTTTTTTAACTCTTTTTTTAGCTTCTTCAGTTGAAATAGCAGGATAACCATCATCTTTTAAGTCTGCTAAAAATTCTTGAAATTGAGCTTGCAAATCAATACCTTGTTTTTTTATATCTTCATAAAAACTGTCTTCTAGTTCTAAGTTTATAATAGCCATTACGAGACTCCTTTTTAGCACTTTTAGTGCTACTAGTATAGCAAAAAAACAGCCAAATCACTAACACACTATTGTTTATAAAACCTCACACAACTTCACTTATAAGCTTGCAGTGAGTATTTATTATCATTCTATGATAACTTTTTATTTAAAAATATTATCATCATAGGATAATATTTTGCTATATCATTATTCTTGATACAGTGAGTTCACAAAATTCATACCACTATCAGGGGCTAGTTTTGCATATCTCATTGTTTGTTTAATATCTCTATGATTCATCAATTTTTGTATAGTAAAAATTGGAGTTCCATTTATGGCCAAATGGGAAGCAAAAGTATGTCTTAGTGAATGTATAACAACTCTGTTTTTTGCATCTTTAGAGTCAAGTCCAACATTAAAAAGAGGATCAAAAATATTTTTCATTTTTCTTCTCATTGTTCTACCTGCTACTTTTACTGTTTTAGCACCAACAACAAAGCTATTAACTGATAAATCAGCTGTGTAGTTCTTTAGGTAATCTAGCAAGTCATCAGGGATAAATCCTTTGTATGTACTAGAATTTTTTAAATCTTTTAGAGTAATCATTTTGTTATCCAAGTTAATATCTTTGATTTGTATATTTAGGATAGTTTCTAATCTTCCACCAGTTGAGAGAGAAAGTTTAGTAAATAGCCAAAGTTCATCATCCTCAATCTTGTTATATAGTTTTTTAATTTCTGCAAGTGTTAGATATCTTTCTCTTCCATTATCTGTTTTGAGGTTTTTTAATTTTTTAGCTTTTACTGGATTTAGTTTGTGATAAATTTTTTCATCTATAGCTAGATAAAAAAGGGTTGCTAAAAAGTTTATGGTGTAGTTTATAGTTGCAGGAGCAAAGTTTTTATTTTTTAGTTCTATCTGAAACTTGAGAATTTTATCTGTTGTAATTAGGTCAATATCTGTTTCTCCAAATTTTTCTCTAAGTCTTGGAGGATAGTATTTATAATGTTTAGAAATATCATCTGTGATATGAGCTTCTTTTTGTTTGAAATATATATCTGCTACATCATCAAGTTTGATGATTTTTTTCTTTTTCTTTCTTGCTAAAGCAGGAGGTTCTTCTCCTAATTTCATACTATTGATAATTTCTATTCGTTTTTGATTGCAGTAGTTTTCTGTTATGCCTTTAGATTTATCACCAATTTTGATTCTTCTAAGTTTATTGTTATCGTCTTTGTATCTAATGTAATAAGAAACATCTTTGTTACTTTTATGATATAATTGAACACCATCATACTTTTTTGAATTTATAAATCCCACTTTTAAGCCTTTACATTTTAGTCACCTATTAGTCACCATTTTTGATAAAAGGTGACTAAATTAGATAAAGTATGATAGGACTAAAAAGCTTACAAGAAGCCTATATTGTGGGCTTTGGAGAGCCTTGAGGAGATTTGAAAAAATATGGGAAATAGTGCTTATTATTTTCTCCCTCTCCCGGCCACTTACTCAGAATCTTG
>JADGDK010000195.1 GCA_016744895.1 Campylobacterales bacterium | reverse complement strand
CTTTAAAGTAGCTGGAAGTCGTGATGGAATAACAGCACTTCAAATGGATATCAAACTAGGTGGCATTGATCAACAAACTCTAAAAGAAGCACTCTTACAGGCTACTGAAGCTAGAGAACATATCTTAACAATTATGGAAAAAGCAAATGATGAAATTGTTTTAAATGAAAATGCACTTCCTGCAAGAAGTATTTTTGATTTAGACGCTTCTACTTTTGGTGCGATTATTGGAAAAGGTGGAGAGACTATTAAAAAAATCTTAGAAAAATTTGAAGTTTCTGTTGATTTGGATAAAGATAATGGTACTGTAAAAGTTGAAGGTTCAAACAAGGTACAAGTCAGTGCTGCATGTGATCATATCCGTGAATTAGCAAGCCAAAAGAGAGATTCAAGAAAACCAAAACAAGAGATGCCAAAGTTTCAAGAGGGACAAATCTTTGATGGTGTTGTCAAAAGAGTAGTTGATTTTGGTGCTTTTGTAGAACTTCCTGGTGGTATCGATGGTCTTTTACATATCTCTAAACTTTCAGATGAGAGAGTCGATAAAGTAACAGATATCGTCAATATCGATGACAAAGTAAAAGTAAAAGTATTAGCAGTTAAAGGTCATAAAGTAGAATTAGGTTTTATCGAAAAACACTAAATCATAAAAATATCATGTTCTTTGGTATGTAGTATTTACTATCAAAGAATATGATTTAAATATTGAATAAAGTAATGAGTAATAAATGCTTATTAAAATTATATTTAACCCTTCTTTTAATCTATTTTCGCTAAAATCTCTCCGCAAAGTGATAAGTAGGGATACGCAAGCCGAACGGACTTCGCAAAACAAAATTTTTATAAGGAGAAACTTCATGAAGAAGATTCTATTTTTAATGGTTGCTATTGCAACTGCTGCATTTGCTGCTGACGGTGCTGTAGCAAACGAAACACTTAAAGGTTATTCAGTATTAGCTGCTGGTGTTGGTCTTGGTTTAGCTGCATTAGGTGGAGCAATTGGTATGGGTCATACTGCTGCTGCAACAATTGCTGGAACTGCTAGAAACCCAGGTCTTGGTGGAAAACTAATGACTACAATGTTTATCGCACTAGCGATGATCGAAGCACAAGTTATCTATGCACTAGTTATTGCATTGATCGCTCTTTACGCTAACCCATTCTTAGGATAGTCAAACACTTTAAAGGTCTACAAAATGTAGACCTTTAATTCTCTCTTTTTATATTTTGTGCGATCGTGGTGGAACGGTAGACACGCGGGCTTGAGGGGCTCGTGCCTAACGGTGTGGGGGTTCAAATCCCCCCGATCGCACCATCCTTAAACTTCTTCTTAATTCCAAAGTCTCTAAAATACGACAACTTAAGTTTTTTGAATTCCTTTCGATCTATAATAATTGATACAAAATGGACACCTAAGAGGACACCCACCAAAGAGCATAATTTTAAAAGGTGCGATTATGATTATTGATGTATCAAAGTTAATAAAAAAGATAAGAGGCTCTTTTTATTTGACTTAAGAATTGATGGTAAATACTATCGTAGATTTTACAGAATATCATCAACCAATTATAGTCCCAAAGATATGCTAAAGGATGCATGGTTACAGAGTGAAGAAGAAAAACATAAAATCAGATTAGATGATCTTTTCAAATTTTATGTCCAAACTAAATTAGACTCAGACGGGACTTAGTAATATTACTAGAGAACCTAGAAGAGTTAAAAGCAAAAAGAGAAGCTTATACAATGGAAGCGTAAATACAATGGTATGGAAAGTGGTGATATCAAGAAGCTAAGAGAGCTTGAAAAAGAAAATGCTAAGTTAAAAAAGATGTATGCAGATATGGCACTTATGAATGAGGCTCTGAAAGATGTTATCGAAAAAAAGCTCTAACGCCTGATAGTAAAAGAGAGTTAATGACACATCTTATGATAGATTTTAAGTTGAGTATCAATCAGGCATGCTTGAGTTTAAACCTTTATAAATCAACCTATTATTACAAGAAAAAGCCGAAAGATGATAGTGCCGTGATTACTGCACTAAATAATTTAGTGGATAAACATTCAAGAAATGGCTTTTGGCTACTTTTTCATAGACTTCGCAAGCTTGGATATTCTTGGAATCATAAAAGAGTTTATCGTGTCTATAAAATGATGGGATTAAATATCTAAAGAAGAACCAAGAAGCACATCCCTCAAAGGATTAAACAGCCATAACAGGACTTATATAGTCCAAATGAATAGTGGTCTATGGATTTCATGTCAGATACACTTTATAAAGGAAGAAGATATCGTATACTCAATATCATGGATGAATTTAATCGTGAATTTATAGAATTTAAAGTTGGTACATCACTGCCAGCTATAAAAGTTATCCAAGCTTTGCAAAGAGCTATAGATTTTAGAGGAAAACCAAAATCTATCAGAGTAGATAATGGACCAGAGTTTATCTCTTACAAGCTTGAGCAGTGGTGTTATATTCATTCGATTGATCTTCAATTTATTCAGCCTGGAACACCAATTCAAAATTCTAGGCTTGAAAGATTTAATGGATCTATGCGAAGAGAGTTTTTTAATGCGTATATATTTGACAGTTTAGATGAAGTAAAGGAGATGGCTAAAATATGGATTGATGATTATAACGCACAGCGTCGACATAAGTTTTTAGGAAAATTAAGTCCTATTGACTATTTAGAGAAGTATAATTCAAAGCAGAATTATTCCGTTCAAACAGGTTTATTTTGAGGGGATGCTTACATATGCATATAATCTTGGTGGCATTTGTAATCTTTAATTATCTTTAATAATCGCTATTCTATTCGATTAACTGATTCATAAACTGTCTATTGTATAGAACTATTCCAGAACATTTATCCATAGTTCGTTGCTTACATCGAGGTAGGTCGTTTAAGCAAATTTATAATATGACGATATAAATTTAGACGTTTTTATGAAGATAATATTTTCAAGGAATAAAAGTGAA
>JADGDK010000194.1 GCA_016744895.1 Campylobacterales bacterium | reverse complement strand
CCTTTGGGATATGCTTTGGCAAAGAAAAAGAGTTAAGTTATAGTGCCTTTGTTACGAAAAGTAGCATTACTAAAATATTAACAATATCTATAAAAATAAAGCATATTTAATATTTTTTCATTTATTTAAATATACTAAATAAAATATAATTAATCTATAAAATTTATACAAAGTTAAAAGTAATACTCATTATTATTTCAAGTACAAATATTTATGAAATCGGTTACTATTTTCAAGTAATTAAATTTTAAGGAGAAAAAATGTTGTTAAGTAGAAAATTAAGTATCTATCCATTGTCATTTGTTTTATCAGTTGTGCTTATAGGTTGCAGTGCAGATGATAACCAAACAGAGTCAAATCTTCAAGATAATAGTTCTATAGCAGGAGTTGAAACTGATGAGAAAATTGGATTAAGTTCCAGTGCAAGTAGTAGCTCTGAAGAAAATGTGAGTTCTACTACAAGTGTGATAACTAAAGTAAATACTCCACCGTCAATCACAGGAACGCCATCTTCAAATGTTATGGTTTGTGATAATTTTTGTTTTAAACCTACGGCTTGTGATGCAGATGGGGATAGCTTATCATTTTCAATAACAAACAAACCAATATGGGCTCATTTTGATAAGAGCAATGGTTCTCTTTCAGGTACTCCTTGTGCAAGCACAGTTAGTGTTTATAAAGATATTGTGATTTCTGTTTGTGACTCTGTTGGCAGTAGTACTGAGTTAGCACCATTTTCTATCACTGTTGATCCTATTGGTGAGTGGACAATACTAGAGGGTACAGGGACAAGTGACTTGATAAATGGTATGTCTACAGATAAGCAAGGAAACGTAGTTGCCACTGGGTATACAAAAAATACAGGAAACTCAGAAGATAAATTTGATGTAAATGTTATGAAAGTATCCAAAAAAGGAGATTTGATTTGGTCAAGGGACTATAGCTCTTCTGCCCATGAGATAGGATATGATAGTGTGGTTGATAGTTGTGGTAATATTTACATCTCCGGCATGACTAAAGGTGATTTTGGTGATACAAATAGAACTTGTGGAGTTGATAATTATCCAGATCCTTTTGTGATGAAGTTAGATAAAAATGGCGACAAGTTATGGGGTAGGTTGGTTTGCACTGATAAGGCAGGACTTGCTCGTGGAATCGATGTCGATTCAAATAATAATGTTTATATCGCAGGAAATATTAACGGTGATCTTGAAGGAAAAGCTTCACTGGGTAAAAATGATGTTTTTGTGGCTAAGTTTGATGGTGATGGAAGTCAACAATATCTCACTCAAATAGGAAGTGAGGAAAATGATTATTCGGATTCGTTAGTAATTGATAAAGACGGCAATGCATATGTTGCTGGATATACAAAGGGAAATATTGATGGTATAAATATGGGTAAAGATGATGTATTTGTTTCAAAAATAGACTCTACGGGTGCAATTATTTGGTCAAATCAATTTGGGAGTGATACTACTGATAAAAGCCCAGCAATTACCTTGGATGCTAAAAATTCATTGCTTTATATCACTGGTAAAACAAAAGGTGATTTAGGTGGTGTAAATAGTGGTAGTGATGATATATTTTTAACAGTTATGAGTTTATCAGGTGTAACTTCTTGGACAAAACAATTTGGTGGTACAGAAGTTGATGTTGGAGAAGATTTAGTTGTTGCTGACAATGGTGATATTTTTATCACAGGTAATACAAATGTTGTTCCAGATGTTGGAAATAAACATTCAGATATTACAGTACTTAAAGTTGCTCCTGATGGCACTTTAATTTCACAAAGTATGTATGGCACAGATACAAAAGATTATGCATACGGTATAGCACGTAGTAATTGTAACTCTATTTATGTGGGAGGTTATAGTCGAGGTGATTTAGAAGGACAAGTGCACTCTGGTGGAAATAATGATAAATTTATCATACATATAGACGCTTCTAAATAAATCAATAATGAAAATTAATGTCAATATATTAATATGTTCAGTTTAAATCAATACAATTAATGTGTACGATAAAATTTAATATTATAGGAGTAGTTTATGTTTAAACAGATTGAAAAAGTATCGGCACATTGTGATGTTCCATGTGGAATTTATGATCCCATCGGTGCACAAATTTCTGCACTAAGTACTATTAGAATGATTGATTTAATTCATGCCACCTTAGAAGTGGGCGTTAAAGATGAAGCAACTAAGTCCAATAATCTATCACGATATATTGCTGTGAAAGAGAGTGAATCAATCAAGTGCAAAGAAGAGATAAGGATTATTTGGGGCGATTTTATCAAACCACCACATGTTGAAAGTTTTCCAGATATTCATGTGCTTGTACATACTATCATGATGACTGGATCTGCAGTCAAGCAACATACTTCTAGAGAAAAAGCCATGGAGCTTTTAGAAGCTGTTAATACATTTGCAGAGATATTTTGGAAAATAAAAGGGATAGCAACAAAGCGTGTTAAAGCACCATATGCTCCAAATGAAGAAATTGTATATCCTGTTTTATGATACGATTTTTTGAAATATCGGGTGATTCTCTTTATCCTTTAAGAAAAGATGGAGAGAAGATCTTATGTATTAAGGTTTTTAACTTTATTCCAGTTAGGATCGGTGATATTGTAGTGTTTCAAAAAGAAGAATATCCAAAAATGATAAAACGTGTGAGGCATATTGACAACAATAGATATTTTGTGCAAGGGACCATACCTCAAAGTATTGATAGTCGTAATTTTGGATATCTGAAAAAAGAAGAGATACTTTATAAGCAGCTATTTAAGCGTGCATAGTAAACTGGTTTGCTATACTCAATTGTAATAATAACTTTTTGTTAAAAAAGGACTTTTATGAAAAATATGAAGATGGTGAGTTTTGAGGAGTTGCTTGAAGAGTTTAAAAAACTTTTAAAAAATAATGGGCTTAAATTTACTGCACAACGTGAAGCAATTTTACAAACACTGTATGACAATCCTAAACA
>JADGDK010000193.1 GCA_016744895.1 Campylobacterales bacterium | reverse complement strand
GAACAAAAAGCATCAATGATAATATCTTCACCAAGCTCAATTCTTTTTGAAATTTCAATCTCTTCTTCTTTAGTTAAAAGTGCTACAAGTCCCATCTCTCTAAGATACATTCTCACCGGAGAATCAGATCTTGACCACTCTAAAAGTTCTTTCTCTTTTCCTAAATCAAATTCATTTTCAAGTGCTTCATCTTGCATTCTTTGACGTTCTTCAGCCAAATTTTGTGCATCTTGCATATTTTTAAGTTTTGCTTTTTCTGCTGATGAAATTAAGTCAACTTTATTTTTAGTTAAGAGCGTTAAAATTTTTTTCGAATTTGCAGTACTTGGCTGTTTTGGAAAAATTTGCATTAGCTCTTCATAAGTAATATAACCGTTTTTATTATCGCTAACTAATTTTTCTAAAGTAGCATTCAGTTCTTTTGCTGACATATACACTCCCCTGTGAGTAACATAAAGTTTAACTATTTCGTTATCAAGTTAAATTAAGGATGACATTATACCCAAATATTCTTAATTATTTGTTAAAAAGTTAATTTTACCTCACATTTACAGATTTTAGTTAAGTTCTTTCTAAATAGTTAAAATATATAAATCTTTGGCACGATTCTTGCTGGGTTTGTCATAATTGAGATAGAAGGGTTAAGATGCAAAATGGATATTATCAGGTTACAGGTGCAATGGTTGCACAGTTTAACAAACTTGATGTCACAACCAATAACCTTGCAAATGTAAATACCAGTGGATTTAGAAAAGATGGTGTTGTTATCGGTGATTTTGAAAGATTATATCAAGAAAAAAGAGATATTTTACCTTTAGATAATCATACTAAAGAAGGTTCAAAATTTTTAAACCGTACCCTTAATCGTACTCCTAGAGTGGTACAAAAACATATTGATTTTACAGCACCAAATTCAAAACATACAGGAAATCCTTTGGATTTAGCTTTAAATGATGGTGATCTATTTTTTGCAGTTGATACACCAAATGGAGTTAAATTAACCCAGCAAAGTGCTTTTATACTTAACAGTGATGGTAACATCACAACAAAAGATGGTGATCTTCTTTTAGCAGATAATTTTAGAGAGTCAACAAACAAAGAGATAAATATGCCTAAAAATGGTGTTATCAGTATTGATCAAAGTGGCAGAGTATTTTCAGATGGAACAGAGGTTGCTAAACTCTTTATAGCACGTGTTAAAAACTTAAAAGATATCGAAAAAGTGGGTGATAATCTTTACAA
This sequence comes from Campylobacterales bacterium, assembly GCA_016744895.1. Lineage (GTDB taxonomy): Bacteria > Campylobacterota > Campylobacteria > Campylobacterales > QNZT01 > SZUA-1433. The sequence continues at coordinate 1,818 of JADGDK010000193.1, read as the reverse complement.
TGTACCACAGATTGAGGATAATATCATTCCTATGGATGAAGGTATATATGTCAAGCAAGGATACAAACAAATGAGTAATGTAAATGCTGTAAAAGAGATGGTTGATCTCATTGAGGGTAGTAGAATGGTAGAGATGTATCAAAAAGTAATGACCAGCCACATGGATGACCTCAATAGAGAAGCAATTACAAAACTCGCAACAGTTAGAGCGTAAGGGGGAACTTAAATGATACGATCATTATATACGGCTGCCACAGGAATGTTGGCACAACAAACACAAATAGATGTAACTTCAAATAATATCGCAAATGTAAATACTATCGGATATAAAAAACAGCGTGCAGAATTTGCAGATCTCTTTTATCAAGTGATGGAATATGCTGGTGTAGAATCTGGTACAACACTAGGGTCTCCAACGGGTATCGAAGTAGGTTTGGGTGTAAGACCTACTGCTATTACTAAGCAATTTACTCAGGGTAACTTTAAAGAGACTGGAAACAATTTAGACATGGCTATAACCGGAAATGGATTTTTTCAAGTTGAACTTCCAGATGGTACTACAGCATATACAAGAAATGGTGCTTTTAAAGTAGATGGTGCTGGAACAATTGTAAATAGTGATGGTTATAAACTACTTCCTGAAATTGTAGTACCTGAAAATGCTGTTACAGTTGCAGTAGGTACTGATGGGCAGGTTGCTGTACTTCAAGCAGGTGAAACAGAAGCAAATCAAGTAGGACAAATAGAATTAGCAAATTTTATAAATCCTGCGGGTCTACATTCACTTGGTGATAATAATTATAACTCAACTGTAGCTTCAGGAACTGCGATTGTAGGTACTGCTGGACTTGAGGGACTTGGTCAAATTAAACAAGGTTTTGTAGAGATGAGTAATGTACAACTTGTAGAAGAGATGACTGATCTTATTACAGGACAGCGTGCATATGAAGCTAATTCAAAAGCGATAACTACTTCAGATGAGATGCTTCAAACAGTTAATGGACTTAAAAGGTAGATAACTATGGAATTTATTTTATTTGTGCTATTACTTGGGTGTATTGCATTGATCTCTTATGGTTTTGATTATACATTTGAACTTACATTTTTTCAAGATATTGATGAGATTGAAAGGGTGTTAGGGTAAATTTTTATCTTTTTTGGTAAAATGCTAAAAAATATTAAAGATAAAAGGTACTAAATGAGTCAAAATAAAGCGACTGTGTGGAAGTTTGGTGACAATATTGATACAGATTTGATAATTGCTGCTAGATATCTGAACACTTCAGATCCTAAAGTATTGGCAACCCATGTGATGGAAGATGCTGATCCTAATTTTGTAAATAATTTAAATTATGGAGATGTTATTGTAGCGGGTGAAAACTTTGGTTGTGGAAGTAGCCGTGAGCATGCTCCAATAGCACTTAAAGAAGCTGGTGTCAGTGCAGTAATTGCAAAAAGTTTTGCTAGAATTTTTTATCGTAATGCGTTTAACATGGGACTTCCAATCTATGAGTTAGGTGAATCTGACGAGATAAAAGAGTTAGATAAAGTAGCTATTGATCCCCAAAATGGTGAAATTCAAAATCTCACACAAAGTAAAAACTATAAATTTACCCCAATTCCTCCATTTATGCAAGAGCTTATCGATGCAGGCGGATTAATTAATTTTGCAAAAGCAGAGATGAACACATGAATAAATATAAAATAGCCATCATTAAAGGTGATGGAATTGGTCCTGAAATCATAGATGAAGCGATAAAAGTTTTAGATGCAGTTTCAGTAAATTCTAATTGTGAATTTATTTATAAAGAGTATCTC
>JADGDK010000192.1 GCA_016744895.1 Campylobacterales bacterium | reverse complement strand
TCTACCTCATTTGATTCACAAAACTTATAAAACTCTTCTGTATTACTAACGAATTTACCCATTATATCTCCTAAAAAATTTTTGTATCGGGTATTGTATCTAAAAATAGGAAAAACTTAAATAAAGGTATTGATTAAAATTTAATCAGTTGACGATCTCTATTTTTAAAAGTTGCACATTTATCATACTCAAATGCTCTAGCAAAACTAATAATTTGCTCCTTATAAAGACCCACTTGTTTAGGATCATGTGCATCACTTGCAAATGTTATAGGAATGTCCAGTTCCTTTATACTCTCCAATAATGTAGATGAAGGATATATCTCACCTGTTGGTTTACGTAGTCCTGACATATTTAATTCTACTACCATATTTGCTTCTTTTATAGCTTTGAGAGCATCTTTTGCTATGAGCCTGACATCTTTTTTAGGAAGAAAATTAAATACTTTAATAAGATCTAAGTGTCCAACAATATCAAATAAACCACTTTTTGCTAAAGCTTCTATAGCCTCAAAATACTCTTGCCAGATTTTATCAATATTCTTGTTTTTGTAATTACCTATAAATTCTGGATTATCAAAGCCCCATTTTCCTATAAAGTGTACAGAACCTATGAAGTAATCCACTTTTGCATTTAAAACTCTTTGATCCATATGTCCTTCAAGATAATCGACTTCATAAGCTAAGAGAATATTGATATCATTTTTATATTTTTTTTGTAAATTTTTAATATTTTCTTCATATATATGCATTTGTGAAAATGTCATTCGGTATTTTTGATCATAATTCATGGGAGCATGATCACTGAAACCAAAATATTTGGTTCCATTTTGTATCGCTTGTTGAATATACTCTTCAGGTGTGCCTGTAGCATGGTTACAAAGTGGTGTATGGTTATGCAAATCCACGATCATTTAATCTTTCCTTTATTGTGTCGATATAGTATTATACTTAAAAAATATGCTTTGGGAGTATAGTTTATGACACAAGAAGAATTAGATGCTATGATGGCTGGAGAATTGGACCAAGATATCACACTCGTAGAAGAGGAAGAAGCCGTAGCAGAAGAGATTATGACAGAAGAAGATATTGTTGATGAATCTACTTTTGAATTACCTCCACCTCCGACTAATGAACATAAAGTTGTTAGTCAATTGGATGATGTGACTAAAGATTCAGAAGTGAAAGCTAGTGAAATTTTTGATAAACTTGAAGTAATTAGTACCTTTGTAGGTGATACAGAAGATCTTTCAAATATATTGACCCAAACACTTACAAATAATATCCAAATGTTTGAAAAACTTTGTTCTAAATTCCCAAAAGTTGAGAGTTTTAAAATCGCTTTACAAGAGAATCAAGAAGCATTATCTCAAACTGAAGAAATTACTCAAAAATCCCAAGATTCTACTGATGAAGTTATGATGATAATGGATATCATGCAGTATCAAGATATTCATCGACAAAAGATAGAACGTGTAATACATGTGATGCGTGCACTCTCAAAATATATGAGTTCACTTTTTGAATCAAATACTGAGGATGAGAAAAGAGCAACAACTGCACAACATATTGATGGTGATATTTATGAGGCTGTAAGTGAAGATGAAATTGAATCACTTTTAGAAACTTTAGGCGCAAATTAGTATTAGCATTTTCATGAGGCAAACAAAATTTGTCTCTTGTACGTAGCGTACCTAGAGATGCAAATAAAGTGTATTTCATTAAAAACTCAAAACTAAGTCAATTTTATATACTATTGCAAAAACGTAATAGGAATTTACCTTGAAAAAAGCAGAACTTCTCTCCCCAGCAGGAAATTTTGAAAAATTGAAAATTGCATTGGCATATGGTGCTGATGCTGTGTATGGAGGAGTGAGTCACTTTTCACTTCGTATTCGATCAGGCAAAGAGTTTACTTATGAGAGTTTTAAAGAAGCTATTGATTATACCCATGAGCAAAATAAAAAACTTTATGTGACCATCAATGGCTTTCCTTTTAACAATCAATTAAAACTTTTAGGTGAACATATAGAAAAAGTGGCAGATATGAATCCTGATGCACTCATTGTTTCAACACCTGGAGTGATTAAGCTTGCACATCAAATAGCACCGCATATTCCAATACATCTTTCTACTCAAGCCAATGTTTTAAATTATCTTGATGCACAAGTTTACTATGAAATGGGAGTTGAACGTATTATTGCTGCACGTGAAGTGAGTTTAAAAGATTTGATTGGGATAAAAAAACATGTTCCCAATTTGGAGATAGAGATATTTGTCCATGGTTCGATGTGTTTTGCATATAGTGGAAGATGTTTAATCTCTTCTGTTCAAAGTGGTCGTGTACCAAATCGTGGAAGTTGTGCCAATGATTGTCGGTTTGATTATACGCTTTATGCAGAAAATCCAGATGATGGAACGTTATTTAAAATTGAGCAAGATGAAGCGGGTACGCATATCATGAATGCAAAAGATATGAACATGAGTAGCCATGTAGCTGAGATACTTGAAAGTGGTGTTATAGATTCATTAAAAATTGAAGGTCGTACAAAAAGCCCCTATTATGCAGCAGTAACAGCAAGAACGTATCGTATGGCAATTGATGATTTTTATGCTAAAAAATATGATGCTAAAAAGTACGAAGATGAATTGCTTACTACCAAACATAGAGGTTTTAGTGATGCATATCTTGTACAAAGACCACATGAAAGAAATGATACTCAAAATTTAACTACAGCGATTAGTGAAGGAACCTATGAAGTTTCCGGGCTTGTTCTTGAAGAAGGTAATCATTTTATGTGTAAATATAAAACCTATCCAAATGTTGAAATAGAGATGATTATCCCAGAAAATGAAGAAGTTCAAGAGATAGAAAATGAGTTAGGAAAAATCTATATCAAAGATGGAAAACCTACAATTATTTTTTATAAAATTATTACAAATACAGAGGAGGCTGGAGTATGATAGTATTACTAACCTCAATCTTAGCAATTACACTTAGAGCGGGTACTTCATTAATATATGCAACTATAGGAGAAATTTATACTGAAAGATCCGGAGTGCTTAATCTTGGCCTTGAAGGAATGATGCTTCTTGGAGCTGTTTCTTCT
>JADGDK010000191.1 GCA_016744895.1 Campylobacterales bacterium | reverse complement strand
AGCTGTACCTCTAAGTCTAATCTTGATGCCATTTGTCAAAAATGCTCCAAATGACTGACCAGCGGTACCAGTTAATTCAAACTTTATACTATCTTCTGCTAAGCCTTTATTTCCATAATATTTAGCAATTTCACCACTTATAAGTGTTCCAAAACTTCTATTTAAGTTACAAATATCTTTTTTAACTATCACATTATCAGTTGGATTTTCTATAACTTTATAAACTTCTTTTAAAATACCTTTTTCAAACTCATTTTGATCAAATGGTTCGTTTGAAGGTTTTTGACAAGTATCAACACCATCCAGTCTTCTTAACACTGAACTAAAATCAAATTTTTTCGCAAATGGCTTATCAATAACTTGCAATAAGTCACTTCTACCAACAATATCTTCAATTCTCTCATATCCAAGACTTGCCAATATATCTCTTACATCTTCAGCTAATAGTGTAAAATAATTTACAACTCGCTCAACCGTACCTACAAAATGTTCTCTCAGCTCTGGATTTTGAGTTGCAACACCGACTGTACATTTATTAGTATGACAACTTCTTAAAATCCTACATCCAATGACTGTTAATGCTGCTGTACCAAAAGCATAACTTTCAGCTCCGAGCATTGCGGCTTTCACTACATCAAGTCCAGTTTTTAACCCACCATCAGTTTGAAGATGAACAAACTCTCTAAGACCATTTACTTTCAGTGCATTATGTGCTTCACTAAGTCCAATTTCCCATGGATTACCCGCATACTTGATAGAAGTTAAAGGAGCAGCACCTGTTCCACCATCTCCACCAGAGATAATAATCTTATCTGCATATGCTTTTGCAACACCAGCGGCAATCGTTCCTACACCTGCTGTTGAAACTAATTTAACAGTAATCGTTGCATCAGGATTGATCTGCTTCATATCAAAAATAAGTTGTGCTAAATCCTCAATTGAGTAGATATCATGGTGAGGTGGAGGTGAAATAAGCGTAACGCCTGGAATCGTATATCTAAGGCTTGCGATCAAAGGTGATACTTTATGTCCTGGAAGTTGTCCACCCTCCCCTGGTTTTGCACCTTGTGCTACTTTTATTTGAATCTCTTCTGCACTTCTAAGATACTCTGGTGTTACACCAAATCTCCCAGATGCGATCTGTTTAATTTTTGAACGTCTTGGACTTTTAAGCCTTTGGGTTGCTTCACCACCCTCTCCACAGTTTGATTGTGCACCAATTTGATTCATCGCTTCACCAAGTGCTTCATGTGCTTCTGGAGAGATAGAACCTAGACTCATCGCTGCAGTTGCAAATCTTTTGAAAATTTCCTCTTTTGTCTCAACTTTACTGATCTCAATTGATTTTTTATCACTTTTAAGTTCAAAAAAGTCACGAATCATTTTCATTTCACGATTGTCTGTCAATACTTTTAAAGTATCAAAATCTGCTTTTTTATTTGAGATAGAAGCGTTATGAATTGCATAGACTACTGAAGGTGAATAATCATGATGCTCATTTCCATTGATAAATTTATGATAACCACCAATCTCTAATGGAAATAATTTTTTCTCTCTGAGTATCTCAGTTGCTTTTTCATAATTTTTATTAATTGTTTTTTCAATATCTGCGTATCCAAGTCCAGGTATCAATGCATGAGAATCTCTAAAACACTCTTTTACAATTTGTTTATCAAGTCCCATAACATCAAAAAGTGCTGAATTTCTGTATGATGCAATCGTTGCAATTCCCATCTTTGACATAATTTTGAGAATTCCTAAGCCCATTGCAGTATGTGCATTTTTCAAACTATGCTTTAACTCATAAGCCGATTGTTCTTTTCTTTTAGCAATATCTAAAATTGATGCATAAAGAAGGTAAGGATAAATTGCATTAACACCATAAGCGATAAGTGTAGAACAAGCATGAGAGTCTACTACTTCACCACTGATTACAATAGTAGAAGTTAAATGTCTTAGGCCCGCATCTAAAAGTGCATGATTTAATCTACCCGCAGCTAAGAGCATCGGTATATGTTTCATTTTTTGATTTTGACATCTATCATCCAAAACAATAATACGAACACCATCATCTTTAACACTTGCTATAATCTCTTCTACAAGTGCTGTTAAAGACGCTTCTAAATCTTCTTCAAAAAGTGTTGAAAAAGATCTATTTTTATAATAATCTTTATATCTAGGACTATTCTCATCACCAAATGATAAAAGTACTTCAAGTTTTTCTTGCATTAAAATTGGAGAAACGGCTTTAAGTCTTATCGCATGTTCAGCATTATCTTCTAAAATATTTCTAATTTCACCAAAACCAGTATTTAAACTCATAACAACTTTTTCACGAATTGGATCAATTGGCGGATTGGTAACTTGTGCAAACTTCTGTTTAAAAAAGTCACTAAAACTTCTATGTTGATTACTAAATGCAGCTAATGGAGTATCATCACCCATCGAACCTGTACTCTCTTTTCCATCTTTCATGATAGGTTCGATTACCATTTCAATTGTCTCTTGTGTAATATTACACACACGCTGTTTTAATGCTAAGTTATCCAGTTCATACTCTTTAGTTTCTGAAAAAGGAAGATCGATATATTCCTGTAGATAAGTCATATTTTTATTAAGCCAATCTGAGTAAGTGTTGGTTGATTTTAAGTAATTATCAATTTCATCACTTTTAAGTACTTTACCAAACTTTAAATCAACTCCAATCATCTCACCACTTTGTAGACGTCCACGTTCGATGATATTATCTTCATGTGTATCTAAAACTCCATACTCACTTGATATAATGATTCGATTGTCTTTTGTAATGATATATTTGGCAGGTCTAAGTCCATTTCTGTCTAATACACAACCGATATATCTTCCATCAGTTAAACTTACCGCTGCAGGACCATCCCAAGCCTCAAAACAAGTACTTGTATACTCGTAAAAAGCTCTAAGGTGAGAATCCATATGAGGTGCGTTTTGCCAAGGAGCAGGAATCAGTGAGCGTGCTGCTTTGAAAAAATCCATTCCATTTGCAATCAAAAACTCAAACATGTTATCTAAAGATGCACTATCACTTCTATCACTTCCTGATATTGGAAAAAGTTTTTGCATCTCTTTATTAGAAAATACTTGACTCTCTATCCACTCACTCTTTGCTTTGATATTAAACCTATTTGCTTCAA
>JADGDK010000190.1 GCA_016744895.1 Campylobacterales bacterium | reverse complement strand
GTATCCAGTATGTAAAATTTTAGTAGAATAAAAAATTATAAAAATTATAAATCCAACTATTGCTTTAAATTTCAACTTATCACATTTCATTACAATCCTCCCTTTATATATTGTTTTAATAATGTACTCGTACCTTTTCCTACAGCACCATCTGGCGTTATTAAATCTATTCCTGCATCTACTAACATAGATGTTGTACTTTGTTCTCCCATACTTGTTAATATATAATCAGATACCAATGCACTGGAATCAAAAACAATAACCGAAAGACCACTCAATAAATCTGAAGGATCCGATGCATAAACAGCAGTTGCAGCAAACCCAGCAACAGTTGAAAATTCATTGACGTGTTTCAGTCCATTAACAGTACCTTCTCTAAGTCCACTATTAAACTCAGCTTGAGCCCTTTCTATTTTAATATTAACATCATGAAAAGGACTAACACCTTGAGTAGATGAATACAGTTGTTTAGCATATGCACTAAAATCATTAAACAAATACTGAAACGCACTCCCCATAGCCCCATTAGCAGACTTACCACCACCGATCACAGAAGCAGTTCCACCAACAACTGCCATTTTAATAGCACCTATTGCTCCTTGGTTTCCACCAACAGAAAAACCTGAAGATACAAATCCACTCAAAAATGCTCCTTTTCCTGTTCCATATCTAGCTTTTGCAATGGCAGCCCTACTTAAGCCATGCGCTACTGCTTTAAATGCTGATGCACCTTTCATGCCTGCTTTGTAAAAAGTAGCTGAATGTGCTTCTGCTGGTGTTACGCCTATCACTGAGCTTGTCATCTCAGCTACTCCAAAGGCAGTTCCAGCAGCCACTCCTCCCCACAAAGCTCCTTCCAAGGTTCCCCTCAGAGTTCCTGTCATGATAGCACCACTTGCTCCGCCAGCTAATGCACCTGCACTTACCGCACCCATAAACTGACTTCCAAAGAAACTACCAAGAGCTGGAGCTGCAAATACACCTATTGCTACGGTGACAGCAATTGATACAATAGTCTTCCAATGTTTCTTAAAAAACTTTTTCAATCCTGAAAAAAAGTATCCACTAGGATCTGTATAGTTTAGCGGATTATTTTTAACATAGGTATATCTATTATAACTTTGTGTATCATATGGATCTTGGATATGTGGATCAGCACTTAGAAATCTACCAATACTACTATCATATACTCTGCCATTCATGTGTATGAGTCCATCAGTGCCCTCTATAGACTCATGTCCTGTAAAGGCTCTGTTTGTTGAGGAGAGTGCTAATTTTATATATTCTGTGGGTTTTGTGATGTTATCTTTGATCTCTTGGGTTGCTTCTTTATACATGAGGGGTCTTATCTCTCCAAATGGAGTATAAGATCTTCTATTTAGGATGGTTCCTGTTTTATCTGTGAGTGCGATGACATTTCCAAGGTTATCTTGGTGGATAAAGCTTTCTTTGATCACTAGTGGTTGGGTGATACCTGTATAACTTTTCTCTTTGATCTTTATCAGTTTCCCTCCAAAGTAGATAAAGTTTTTATCGATATAGTTTGCATTGTTTGTGGGATGGGTTCTTTCAAACAGTTTTCCTACATAATGTGTTTTACTCATACCATTGTTTCCAAATGTTTTTAAGTAACGATTTCCACTACTGTTGTAAAAGAAGCTTGTTGTATTTTCATTTGCTCCAATTTTCTTAATGGTTATTGGTTTATTGGCATGGTTATAAGTGATGTTTTTTCTTCCATCACTTGTCATGTTTCCATTTGCGTCGTAAGTGTAGCTTCTTCCATCATTGGTACTTTGTACGGCATGGGGTCTTATATGGTTTGTGCTGTAGTTTAGTATTAATCCATTTTTATTGGTTAAGTTTCCTAAATTATCATAATGGTAATATCTTAGTCTGTCATTGCTACTTAACTCTGCTGCGTCTACTTGTACATCTTTTATTCTGTTGAGTCCATCATAGGTGTAAGTCTCTGTGAGTCCTGTGATGTTGTTATTATGATAGCCTATGAGTGCGTCTGTTTTTGTTTGGACGTTTCCTCTGTTGTCGTAGGTGTAGTTTAGGTTGGTCTTTTGGAGTGATCCTATCTTTCCTATCGCACTGCTTAAGAGTCCTACACTGTTATATCCGTAACTTGTTGTGATGCCGTTTTCAAGCAGAGACTCTGTCACTCTTCCTAAGTGATCTGTTTGTGTTACTTTATAAACCATCTTACCATTTGTATTAGTGCCATCTTGGATACTTTTGAGGTAACCGTTAGTGTAGTTGTGTCTTACGGTGAGTCCATTTGGATAGGTTAAATCTCTGAGTTTTCCATTTGCATGGTAACTCATCTGTGTGGTATACGCATCATCATTAATTGCATCATCAAATGCTTCTACAGTTCTTATCAGTTCTTGTTTATTGTTTTTATAGAAGTAATCTTTATTATAAAGATGTGTGCTTCCAGATACTTTCCACTCTTTTGCTACGGCTCCTACTTTTCTAGCATCCCAAATCCAAAAGTATGCATATCCATTTTGTTCATGTTTTGCGGTCATTCTTCCTAGTGTGTCATATATTAAGTATGTTGTTTGATTCTTTGCATCTACTGTTTTTGTCACTTTTCCTAAGGCGTTGTTTGTGTATTTCCAAGTGCCCATATCTGGATCTGTCATTTCGGATTTGTATCCTAGGCTGTCGTATTTCATTGTGATGGTATTTCCACCGCTGTCTGTGGTACTTTTTAGGGCTCCGTCTGGGTAGTATTTGTAGCTTATGGTGGACTTTTCATTTGCGTTGCTTGAATTTGCACCATCAGTTACCTTTATCACTTTTCCTAAAGTATTTTTCTCTGTCACTTTTTGGATATTATCTGTTGTCTGTGTTGTTTTTAATCCGCTGTAAGAAACAGTATCAGTGATATCTCCACTTCCTGATGGGTTTGGTTTTACAACACTTGTTTGTCTTCCGTAGTTGTCATAATAATATTTGATTGTTTTACCCGTTGGAAGTATCTCCTTTTCTAACTCTCCTTTTGCATTATAAATTTTACTTGTGGATATTTTGTTTTTATTCATATCTTCTTTAGTGCTATGAACTACTCTTGCAAATTTATCGTAATAGACTTTTGTAAGGGGTGTATTACTTCCATAGGTGGTGACTGAATAGAGTGAATTTGGTTTAGTACTATCCCATTTATGTCTGATGTATGTTGTACCGTATGGTGTAGTCTCTCGGATCTTTTTACCCATTTCATCGTATTTAAAACGTATAGTT
>JADGDK010000018.1 GCA_016744895.1 Campylobacterales bacterium | reverse complement strand
GTTTTAAACAGTTTGAACACTCTTCTAAACTAACAGTTGCAGTCTGTAAACAAGCACAAAGCTGGCTTAGCGCCACTGCGAGAGTTGCTAAATGAACCATTTAGCAAGAGTGCAAGATTTACTGTGCGGCCTTTTTACCGATGTGTATACAAAAAGCTCTGATGACTTGGATTCACTTTGTCAGCGTATCTTAAATAAAAGGTTTATTGTCAGCTCTAGCAATTACTGGAGCTCTACTACCAATGTGAACAATACCAACAATGCGTGGAATGTGCACTTCAACAATGGGAACGACAACAACAACAATAAGAACAATAACAACTATGTTCGTTGTGTTAGAGACGGAGCGTAAATATGTTCAACTTCAAAGTGGTCTATGATGCGTATAAAAAGTGTATCCGTAATAAACGAAACACTTTAAATGCCCAAAACTTTGAAGCGAATCTCATAGAAAATCTTTGTGACTTGCAGATGTGCTTGGAAAACAGAAGCTACCGTATAGGTAAGTCCATCTGTTTTCTGACACATTCGCCCAAACTACGAGAAGTGTTTGCTGCTGATTTTAAAGATAGAGTAGTGCATCATATCTTGGTTGAAAAAATAGAAGCACACTATGAAAAAAAGTTTATCCATGATGTCTATAACAATAGGAAAAACAGAGGTATCCATAGCGGTGTCAAAAGAGCACAAAAGTTTGCTTACAGATACAAAGAGGGCTATTTTTTACAGCTTGATATCAAAGGACTTCCTATAGGAAACCTCACTAGTCAGTTTTTTGCCAATGTTTATCTAAACAAGTTCGACCACTTTGTCAAAAGAGAGTTAAAGATAAAAGGTTATCTCAGATATGTAGATGACTTTGTTCTTTTTGCTGATAGCAAAGAAAAGTTACAAGACTCTTATAAAAGGATAAAAGCTTATCTGAAAGAACAGCTTTCCCTTGAACTTAGAGAAGATTTTAAACTAAAAAAAACTTCACAGGGTTTAGACTTTTTAGGTTATATCATACGACCTCACTATCTACTAGTGAGAAACAGGGTGGTAAAAAACTACAAGCATAAAAAAGCAGTTTTTTTAGACTACTATGAGCGTAAAAAAGGAGAAGTGAGTCTTGCAGAGATAAATGGGTTTTTATCTGTTCAAGCTTCATTTTCGAGCCATATCAGGCACGCGAATAGCTATAACTTAATGAAAAATATAGGAGCAATAGATGAAGAAAAGTATATTAGGCTTGTTAGTACTGAGTGGTCTGCTGATGGCAGACTTTGTTAGAGATGATGTTAAAGATGTGGTCAACGACACAACAACGTGTCTAATGTGGCAAGATGACAATGCTAGTAAGAGTGTTACCAAAACATGGCAAGAATCTATCGACTATTGTGAAGCCATGGACTTTGCAGGATATGCCGACTGGAGACTACCAAACTTCAATGAACTTTATAGCATAGGAGATAGAAGTAAAGTTAATCCCGCTATCAAAGATGCTTTTGTAAATGTCAGCTCTAGCAATTACTGGAGCTCTACTACCCGTGTGAACGCTACCTACCTTGCGTGGTATGTGCACTTCTACTATGGAGACGACGACTACAACCATAAGATCGATAACCGCTATGTTCGTTGTGTTAGAGACGGACAGTAACTTTGTCAACCGCGCTTAGCGGTGGCTTTGTTTTTTGACATTTATTAGCATGTCTGATATAATGCATATATGGGAAAAATAGATAAGATAAAAGAGCAGATAGGATGGCTTAAAATTGCATTTGGATTGTTGACAGCGGTAGTTATATCTCTTGTTGGTTATATTGCAACATCATATGAAACTGCTGAACCAATTATGTTGATTTTAGCATTAACTTTTACGATAATGCTATCGTATGGGATTATTATCGTAAATAAAAAAGCATTTAATAAAATGGATGAATTGGAGGATTTGTAAAATGACATGGGTAGCTATTACTGCATTTGTAGTTGTTGGTACAACATTTATGTATATTGTGTATGAGATTGATAAACACAAAACAAAGGTTTAGGGGTCGAGGTTCAACTATTAACTTTTTCTTGCAATAATCCTCTTTAGAAAATCCTATATATCTTATTATTTTTAGCACTTTTTGGGTTTGTAACATTTTTGATACTTTATGATTTTTTTGTATTACTATCATGATAGTTAGAGCAAGATTTGCAAACAACGGGGTCAGGTGATAACCAATAACCAAGCTCCTTTCTGCTACCATGTCATGAACCAAAAAAGGAACATCACATGGCAAGAAAACCACGACTCACCATCCCTGGCTACTACCACATCATCAACCGTGGTGTTGCAAGAAAAGCTATTCTTCAATTTTCAAAAGAGCGCGAAGCCTGCCCTTGGGGTATAAAGATAAGTTTTTAGAGATACTTTGCCAATGTGCTGGTGAATATGGTTTTACTGTTCACTCTTATTGTCTGATGGATAACCACTATCATCTTTTGATAGAAACAAGCAGAGATAATCTCTCTTCAGCTCTTCGTTATATAAACTCAAACTATGCAGTCTATTACAATAAAAAATACAAAAGAGAAGGGCATTTGTGGCAAGGGAGATTTCAATCTTCATATCGCTAGTGAAACTTATCTTTTTACACTTTTAAGATATATCGAACAGAATCCTCTAAAAGCTGGAATTGTAAAAAAACTTAGTGATTATGAGTATATCAGTTTCAGACACTTTATCTCTGATAATCCACCTCCATGTTTAGTGAACTCTTTTGTTTATGATAGATTTGAGACTAAAAAAGAGATTGCCGAGTTTTTAAATGAAGTTGTTGATGTAGAGGAAGAGGAGAGAGCATTAAAAGAGATAAGAAGCGATAAGGGCAAAGAAGCAGAACAAACTAAAGCATCTAAACCATTACGAGAGTATTTTAACGATATGCAGAGTAAAGCCCAAAGAGATGAGCAGATATTTCTCTCTTTCAAAGATGGTTGGTCACAGGGGAAGATTGCAAAGGAGATTGGGATTTCTCAGCCTGGGGTTTTTAAGATTGTGAAGAAATATAGATAAATTTTAAGGATAAATTGCTAATATATTTTGATTCAATAGGTGTAAACAATTTAGATAATTTGCCAACATTTTATATTTCAGATATAATCACTTATGGAATTAAAAAAGAAGGTAGATTTACTTGTTGATAGTGATAAAGTAGAGTGGAAAAAACACGTTTTGCAAAGAATTTTTGAAAGGTCTATCTCACGAAGTGAAGTCAAAAAAGCTATAGTTGATGGTATGATAATTGAAAGTTATTTAGAAGATTATCCCATTCCAAGTTTTTTGATTGCCCATGTACATATGCCTAAACCTTTACATGTGGTGGTTGCCTATGATGAATATAGTCAGATATGTTACATCATAACAGCGTATGAACCAGATACAAAGTATTTTCTAAGAGATTTGATAACGAGGAGAAACAATGAAACAAGATAGCAATAGATGCCCTATCTGCCAAGGTTACAAGCAAAGTTCTTCTACAACATTTACAGTAGATTTAAAATTTGGTGTAGTGGTTGTGCGTGATGTTCCAGCTATAATCTGTGAACAATGTGGCGAGGAGTGGATTGCAGATAAAGAAGCAGAACAATTGGAAACTATCGTCAATAATGCTAGAAAAAAACATAGCATGATAGAAGTTGCTAATTTTTCTGACTTGTTAAAGGTAGCTAGTTAACAAGCCAACAGCTTGAGTTAAATAAAATGAAAAAAGATTTAGAGGAGATTGAAAATGGATAATGCTGTACTTTTTCTCATAACGATAGTTACAAGCGTAGTTCTTGGCTATTTTGCACATAAAAACAGATGGAAAATTGTAGATTTTTTCTAAAGCCTGATAACCGTCGCACCCATCCCACCCATATT
The DNA here is from genome assembly GCA_016744895.1 of Campylobacterales bacterium. Lineage (GTDB taxonomy): Bacteria > Campylobacterota > Campylobacteria > Campylobacterales > QNZT01 > SZUA-1433. The sequence continues at coordinate 28,794 of JADGDK010000018.1, read as the reverse complement.
AACAGGTGCATCTGAGTGGCTTATCACACTTGGATGTGTTTTTAAAAACTCTTTGACTGCATAAGCTAGTTTTCCACTTCCTACACCATGATACACCAAAACTTCATCAAATCCAGTCAAAAGTGCATCTGATAAGTATTTGTCAAGTTTTTCTATCGCTTCTTCAGCTCGCAGTCCATGTAGATCTAATTTGACGGAGTTTTGAGAAGGTTTATCTACTTTTATAATGGATTGTGTTTTTCTTTTTGGTGGAGGTTTATTTCCGCTTCGTCTGAGTTGGTTTAGTGGGATTCTTAGTTTTATTCCATCACTCTCTATCATCGCTTCATTTTTTCGAATGGAAAGAACTTTTCCTTTTGAGTTTTGATATTTTACAAAATCTCCGACTTTAATATCAAGCTTTTCCTGCTTGTTTTCTATCTTTTGAGCAACTTCTTTCTTTTTATTTGCGATATTTAACTGTTTGTGTATTGTTGAGAGGTCTTTGCTTTTGGCTGCCTGTTTGGCTTCAAATATTGCATCATTGTATTTGGCTTCGAGGGCATTTTTTGTTTTTCGTAATTCCTCATCAGCTTCGAACTTTTGGTTTTTGAGTTGAGAGTTTAGTTTCTGTTGTTTCTCTATTTCACTATCTAATGTTTTATTTTTGGCTCTTGCGTTTAATTCAAGATCTATATTTTTTTGGATGAGTTCTCCAAGTTTCTCTTTGTCATCTCCATAAACTCGTTTTGCTTCTCCTATAAGTGTTTCAGGTATGCCATATCTAAGAGCAGTTTCAAATGCATAACTTTTTCCAATTGTGCCATAGAGAAAATCATAAGTTGGTTTTCGGTTCTTTTCATCATAAAGTGCAGCTGCAAGCTCAACTTCATCATGCGTTGCCATCATTGCAGCTAGCCGTTTATGGTGCGTTGTGATGATGATTTTACTATTCTTTAAAGCTAGTTTTTCAAGTATGACTTTAAAAAGAGATGCAGCTTCATCTGAATCAGTTCCAAGCTCTATCTCATCAACTCCAACGATGAAGTTTGATTTGGAAAATAGTTTGCTAAATTCTACCATCCGTCCTGCAAAAGTTGAGATGTCATTTTTGACATTTTGAGGATCATCAATGATTGCAGTGATATCTTTAAAATGTCCTATGGCTGAATTGTTTGCATCTATACTCATTGGAAGTAGATATTTTGATAGAAAGACAGCACTTAGAATAGATTTTAACATCATCGTCTTTCCACCTGCATTGACACCCGTAATCATCAAAATCTTTTTAGAAAAGTCTACTGAAATTGGTTTGGGATCAGATAGTGCAGGGTGTGCAAAATTTGTGAGTATGACTTTATGGTTATTTGTTGGTTTTATAAACTCTAGGTCTCGATTGCGTGCAAAGAGTACTCTTGCTTGGTAGTTATCAAATCTGTCAAATGCTTTGTTTATAAAGGATAAAAATGGCTCAAATTTACAAAAAATAGAAGAGATACGTTTTTCATATTCATAAATAAGTTCATCTTTTTGGCTAAGCATGTCTGCTTCACTCTTTTTAAGATTTGAGATAGAATCAGGTGAAACATAAAAATATCCACCGCTACTACGTGCGGTTACCGTTCCTTTTAAAAAGTGGTTAAATCCACCACGTACGAGTACCGTTTCACTATCATTGATATAGTGAATTTGTCTATCTACAAGATATGGGGCTAATTTTTGTGCATTTAAAAGGCGTTTGAGTGACTCTTTTATCTGTTCTTTGTTTTTCTTCAATCCGCTATTTAAAGATAAAAATCGTTCATCTATCTCATCTCTAAGTCTTCCTTCATGATCAAAATAACGACAGATTTCAAGAATTTCATTTGGAATGATAATTTTATCTAGCCAAGTTCTCATTTCTCCATCAAATCCAAGTTTTTTAAGATAGAGAAAATACTCTACAATTTTTACAAATTCGTAAATTTCATAGATTTTTAGTGTGCCTGATTTTTTAAGATACATTAGTGGGGTATCTAAATTTTTAACCTCTTTAGGTGCTTTGAACTCTATTTGGGAAAGTTTTTGAATAAAACGAAAATGTAGTCCAGAGTCTCCCTCTATAAAGAGTGGTTTTTCTCTGGCTAAAAAGTTTTTAAAATTATCTAGAAAGTCTACAAGATCTAGTTTGGAGATAATAGCGGTCATTCTTTAATTTTACAATCCTCTATAGAGTAGATTGTGCCAATAAGCTCTTTTTTTTCAGGTTTTGCCATAAATGAGTGTGTGCCTCTCTCCAAATTATAGCTCTCTTGTGTCACAACAGCATCATTACAGATAAGTGTTTTGTTTTGATTAAATGCATTAATTAGTGTTCTATTTTGTTGTTCTATTTTTGAAAATGTAAATTCATATAAAATTGCAGCAGCGAGTATCATCATAAATATTGTAAATACGATAGTTTTGCCTCGAGCACTTAAGAGTTGTGATTGTGATAATAAAATAGCCAATATGACTACAAAAATAATTCCTAATATAATTTGCATCAGTGTTGTCCTCTTAGTTGATAAGTGATATCTCCAGCACCAAGTCCGATGATGAGTCCATCTTTTAAGTCTTGAATTGTTTTGTCATTTTTAATGATACGAAGATGTCCGTCCTCTTTAAAAACTGTATCTGCAAAAAGTGGCTGGTAGTTTTTAAAATGTTTTTCAAAATCTATCTCTTTTTTCTCTTCACCAACTGTAAAAACAGGTAAAATGATAAGTTCATCAATGCCTGCAAAACACTCTTTGAATTTTTCCAAATTGTCAAGAGTACGTGAATATTTATGAGGTTGCCAAATTGCAACTACTTTTTTTAATCCTAAAAGTCTTGCATATTTTCGAGCTGATTTGATAGTGACTTCAATTTCTGTAGGATGATGTGCATAATCGTCAATGATTACATTGTGCTCATTTTTTTCTAAGATATCAAATCGTTTTTTAATGCCTTTATAATTTTTAAGATGAACTCTTACCTCTTCAAGTGGGTTTTGTGTCATGGCTGCCAGAATGGTGAGTGAAGCATTGATCGCGATATGTTCTCCCACACCAAAGACTTCAAAAGTTCCTAAATCTTTGAGTACAAATGAGGTATAAGGTTCTCCATCAATGATAATCGTTTCAATTTTTTGAATATCACGACTAGGATAAAGACGTATAGCTTCAATATCAGTAAGTGTTGAGAGAAATTCATCTTCTGCATTGATAACTCTTATCTTTGCTTTTTGTAAAAAAGTTTTATAAGCATCATAAAAACGATCTAAATTATAATCATAAAACTCCATGTGCTCTGGTTCTGCATTTGTTACAATTGCGATATAAGGATTGGTATTTAAAAAACTTGCATCACTTTCATCTGCTTCAAATATAAGATTGTCATTGTTTACAAAATGCATATTGGAATCAAACTGTTTACTTTCTGCTCCGATGATGACTGATCCATCTATGACAGAGGCTAGCATCGCACTCGTCGTACTTTTACCATGCGCTCCGCCTACTGCAAATACCTTTTTTCCTTTGAGGATAAAAGGGAGTGCATCTTTTCGAGATAGTAATAACATATTTTTTTTGTTTGCTTCAATAAATTCTACATTATCATCTTTGATAGCAGCGGAATAAATCACGATATCTTGATCTACGATATTATCTGCAGATTGTGGAATATTTACTGTGATACCCTCATCTCTAAGACGTACAGTGATAGGAGACTCTTTCATATCAGATCCACTAATATCATAGCCATTTTGTTTTAAAAATCTTGCAAGTGCTGAAAGCCCAATACCGCCAATTCCTATAAAATGTATCTTATTTGACATGTTCTTTAATCCTTAAGAGTGCCTCTTTAGTTTTTACTTCATTTTCAACTAAAGCTATTCTGACATGTTTGGTATTAAAATCCCCACGAGAAAGAAAAGAGCCTGGTAAAACTTTGATATTTTTCTCTTGATAGAGTAGTTTCGTAAACTCTAAATCATCTTTAACTTCCAACCAAATGTAAAAAGTAGATTTTGGAACTTCTACACCTAATATCTCTTTTGCTAATGCAAAGTTTTTTCTATATTTGTCTCTATTTTCTTCAACATGTTTTTCATCATTCCAAGCAGCTGCTGAAGCGTGTTGTAAAGGGAGAGGGGAGGCGCACCCTACATAGGTTCTATATTTCATATATGCTTTTAGTATCTTGGCATCTCCAGCAATAAATCCTGAACGAAGCCCTGGTGCAGAACTTCGTTTTGAGATAGAGTTTACGACTAGGATATTTTTAAAGGTATCATTTCCAATATGTTTTGCAGCTTCTAATAATGATGGATCTGGTGTATCACTATAAATTTCACTATAGCACTCATCATTTATCAGTACAAAATTATAATCAATTGCAGCTTGTACCCACAGTGATAACTCTTCAAGATTTAAACTTGAAGCACATGGATTGTTAGGAAAATTGATGATCACAAGATCACATGTTTTTAATTGATCAGGATTTATCTCTGCTTTAAAATTATTTTCTTTAGTTAAATCAAGATGGATCACCTCTGCACGACTTGCAATTGCAGCACCTTCATAAATTTGATAAAAAGGATTCGTAAATGCCATCACAGGATCTTTTTTATCATGTAGAAGAAATTGAGGGAAATTAAAGAGTACTTCACGTGTTCCAAATGTAGGTATGATTTGATTATGCTCTAGTGTAATATGAAAACGCTTTTGCATAAAATTGATTTGAGACTCTTTTAAAATATTTTCTCCAGCAGTTTTTGGATATTTATTTAAAAGTCCACTCGTATCTTGGAGCATTTTTTGTATAAAGTCTGGTGTTTGAAATTGTGGCTCGCCAATGGTGAGAGTGAGAGGTTCATAATCGCTGTTGGGTGTGATATCTGATAATAGTGTTGTTAGTTTTTCAAAAGGATAAGCTTCAAAATTCATCTTCTACCTTGGATTTTCTGTGATTATAGCCAAAGAATTTGAAGATTGGATATTTCAAACTCTTTATGGTTTTATAGATATTTTTAGAATTTTTTATTGATTAAAATTTTATACTCTAAACTCTTTTTATCTTCAAGTCCAATCTTCTCAGCCAGTTTTGGATTAAACACATGATAGCCCAAAACGGCACGAACTTTATCTTCAGGTTTGAGTGTGATATCAACCTCTATTGTTCTTTTACTTTTGGCTAAGATGTTATTTTTATATTTAATTTCTTCTTTAAGCCATGAGAATGGTTTATACTCTTTATCTTGGCTCTCTTTTTGAAAAGTGATAGTTTTGACAACTTTATCGTTAAGATAAATTTTTAATTTAAAAATTCGTGTAGGATGTAGTATGAGGTCATGCGACATTTTATTGTCTATTGTGATTTCAAAACTTTTATCTTGTTTTTCAAGACTTATATCTATATATTTTTCTGCATTTTTCATCTTTTTACTTAAAGCGGTAAAGCCGTGATAGGCATGAGTTTTGCTATTAAACCTATCTGTAAAAGAGCCAGATACTTGAGGCATATGGCATGTGATACAGTTCTCTTCTTTTGTATTTTGTGAGACTTTTGTAACATTTGCATCTACTTTTGAAAATACGCAATATTTGGAACTATCTTGTTTATCAATTAGTAGTTTTTGTTTTTTATGTTGTGTGTGGCATGTGAGGCAGACATCTCCATTTTTATAGATTGGATTATCGGTTTTTATCTTATGGTAGTCTGATCTTTGTTTGCTCTCTCTGGTACCATAATAGACTCTTTTTGTATCGGAAACGACATATTTGTCCCCTTTATCAGTTGCGTGTATATCTGAGATTCTATGGCACAGTGCACATGAGATACCATCATCTATACTTTTATCTTCACTCTCTATCTGTTTGGTTCCATTGATAAGTTCATCTATGTTTTCAGCAGCAGGTGCATGACATTTTGCACAGACATATTTTTGCTCTTTGCTTAGCGGATTGTTTTCCCACATAGCTTTGTGCGCTGGATTGTTTAATATATTGGAATTTCGGTGTTTTGAGTGTTTGAACTCTTTGTAGATATCAAGATGACAACGTACACATTTTTTGTTTTTTGAAAACTTACCTTTGACTTTTATTGCTTCATCTGTGGGAATATCAGCGATATTCCCCAACAAAAGTGTAGATAAAAAAAGATATAAGCTTAGAAACTTCATGCAAATTTCATAAATAGTGCTCCACAAAATGCAATAGTTATTGTAAATACAAGTGTAAGAATATTTTGCATTTTGTCTGTAAACTCTCTCTTTTTTGATATAAATTCTACAAGTTTAAGCGCTGGATAAATAGCAAAAGCTAAAAGAGCCATCATAAAAACTAGGGTAATTACTATTTCTTTCATTTTTCAAACCAATTTAACTGTTCTCGAAGTTCTACCACTTTACCTACAACGATCAATGCAGGAGTTGGTAAATCTTTTGCTTTTTCATAAATATTTTCAAGTGTACCTACAACAGTTTTTTCATCTTTTGTAGTTCCTCTACTTATCACTGCGATTGGATAATCTTTAGGTTTTCCAATCTCTATCAATTTAGAAGTGATTTTTTTAAGACGATGTAATCCCATTAAAAATACAATAGTATCATCTGTTTTATAGTTTTCCCATGGAATTTGCGAGTGGTCTTTTTTATGACTCTCGTGACCTGTTACGACTCGAAATGAGACAGTAACGCCTCGATGTGTCACTGGAATTCCTGCATATTCTGGCACTGCAATTGCAGAGGTGATACCCGGAATAAATTCAAATCCAATGCCACGTTCTTTAAGATAAATCGCCTCTTCTCCACCACGACCAAATACAAAAGGATCTCCACCTTTGAGTCTTACGACACATTCATGTTTAAGTGCACTTTGATAAATGACTTCATTGATCTCTTCTTGGGGTAGGGTATGATGTGAATCTTCTTTTCCTACATAGACAAATTCACAACCATTTTTTGCCTCTTTTAAAATATCTGGATTTGCCAAACGGTCATAGATAATTACATCAGCTTCTTTCACAAGACGAAGTGCTTTGACGGTAAGTAACTCAATGTCTCCAGGTCCCGCTCCAGTTAGATATACTGTTCCCATTATTTTAACCCCTCATAAATAAATATTCCCGATGGTTTAGAGATATCTTGCACCTCTTTGACTACCGACCAATCTTTAGTGTTTAAAATGACAACTTTGTTTGTATCATTTACTGAAACATAAAGATATGGATTTTCCTTTGACCATCTTACATGTAATACTTTTCCATCATATTCAAATCGTTTAATAATCTCTAGAGTTTTAGTATCTATAATTTGAATGATAGGAAATTTTTTACCGCTATAGGTAACTGCCATATATTTTTTATCAGGGCTTAATGAAGTAAATACTGGTAAACCTTCAGTTTGAATATTTTTGATAAAGTTAAAATCTCTATCATAAACCATTACTTTGTCATCACCCACTGCTGGTATAAAAATTTTTTCTCCACCAATACTCCAAAAGCCAAAATGTGGTACTTTGAGGACTGGTTTGTTATTATGAGCCGTGATTTTAATAGCTGAAAATTCCATCTTTTCTAGATCAACAACACCAAATTGTTTTGTGATAAAAAGACCCACGATATAATGATTATCCTTGATCATCGCATCAAATGGCATCTCCCCTACATTTTCAAACTCTTTAAAGATTTGAAAATCAGGTGTACCTTTACCACCATTTTTATCTTCTAATACTGTGACTTTATCGTTATCCATTTGAGCAAAAACGATATAGTTTTTATAAACTTTGATACCCACATTTTTAGAACCTGTTTTGATTTTAGAGATAGGGGCAAGTTTACGACTTAAGATATCTACACTTTTATCATCATAGTTTGCAACTGCAACATAGTTTTTCCCGATAACAAAACCGATAGCACTTTTACTGGTTTTATACTCTGCTAATGCTTTTTCTGTTTTTGGATCAAACCAAACAATATAGCCATCTCGACTGATAAGATAGCCATCTTCTCCGTCAAACTTTACTACACCATGGTTCATGTTATGCATTTTAGGAATTTTACTTTTGAGTTTTTCATTTTCTATGACTGCCAATGAGGAAGTTTCCCTCTCGACTATAAAAACTTTTTCTTTAGCATATACTATGTTTGAGAGTAGGGCAATTCCTACAAATAGATTGATTAACTTCATTAAAATTGTCCTTTGATTTCGTTTTGAGTAAGATAACATGATGGGTCTTCTGCCCACATGTCTCCATAAATTGCATATGCACGGCTTCTTGAACCGCCATTGCAGATATTGATATAATCACATTCACTACACTTTCCACTGATCTCTCGAGGATGTACACGTAGTTTTTGTAATAATTCTTCTGGTTTATCAGTCCAAACATCACTAAAATCTTGATGTATAATATTTCCAATAGTTTTTGGAAAGAAAGGATCTGGTTTTACATTGCCTTCGCTGTCAATATTGAGTAGTTTTCTACCTGCGCTATTTCCACCCCATTCGATGAGCCTTTTTTGCATAGTCTTTTTTAGCTCTGGATATTTTGCGCCAAATCTCTCTAAAAAGAGGATACCGTCTTGTTCCATATTTCCTGTAACAATCTCAATATCACGACCTGTCTCATAATACTCAAATGCTTTATCTAATATATACTCAACTGCAACGCGACGCTGTTCTTTGGTTAAATCCATTTCAAGATTATCCAATCCACGACCACTATAGACAAGATGTGAAATATATATTTTTGGAATATTCTCTTTTTCTGCTAACTCAAAAATAAATTGCAGATCATCATAAGTCTCTTTGGTAATGGTAAAACGAATACCAACTTTTGTATCATTATAACTGTTTAAAAGATTTACTGCTTTCATAGACATCTTAAATGAACCGTCTAGTCCACGAAAATGGTCATGTGTCTTTTCACTTCCATCGATACTAATACCGACATAGTTAAAAGTGTCTAAAATCTTTTTAGCATTTTTGTGCCCTACATAAAGCCCATTTGTCGAAAGATAAGTGATAATTCCTAACTCTTTACATCGATCTGCGATATCAAAAAGATCTTTTCTTGTAAGTGGCTCTCCACCAGAAAAGATGAGAAACTTTACACCATTTGCTTTGAGTTTTGGAAGTGTATCCATAATCATCTCAGTGGTGAGCGTATCTACGGCATCCAAATCTGCTTTAGAGTAGCAGTGCATACATGAAAGATTACAACGATTTGTAAAATTCCAAATTGCGATACTCCCATTTAATACTCTAGCTTTTTTATCTTCAACAACAGAGCTGATAAGATTTGATAATCGAAACATTATTGACCTTTTGGTTTATAAGAGAGAATGAAAGAAGTGATTGCTTCTAATTCATTAGAGTTTAGCTCAAAAGGAGGCATAGCATTTCGTTTATAGCCTAATACTTTTGAAACACTAGCTGGATCAGTGATCATAGCTTGTATCTCTTCTACTGAGCGTTTTTCCGCGATTTCACTAAAGGGAGGTCCAAAAGCGACTGCAGTCTGATGATGGCATCCCCAACAATAGGTTTCAAAAACCTTTTTACCTGATACGTGTTGTTTTTCATTTTTCATTTTCAAATCAGTTGTTTGATGAGTGCTTGTACAACCACCCAATAGCAACATAATTAAAAAAGATATTCCAAATTTCCCCACAAAATTATCCTATGTAATTATATGAAAAAATAATACCATAAGTTTGTAATGATATTGTTGACTTTTGTCAAATAACTTATATTATAACTTTGCCTTTCTTTTCTTATTATTAGGATAATTCAAACTATAGCCTTAAAAAACTTCTTTAAACGGCGATATAGCTATAAGGAGTTTACAATGGAGATTTTTTTACTTGGTTTCACTTTTTTGGTAATTGCGGTTGTAATTCATGATCGATATGTGCAAAGAAAGCATCAACTTTTGGTCAATTATCCTTTTGTTGGTCGACTTCGATACTTTTTTGAAGCACTTCGCGAACCTTTAAGGCAATATTTTGGTGATGAACACTTTTATGAATCAAAGGACAAAGTTGATTGGGTATATTCATCCGCTAGAAATATGCCAAATTTTGCATCATTCTCACCAACACAATCACAGCCAAACCCAAAGTTCTTGATTAAGCACTCTAATAGACCGCTTAATGAAGATGAAGTAGATGAACATTTTAGTGTTACTTTTGGAGAGAAAAGAGATAAGCCATTTGTCTCAAAAAGTATCATTGGACGAAGTGCAATGAGTGATGGGTCAATATCGCCAGAAGGAACAAAAGCATTTACTCAAGGAGCTTATAGTGGAAACTTCCCTATCAATACTGGGGAAGGAGGGATAACAACCAATTTCTTTTATACACATAAAAAGTATAGTGATGAATATATGCAGATCATTGAAGTAGATAGTTTTAATCGTCATATTTTTTCGGTATTAAAGCTGTTTTTTAACACCTATTTTGCGACACAATATTTAAAGAATAAACTTATTGGCGTGAAAGAGGGTGATACCTATATTTTTGATTATGATCGATTTAGATTTTTTAGACCAAATTGGAATGCTCCTCTTGAAAAATTCCCCAAAGAAGTTCCTGAAGATATGCCAGATATTATTTTTCAAATGAGTTCAGGATTATTTGGTGTTAGAGATAGTGAAGGAAATTTTGATCCTACTAGATATCAAAAAGTGATGCGTTTTGCCAAGATGACTGAGATTAAACTTGCACAGGGAGCAAAACAGACAGGTGGAAAATTAAGTGCTGAAAAAGTAACAGATTCTATAGCTTATTTTCGAGGTGTCGAATCTGGTAAGGCGATTATTTCTCCAAATAGATTTCCCTATGCATCAACGATTCCAAGACTTTTTGATTTTATTGCAAAATTGCAAAAGGTTTCACAAAAACCTGTAGGTATCAAAATTGTTATATCAAGTCGTGAGTGTATTGAGGAGATAGCCATTGAGATGAAAAATAGAAAAGAAAATGCCCTTGATGGAATTCCTGATTTTATTACTATTGATGGTGGTGATGGGGGAAGTGCAACTGCTCCACTTTTTTTAATGGATCGCGTGGGTGTACATATCAAAGATGCAATTTTTATTGCGCATAGTGTATTGAGTGAATATGGTGTAAGAGATAAGGTTAAACTTATTGCTGGTAGTAAGATACTCACACCTGATGATGTGGTAATTGTATTAGCACTTGGTGCTGATTTTGTCAATATTGCCAGAGCATTTATGATGAGTGCAGGGTGCATTCGAGCAAGACAGTGTTCTGGTAGTGGTTCACATCAGTGTCCTGTAGGATTAGCAACTCAAAATAAAAAGTTGAGACGCTCTTATTTTATACATAAACATTCTAAAAATGTTGCTTCATATCATGAGAATCTTTTAAAAGGGGTGAGAACAATTTTATCGATTATGAGATTGCACAATGTTGATAGATTGACTAAAGATCATCTTACATTTGTTGATAAAAATGGATTTATCTATACCGATGTCAATAGATATTTTGGTAAAAAGATTGATTTTGTTGAGAGTTGACATTTGGTCTTTTTAGACCAAATGTTATTTATATTCTACTTTTGCCTCTTTTTTCATAGTACTTAGTTTTTCATCCATAAGAACCTGGAATTTTTGCATTTTTACTTTTTTTGTAATATCTTCTTTATGAGCATCAAGTGTTGCATCTTTTGGATAATGTTCTTTGTTTTTAGTTAAAAAATCTTGAAGCTCTTGATCTGTAGCTTTGATATTTTCAAGATGGTTTTTCATCCAGTACTCAACTACTAGTCTCTCTTGAAAGTTAGCAATGATTTTTTTAAATTTTGGATCATCTTGCACCTTATCTTTTTTTGCTTGTTGTAAGATAAGCTTTTTCTCCAAAGTTTGATCAATAATCATTTTCTTTTCATTTTCATTTAAATCTTTTATAGACTTTGCATTATGAAACATAACAAGCATTGGTTTGATATCTTCTTCTGTCATGTTTTCACCATTGACCACAGCGATAACATTTGCACTTAGTGCGTTTTGTGATAGCATTAAAGCTAAAATAGTTGTTAAAAGTTTTGTTTTCATTTATTTCCTTTGAGATAATCATCACGACTTATTTTTTCGTAACTGTTTAAATTTTTTAAATTTTGCATACACTCTTTTGGTTGCGCACTATCTTTACATTTTTGATTAAACATGTCAAGTCCAAAAAGCCTTGGGTAAAATTGTCTATTCTTATTGATATAGTTATATTTTCCAACAGGTATATCACATGGGTAAGAAGCGAGTTTTTTAAAACTTTTGGTATCCCAAACTTCAATAGAACCATCATGTTCATAAATACTAAGGTATGTATATTGTCCGTCACCTGTAAACTCTGCATGAATATACTGTTTCCCTTTTACAGGTGTCATTTTCTTCATGCTAAAGTCATTTTTATCGATAAGTATCATTTCATCAGTTCCATTGTCTATCCAGAGATATGGAGTGTTTGGATGTGTTTTAACAAAAAAACCATCTCCTCCTATTTCTATCTGTTTCTCAAAACTCCAATCATACATTTTCCAGATTGTAATATATGGTTTTCTAAGATGTGGTGTAGCAAAGTAAAATTCACCATTATGGTACCAGTAAGTTGCAGAGAAAAGATGTGGCATTCCTTCCATAGCGTGTTCAAATACAGGTTTTAGTGTTTCGACATCATACATACGAAGTACTTTTCCATGTCTTGCTGTTGCGATAAGAAATTTATCAAAAGGATCGATAAAAAAATCTTCTATAGGTTCTTCTATTTTTGTGTATTTAATATCAAAAGTTTTACTATCTACAACACCAACTAAAGGTTTATCTCGATAGGTAAAAATCATCTCATCTTTAGAATAAAATTCATAAAGTGCTGAAACTTTTCCATCTAGTTTTGTAAGTTTTGTAGGCTCTAAAGTGGCACTATCCATAACAACCATCTGTTCTGGCAATAGACACGTTGCAATAACTTTTTCTCCATCACGACTTAGTGAGACATTTCTTAGATTGATACAAGGTCTTGCTTTTGCAATACGTCGCCCCTCAGCTAGAGAGTAGCGTTCTACCCAACCATCACGTGTTGGAACAAAAATATTTTCAGCTTTAGGAAATTGATATTTGATACCACCGTGGACGTTTTTTAAAGGAAATTTATCAAGTATTTTTTCATCTTCCATAATCCAGACATATCCACCATCTCTTTCAACTACAGGTAGTACTTGTTCGATATCTTTGATACCAAGGTCTTTTTTCTTATCGTCAAATTTTACAATAGAGTTTTTGATCTCTTCTGTGCCCCAGTTATAATCTTTTACGGGCTTTTTTATATATCTTGATACTTCCATAAGCTCCCATGTGCTTAAAAATTCATAAGAGGGCATAAGTGTTTGTGGAAAACCATTTCTAATTTTAGGTACCAAATCTTTTAATTTGTATTTTCTCAAAAATGCAGGTATGAGTGGTGGACCAGCAATTCCGATACGATCTTTATGGTGACAATCCATACAGTATTTTTCATAGACTTCTTTTCCTACATCTTTTTTAGGTATTGCTTCAACCAGGTGTCCAGATGCGCTATCGATTGCATTGGCTGATTGTAAAAAAAGTGTGCTTGCTAGAAGTGTAGATAGTAGTAGATGGGCTCTCATCATAAATCCCTTGAAATGTTATATTTTGATTTGTATTATAGTAAGAAAAAGATAATACCGAGCCGAAGCTCGATATCATTTTGACAATGTTAAATATTAGTAAATATCTTTCATTGTATTTGTAACATTAAACTTACCTGTTGGTGTGATAAGTCTTTTATCATCAATTACATTTTTAAGTTCAAGTGTATTTGAATCAAAAACTAGGATTGGAGATGAAGTAAGTTTGTTACCCCAAATACTTGTCCATACTTCTGAACCATCTGCATTAAACTCAAAGTGTACTGGTCCTCTAGCTTTAACTTTTGGATCAGCTGATTTAAGATATTTCTCAGGAATTGGTATAGTTTTAACAACTTCTAATTTCTCTTTGTCTATTACATAGATTTGAGTTTGAAGTTTTCTATCCGGATTCACTGGACGATCAGCAAAGATATATTTACTAGCTGGGTGTGTTTTAACAAATAAGTTACCACCACCTTCACCTGGAAGTGCAAATTTCTTAACAACTTTCCATGCATTATCAGGATGATTTACTGGATCAGTACCAATAGCAACGATATCGTTAGATCCGATATGACCTGTAATCCAAACTGGACCAAGTGTTTTATGATCTACGTTTGCACCACGACCTGGATGCGGCTTAGTACCTTGTGAAGGAATATTTTTAACAAGTTTTCCTTCTTGAGTATCAATTACAGAAATTACATCTCTAGCATTTGCAGCTGACATGAAATATCTTTTTGATAGATCCCAACCACCATCGTGAAGGAATCTCTCAGCCTCAACCATAGTAATTTTTGGATTCATAACATTTGAGTAGTCATATAACCATACTTGACCAGTCTCTTTTACATTGATAATCCACTCTGGTTTATGGTGAGATGCGATAATCGCAGCAACACGCGCTTCTCTTGTATATACATTCTCATCATATGTGTAACTTGCTGTAGAAACAATTTTCATTGGCTCTAGTGTATCAGCGTCAACAGTTACAATTGATGGTGGCCAGTAACAACCGATAACCGCATATTTATCCATATAATCTTTATGCTTAGAAGTATCGATACTTCTTGCATCATTACATGGTCTAAATTCTGCAACGTTCTTTGGCTCTTTCATCCATAAATCGATCATAGATGCTTTACCATCTCTACCGATTACATACATGTAACGTCCACTTGCACCAGTTCTTGTAATGTGAGTTGCATATCCTGAAGGAACAACTGACATGATTTTCTTAGTTTTACCATCAATGATAGCAATTTGTCCTACATCTCTTAAAATTACTGCAAAGTAATCTTTCCAGTTTTCAGCTCCAGCTTCTGGTTTTGTTGGACGATCTGATACAGGAA
The DNA here is from genome assembly GCA_016744895.1 of Campylobacterales bacterium. GTDB lineage: Bacteria > Campylobacterota > Campylobacteria > Campylobacterales > QNZT01 > SZUA-1433. The sequence continues at coordinate 13,791 of JADGDK010000018.1, read as the reverse complement.
TAAGTACTTTATGACTTGCTTTCATATCAGCCATAGATTTCTCTGGTGGTGTTGGCGCGTCAATTTGGATATATTTAGCCATCAACTCTGTTTCAGCAGGTGTTAACTCTCCTGATTTACCCCAACCTGGCATACCACCTGGCGTACCATCGTTGATAATCATTTTAAGAGCTTCAGTACCCATCTCTTTAGATTTCTTTGGCTCAAGATTAGGTCCTAGTGCACCTTTTCTTAACATACCGTGACAACCTGCACATCTATCGAAATATACTTGCGTCGCCGCTTTCATTTCTTCCTCTGACAACTTAATCTCACCTGCTTGTAGACCTACAGCCGCAACACTCGTTGCAGCAACTAAACTTAAAATTTTACTTAACTTCATTTTGCCTCCTTATATAAAGTTTTTAATACAGCCATTCTCACACACATAATTATAACATAAATTATATCTTATAATTATTTATTTAGTTTCTTCTTTTCACTAGAATAGATCCAAAACATTGGAAGTATTATAATAGTATGAAGTACAATTGTTAGTAACATTGGATACTGATTCAGTGTTCCAAATATACTGGGTACTACATCTGTAAATGGTTCAAACATTGTTTCTCCTTAAATCTTTTTCATAGCGGGTAAATAACCCGATATTTAACTAAGCTTACGCCACCTATGAATTTATATTTCTGTCACTTTTACCAATTGTAAGTAAATCTAGAACTAGATATACAAAACCAATAATCATCACAACACCCATCACTGCTCTCCAAGCTATACCTTGAACAAACCATGTTGCATTTTGAGAGATAAAGAAACCTTCCCATGTCGCACCAAATTGTGCTCTTTCGATTAGTACTTGACCATATCCAGAAATAAGAAGTGCTACAACCATTCCTAACATACCAATATGAAGAAGTGCTATTGCCCATTTTGCATTTTTTGACATTTTCATAACTTTTATGCCATTTGCACGTTGGATTCCCATATAGAACATTCCGATAAGGATTGTGGCATATGCTCCCCAAAACGCAAAGTGACCATGTGAACTAGTAAACTGTGTTCCATGTGTATAGATATTTACCTGTGGTAATGTATGGAAAAAGCCCCAAACACCAGCACCTAAAAAGTTACCAAAACCATTAGCAATAATCCAAGCAAAAGCAGGTGTGTTTGTAAGAACTTGTTTACCACCAGCAGCTCCTGTTTGTTTACCCCAGTCATAGATAACGTGAACTAACATCGCAACCAATGGAACAGGCTCTAGTGCTGAAAATAGTGCACCGATTTCCCACCAGTACTCAGGAGTACCGATCCAGAAGTAGTGATGTCCGAGACCCAAGATTCCTGAACCAAATAACATTGCAACTTCAATCCATAACCACATTTCAACGATTTCTCTTTTTGCACCGATGATTTGGATCAATGCCCAAGCAGCAATAGTAGCAACATATACTTCCCATGTAGCTTCAACCCATAGATGTATAATCCACCACCACCAGAATTGATCAACTGAGATATTGTCAGTATAGAACATACCTGTAAGATATAGACCAGCAAGTGCTAAAAGGTTAGCCATCATAACTGTCATAATACCTGTTCTTGTACCTTTGATAGCAGTTGCGTAAACACTGATTACAAAACCAACAACAACAACAACGATACCGATATCAGCCCATCTTGGAGCTTCGATATACTCTCTACCCTCGTGAATTAGCCATAAACTCTCTTCAGTACCAGCACCAACTTGAACAAAGATATAAACAAGAACTACAACAGTAACTGCAGCTGTTAATACCCAAAATAGAAGTTTACCGATACCAACACCAACTGTTTCTATACCAGTTTCAGAAGGAAGTAACAGATAAACTGCCCCAACCATTCCGTAAACCATCCAGACAACAAGTGCATTTATATGTACCATACGAGCTACAGAAAAATCAAAAATTTCAAATAAGAAACTAGGATACAAAAACTGAATCGCAGCGATAAGACCTATTAAAAGTTGAGCGCCTAGTAAGATGATAGCAACTCTAAAGTACATCATCCCTAATTTTTCTGATTCATAAGTAAATTTGTTATTTTTTATACTATTTACCATGGATTGCTCCTTGCATTCTACCAAAGTTTCTTGGGAAACCATTTGTATCGATTGAACTCATATGTTTCATAAACGCAACTAAACCTTTAGCTTCATCTTCTGTAATACCAAGATCTGGCATCATTCTAGAGTGCGTAGGATAAGTTGAAGGGTGCATTAAAAATTCAGCCATTGCTTCTTCTCTAGTACTTTTCCCTGTCATTCCAAGATATGGACCGTTGTCACTCCACGCTGGATCTAACCAAGCTTTTGTAAGATCTGGAGCATAATATGCACCATTTCCTAAAAGTGTATGGCAGTTCATGCAGTTTTTTGATTGAGAAGTAAGTTTACCAACATGCAACAGTGCTGCTGCCTCTTCTACACTTTGCTCTTTACCAAAAAATAGCTCTTTCTCTCCAATTACTGGAACTTCATGACCTCTAGTGTCACTCATTTCGTATGTAATCTTGTAGTTGATTACTGTTGGGGCTGGAACCCTTTTAGTAACACCGTTTTTAAGATCATCATCAGATCCCATCGCAATTTGTGCTCCCGTATCAAACGTAAGCCAAATAAGTAGTATCGCAGCAAAACCAGTTACCCAAGCAGCTGAACGCTGCCAAAAGTCATTACTGCCCCAGACAGATGTTGGTCTTTCTTCCATATCTACCTCCTTAAAATGTTGATTTAATGCTCATATGCTTCATGTGTTTTATCCATCAAATAGTAAATAAAATGAGGAAAGATAAAATATGCAATCATTGCCACCATTAGTGCCTTTTGTGTAAAAGGTTCACTACCGATAAGATCACTAAGAAGATATAAACAGTAAGTAAGTAACGCCCAAAACAGATATGCTAGAGGCATATAGTAGCTTTTAAGCTTTTTAATCTTTACAAGTGTAAAGACACCGACATAAGCTGCTCCAAAAATAATCACTAGAGCACCCGATACAAATACAGTCAAAAAGTCCTCTATTGGAATTTCCGGTCTTACGATTAAGATTTCTTCCATAGATAGCTCTCCTTCTGACTTTACCCAAGAATTATAAGATATTTAAATCAAATTATCTTTGACCTGTGTCAATTTGGACTTAAATAAATATTAATAATAATATATTATTCAAAAATAGTAGTTAATTTTACAGTATTAAGAATTTTGATTTTATGGTTTTTTTCTACAGAAATAAGGTCGGATTTTTTAAAGCGCGTAAGGATTCGAGAGAGTGTTTCTGGGGTTATGTTTAGGATTGAAGCAATTTGTGTGTTTCTATGAGTTTCAAATAATTCTCCATGTTCAACAATGATTTTTGCAACCTTTGCCTCAGATGTTAGTATCATCTCTGTATGGATTACATTAGATAAAATTTTGACTTTTTTAGTCAAGGACTTTATAATTTCCATGCATACTTCTGGATTTTGAAAAAAATCTTTTTCAAGTCTTTTATAATCAATTTTAAGAATTTGCCCCTTGGTAACAAATCTTGCAGTTGCAGGATAGTTTATATTTTCAAAACATGCAAGTTCCCCAACCATACCAGTAGGTGTGAATTGATGTATATAGAGTTCGTTCCCTTTTGCATCTGTTTTATAGAGTCTTAAAACCCCTTCAGTGAGTATATAAAGTGTTCCTGGATCGTCTCCTTCATAAAAGACAATTTCATCTGAATTATAATTTTTAAAATGTGAAATTTTTTCTAAGGCTTTAAGGTTTTTATCACTTAATTTTGAAAATATAGGTATATCTTTGATTCTATCCATTTTGCTTCTTTTGTGTAGTATTTTTAATGCTATCATTATATGTTTGCGAAATGTTACCCAAATTTTTCTGTAATTGCTTTAGCAGCTTGGAAACATGAAGTAGGTTTTCTGTGGATTCGATAGCAATATCTTCCGTATTGTCAAGGTTTTTATTAAGGCTTTTTTTGTGAGTATCATCAATTTTGGCATCAATAAGTGCATTGTCTACCTCTTGTGAAATTTCTTGAAGTTGGAGTATCGCATCTTCAGTTTTTTTAACAGCATCTTCTGAACGCTCCATTGCAAGATTGACTTTTTTTGTAAATTGGTTGATATGTGATGATGCTTCTTTGAGTTCTGCTTCACATGTAAAGTCAATATGCATATCTTGTTGATTTGTAATTTCTGATGATGCTAAATTCTTTACTTTTTGAACAAATATATTTAAGTGCATTTCTAAATCTTTTGTCAGTAGATATGAGTAAAGCATAATAAGCAAAGCGATAATACCTGCGCTATATTGAAAGTTTTTTAAAAAGTTGATTTTACTTTCTGAATTTTCTGTATAGAGCCAAACTGCCTCATCCATAGTATTTAAAAGATTAACATTGTTCTCTTGTATATAAGTAATATATGCATTAATCTCTTTTTCTTTTTCCATCATAGTATTGATAAAGATTTTATACTCTTGCCAAAATGTATGATTTCTCTCTATCAATGTTAATAACTCATGTTTTTGATTAATAGCTTTATCATTTAGAAAGTTTTTAATTGTAATATCATAGAGTTTTTGTGCATTATTAAATTGAAAATAGTCATTTTCATTGTTAGTTTTAAGGTATCTATCAAAGTAAAGTGTCATACGCTGTGAGAGCATTCTTTGTCTGCCTGAAAGATTAACATAATGATGAGGAAGTTTATCTTTGACCATTTGTGAAACAATTTTGTCTGAGAACTCTAAAAGTGTATTTAGGTGTTCCATATAAAGATCTTTATCTTTTTTAATTTGTATGATATTTGATTTTAACGCTTCTACTATGATAGGAAAAGGACTCCAAATATCTGAAACCTCAAGAAGTTTTTGTGCAATTTTCATAGTTGCAGGGGCATCAATGTTAAGGTTTTTATCGCCTTTTTTTAAGCTGTTAAGGTGAAAATTAAACTCTGCAATACTTCTATCAAGATCTACAAAGTCAAATGAATCTTTTGCTTTTATAAAGTAGATATCTTTTGTAATTCTTTGTGAAAGCATTCGCTCTTTTCCAGCGATATTGATCACAAATGAGTCCCGCTCAGCTTTTTTACTCATAATAATTCCAAGTAGAATAATGACAAAAATAACCAATGATAAAAGTCCACCAATAATTTTTACTTTATTGACAAGTTTTGAGGTAGATGGTACTTTACTCATAGATTTCCTTTAATTTATTTAGGTTGTTAATGCTGACACAATTTTTATCTGTGGTTATGATCTCATTTCTTGCTAACTTTTTTACAATTCTTGAAAGTGTTTCAGGTTGAATATGAAGCATATATGCTATTTCATGTTTTTTAAGTCTGTTGTAAGTGCTTAGATCCGTAGCAAGAAAATGGGCTACTTTTGCAGTCCCGTCAAAAACAACATCACGATTTATGATACATTGAAGTTGAGCGATCATTGAGAAGGATTCTTTCATGACGTTGTGCATTAAACGCTCATTTGCAAGGTAATTTTTTTCAAACCATGCATTATCAATAGCTAAAACAGTACTATCTTCATCAAATTCTGCATTTGCAAAACATTTGATAATAGAGGTATTACCAAATTTAGAGAGATCAAAGATTAGTTTAGGTCCAAAGAGTTTATACAAGAAGACTTCATTATCAAATCTATCTACTTTGTAAAATTTGATCGAACCGTCAATTAAGTAGTACACCTTTTCAATATCATCATCTTCGAAAAAGAGAATTTGACCTTCATAAAAAGAGTGCATAGAAGCATGCTTGAACATATCTGTAAGCAGATCATTATCTAATGTTTTAAAAAAGTCTATTGAATCTATAAGATTGCTTATTTTATCTGTGCTCATAACTTTTAATTATATATGAATTTTAATGAAAATATTCTTTTTTTATGTATTAAGTTGATTTATGAGCGTAAAACTTGCCTTTTGTTGTGTTTTGTGAGGTTTCCTTTTCTCAAATCAGGTATATGCGAGAGATGTTGTCTTAAAAATTCAGGAATCTTACGTCCATTGACTCTCATGATATCTGATAAAATTGAGTCTGCAATCATCTCTTTGTTAAATGATTTATACTCCGTTAAGTAGTTAAAAATAAGTTCACTTAGTCGATTTAATGATATTTGCCATGTTGATTCAGTTTGACTGTAAATCCACTCACTAAAATCATAAAATCCAGTAAACACATCCTCTGCAAAAATATAATCAACCGTTTTTTTAAAATTTCCACTGTTATACGCCAAATCCCAAAATCGCGCAAATCGTTTCATCTTTTGAATCATCTCAAAACTCAAATGGTTATTTTTCAAGATATCATAAGGGGGTTTATCACTGTAGACCATGCCATACTTTAGATCATGTCGATGTAGTGTGGTTCCTGAGAGTTTTTTAAGTATTCCTATTTGGATTTCTGAATTTGTCATGCTTTTGAGTCTATTTAAATTTTTGGCAAAACTCTCTTGTGATTCACCTGGAAGTCCCACAATGAGATCCACATGAAGGTGGGCATGAGTTTCGTTTTCTAAAAATGTGATATTTTTTTTCACTTTATTTAAATTCATTTTTCGATTTATATTGTCCAAAATTTCTGGATTTAGAGTTTGGATACCAATTTCTAGTTGCAAAGTTGTTGGAGGAAACTGGATGATTCTCTCTTTTAAAGCTTCAGGAAAATGGTCAGGTATCACCTCAAAATGAAGTGAATAAGGTTCTTTTTTTGCAAGAAAAAAATCCATAAGCCGATTGGCATATTTTATGTTTATATTGAAAGTTCTATCGATAAATTTAAAATTTCGAGCACCTTTTTGCCATAACATTTCAAACGCATCAAGTAAAATATCCATGTCAAATTGCCGTACTTTTTCATCAATTGCTGAGAGACAAAACTCACACTCAAATGGACATCCACGGCTGGCTTCAACATACATGTAGCGATGTTTTACATCATGTTCGGTGTAGTATGCATAGGGAAGCGTTAATGCTTTGAGTTGTGGCATTTGCGCTTTTATAATTTTTGTTTCACGCTCTTTTTTATCAAGTATGTCACGACATAGTTTATAAAAACTGATCTCTCCCTCTCCTTGGATGATAAAATCAGCAAGATCAAAATTGACTCGAAATGGTTGATGACTCGCCTCAGGACCTCCAAGTACGATTTTTGTTTCGGGTGATACTTTTTTAATGACTTCTATAAGATCATGAACATCTGTTACATTCCAAATATAAGTTCCAATTCCAATAATCTTTGGTTGATGCAGTAAAATTTTCTCTGCCAAAGTTTGTACTTGTTCTCCTATAACAAATTCTAAAATTTCAGCTTCTTCTTGAAGTTCTTTTAAATTTGCATAAAGGTACCTAAGCCCAATGGCAGTATGTGTGTATCGTGAATTTATAGCTACTAATATGATCTCTTTCATAGTATGAGAGTATCATTTATTGTATTAAGAGGAACTCTAGAGGAGAGTGACTTAGATAGAGACTAATTGGTTATTTAAGTAAGTACTGTAATAGAGTTACAGTTAAAAATTAAATATCTTTAACTGTAACCTTTTGTAACTTTTTTTCAAATAAATCTACTATTTATAAAAATCCCTAAAGTTAAATAGTTTTTAATTCGATGTTACTTTTATCAAAATATTATAGGAGATAACATCATGAATCAAAAATCATCTTTTGTTTTGATATCAGTTTTTTTGGTATCAATGGTCACTATGCTCTATATTTTCTTTAACAATGGGAAAGATGATATTTCAAAAACAAGTCCTAAAGTTGCATATGAAAACGTAACATATGAACATGAAAAAGAAGATAATATCATTAATGAGCGTAAAAATATCTCTGATAATATCCAAAAAAAACCTCAAACTATGAAAAATAATCTCAGTACTTATATGGAAAAGAGGAAAAAGAGACAACATATTAACTCAAAAAGTGCTGTTGTAAAACAGTATGAAAAAGAAGATACAAACATTTTTATTAGTCGGATTGAAAATGAGATTGAAGCGTCTAACTATCTTGAAGAAAGTGTTCCGTATACACCAGTAAATGAAAATACTTACCAGAGAACTAATACAAGTAAAATCAAACACAACAGAACCCTAGCTGCCCATAAGAGAATGCTTTTATCACATAGAAGCACATCTAATGATTTCCAAGATGACTACGAATAATAAGGATATATTATGAAATTACTCTCAAAAATCGCAATGCTTCTGACATTTACATTTACTTCACTATTTGCATATGAAATCAATTCACAGTTCAATGGTACAACTGGTTGGTATCTTGCAAATGGAGCCACTTATGATAGTAGTAGATCTACAACTAGTGGATCAGGTTCTATCAAAATTACTCAAGTAAGTTCTGACTGGACACAGCGTGATCGTCTTTCAAGTGCTTGGGATTATATGATCCCTGTAGAAGAGGGAAAAACATATACACTCTCTATGAAAGTTTATACAACACAAAGCGTTAAGCCTAAACTTGAAATTTTTGCTACCTATAGAGATGAAGATCGAAGATATATAAGAAATGATATAGGTACAAGATGGAGTAATACTCAAACCGATACTTGGGAAAATGTCTCAGTTACTGTAGAACCTGCAAGTGGAGAAAAATTTGTTACTTTGAATGTGCTGACAACTTCAGATAGCCCCATAGGACCTTTTTGGGTTGATGAAGTAACTTTTGAAACAGATGGAGAAAACAATGAAAGTTCTGAGCCGACAACTTCTCCACAAGAACCAAGTAATTTACATACAATAAGCAATACCGAAGATACCATAGAAATAGCATGGACAGATAATGCCAATGATGAAGATGCATACCTTGTGTATAGAGATGGTTCATTTGTTGCAGCGCTACTGCCTAACAGCATAAAATACAAAGATGAACATTTAAAAGCAGATACAAATTACACATATGTGGTAAAAGCAGTTAACAGTATCGATTTAGACAATGGAATTGATGTAAATATCACAGCAAAAACAGCAAGTGCTTCAGGCATAGGTAGCGATGCATCAAATCTTCTTTCAAATGGAAATTTTATAGGAACTGATACTTGGTATTTAGATAATGGAGCCCTTTATGACTCCATAGTTTCAGATGATAACGGTACTGGATCTATCAAACTTACGACAACCCATAGCGATTGGAGTCAACGAGATAGATTTTTCACAGATTGGAATAATTTAATACCTGTAGAGAGCGGAAAAACTTATACTTTATCTATTCGTACAAGGTCTGCTATTGGTAAAAACCCAACTATTGAACTATTTGGATCATTTAGAGGTACCAATAAAAATTTCAAGAGAAATCTCATCAGTAAAAGATGGAGCAATAGTGTCAGCGATAAATGGGAAACTGTTTATATGGAAGTGAAACCACAAGAGGGAGAAGTCTTTTTTACACCTAAAGTTATATTAACCTCTTCAAGTAGTGTTGGACCAATATGGATAGATCGTATCACATTTACAGATGACAATGCTGTAGGCGTTAATGACGAAGATGCACTTGATAGTGATGATGATGGGCTATCAGATATTAGAGAAAGAGAACTTGGTACGGATCCTTTTAATAGTGATACAGATGATGATGGAATCCCTGATGCACAAGATCCGAATCCAGTGATTACGATCACAAGTGAAACACCCTCAAGTGGAAAGGTTTTAGCATCTGAATTTACTGAAAATGAGATCATTGGTAGTACTAAAGGAGTACTAAGTGTCAATCAAGGCTCAGCCAATTATGCGCTAGACATTGTTGTTCCAGCAGGTCGTGCAGGGATGCAACCTAAACTTTCACTCAACTATAACTCCTCTGGAGGTGATGGTTATCTTGGAAAAGGTTGGGGTATAGGAGGACTAAGTGTTATCACAAGATGTCCTAGTACAAAGGCAGTTGATGGTGTAATAAAACCTATAAGTTTAGATGATGAAGATAACTATTGTCTTGATGGACAAAGACTTATATATATCGGAAATGATGAGTATAAAACAGAGATCGATAACTATTCAAAAATTATTGCTCAAGATATTAATAATTATGGTCCAAAACATTGGAAAGTATACACCAAAAGCGGACTTATTTATGAGTATGGAAATAGTGATGATTCTCGTGTAACAGTTGAGGAGCATGATCTAGCAAAAATGTCAAGAGATTCAAATTATAACTCTACCACTATTACAATGAGCTGGGCAATAAATAAGATAAGTGACAAATTTGAAAACTCAGGAAATGAGATCTCTTTTTTATATAATTTAGATACTGAAAAATATGAGAGGAGTATCAAAGAAGTTCTATACAGCGGTGGAAAAATAATATTTGACTATGAGCTTAAAAAAGATCCAATATCAGGACATATTGCAGGAGGAACCTACAATATGTCACAAAGAGTAAAGCAAATTGATGTAATTGCCAATGATGATAGTATATCTTCATATATCATAAAATATAAAGAATTAAATACTAAAGATAGAATAGAGTCTATCACAGAAGTTGTAAAAGATACAGCATTAGAAGAACTCCATTTTGCCTGGAGTGACGAAGGAGAAGAAGAAACAACTTCATATTTTAATGAAAATAGTCTCATTATCTCAAATTTGTTAACTAATGCTCAAAATGGCAATAATAATATTCCATACCTCTTTCACCCAGATATCAATGGAGATGGTTTAGCAGATATTTGTTATCGTTCAAATGATGGTATAAAGTGCCAATTAAATGATCATAACAATGGTTATAATCCAACACCAATTTCAACTACCATATGTAAAAGTCCTATTGATGAAAACCCTGATAGTGCACATGGTGGATGTGATGATCAAGATAATTGGAAATCGATCCAATTTCTAGATATAGATGGTGATACTAAATCTGACTTATTTTTTAGAAGTGATGCGGGCATAAGAGTCTATAAGTCAACTGGAGATGGTTTTACGTATCATTGGGGATCAACAATTCTTCATAGCAATATAGCAGATATACATCATACAGATATCAACGGAGATAGCTACGCAGATATCTGTTACCGTTCAACCACAGAGGGTATAAAATGCCATCTTAATAATAATGGTACAGGATATAGTGAAACTCCAATTTCTACTGGAATTTGTAGTAATAATGATAGTGAACATGGAGGGTGTGACAGTCAAGAGAACTGGGATACAATTCGATTTTTAGATATGAATGGTGATAGTAAAGATGACCTCTTTTTTGTAAGTAATAATGGCCTTAAAATCTACAAATCAATAGATTCTGGGTTTGAGCTTTACTATCGTTCAACAATCCTCAAAGATGATTCAGGTAGTCGTCCTTATATTTTTAATCCAGATATCAATGGAGATGGTTTAACTGATCTCTGTTATCGCTCAACTACTGGAATTAAATGCCATTTTAACCATGGAAAAGGACTTTACCGAACAGCAGATATTGATACTAATATCTGTGCAAATGGTGATAGTGCACATGGTGGGTGCAATAATGAAGATAATTGGAATACTATTCAATTTTTAGATATCAATGGTGATGCAAAATCGGATCTTCTCTTTAGAGGAGATGATGGTATACAAGTGTTTAGATCAACAGGTTTCAATTTTGAAGCAACTTATAGTTCAACTATTTTAAAAGATGGCGGTGATAATTATGGTGATAGCAGTGATGATAATATCTATAGTATAGGGGTTACAGACATCAACGGAGATGGACTTATTGATATCTACTATAGATCAGATAATAATGGTTTACTCTACTATCCAAATCAACTCAAAAAACCACTAATCACAAGGATCTATAACAACTTAGATCAAGATATTGATATCAAATACAGCCCACTTACAAACACAAATGTTTACAGCCAACAAGACTTAACAAGCGATGACAATATCGAGATTACACCACCTTTAAGTGTTGTTTCAAAAGTAAGTTCACTAAATGGTGTAGGAAATGAAAAAAATGATATCACTTATGAATACTCTGGCTATGTAGTCAATAGAGAAAGAGGTTCACAAGGATTTGCAACTATCTTGGTAACTGATGAAGCAACAAACACAGCAGTAAGTACTAACTATAATCAAACCTTTCCACTTACAGGGACTGTTGATTCTAGTGTGACTAGTATTGACGATAATATCATAAGTTTAACAAGCAACACTTATTATAAAACACCATATATTAATAATAGTCAAGTTTATATGCTCTATCCTGAGATAACAGAGTCTGTTGACTACCTTGATAATATCTCTTCAACTACAACTATGGAAGTTAGTATAGATGGATATGGAGATACACGCAACACTAGTACTATCATTAAAAATGATCTGACAGATAAGACCTATGAAACTATAGTAAACAACCTCTATTATGATGTAGATGAAACGAAAGTATGGATTACAGGAAGATTAAAAGAGTCCACCGTTACACATATAGACGATGGCAATACCATCACTCAAAAAGCAAGTTTTACCTATGACTTAGATACAGGTATCCTAACTAGTGAAACAGCAGGAGCAGACGCACAAAAGAGCCTCACTAAAACCTATACCTATGATATTTACGGCAATAAAGAGAGCGAGACTATATTTGGTACAGGAGTTGCACCAAGAACGACATATTATGAGTATGCAGATACTTATAATCATAGATTTTTAACCACTATCACAAATGCCTTAGGGCATAGTGAACAAAGAAGCTATGAGATATCAAATGGAGCCTTACTTTCCCTCACAGGACCAAATGGTAAAACCACCACTTGGGAATATGACAAAATGGGTAAAAAGGTTGCTGAACACAGAGCAGATAGCACCCATCAATATTGGAATCATACCTATGATATAGATGACATACAAACTGGAACATACAGTATTGTAACTTTTGGAGACACAACACCGTTTAGCAGAGTGGTATATGATAAGTTTTCAAGAGTAGTAGGTGGCTACACGATAGATAAAGATGATCAGAAAATTGCCCACGCTACAAACAGTTACAACGCAAAAGGACAATTAAAAACCAAAGAGGCTCCAGCAATAGGAACCACCACAAACCATTATGATACCTACGGAAGAGTATATCAAGTAGATAGTCCATCTCCAGACGGAACAGGGGAGATCTCAAACTCTGTCACCTACAATGGACTTACTACCACTTATACCAATTCAAAAGATCATAAAAAAGTAGTCACTAAAAATGCAAAAGGAAAAGTAGTAGAAGTGATAGATGCATTTGGCAGTAATGATGAGAGTATCATGACATACACCTACGATGCAAAAGGACAACTATTAGAGACAACAAGAGGAGAAAATGAACTCACTACTATCTCTATAACCTACGATAACCTTGGACATAAACTAAAGATGGTAGATCCCGACATGGGTATATGGTACTACGAACACAACGCCCTTGGAGAATTAACCCGTCAAATAGATGCAAACCTACACAACACCTTTATCGCTTATGATAAATTAGGCAGGATGATAAGAAAAGATGAGAGAGATGCAAACAATGGAAGTTGGAACAGTGCAACATGGCTTTATGACACAAAAGTCATAGGAGCACTCACAGGAGTCTACTCAAACGATATAGACAAAGAGTACTCTTATGATAATGCACTAAGAGTTATCAATGCAAAAACAACCATAGCAGGAAGCGGCACCTTCAACACAAAAACAGACTACTACCCAGAGACAGGATTTGTAGCCTCTATAACCCATCCAAACAGTTATAAAATAGACTACAGCTATAAAAATGGTCAACTCGAAGA
>JADGDK010000189.1 GCA_016744895.1 Campylobacterales bacterium | reverse complement strand
GAGTAAAATGGGAAAAAAGTTATAACACCACTAATTCTTGAGAAAAGTAAAAAAAATACAATTGCATTATTTTCGGTTATAAAATCAGCTAACTGAGTCATAGCTTATAACCTAACGGGTAAAAGCCTCTTATCTTGTAATCTGTAAGCACTATTGCAACGACTTGCCACTTTTTCATCATGAGTAACGATAAAGAGACCTGCATTATTCAATTCTACAAATTCAAGCATCACATCCATCACTTCATTTGCCGTTTGACGATCGAGATTTCCTGTAGGCTCATCTGCAAAAATAAGTTTTGGTTTTTTAAGAAGCACTCTGGCAATTGAAACACGTTGTTGCTGACCACCTGAAAGTTCAGAAACATTTTGGTGCAGTGTATCTTCTATCTTAAGTTTTTTAATCAAATCCATATCGATACTATTACCTGAAATCATCGAAGATATTTCCAAATTTTCTTTAACAGTAAACCCTTTGAAAAGATAGTGCGATTGAAAAATAATACCTATATCATGTCTGCGTATATCAAGGAGTTTTTTATCGCCTTGTTCATACATAAAACCTTTATCATAAATCACTTCACCATGTTGGGGTTTTAAAAGCGTAGCTAAGATATGAAGAAGCGTTGATTTTCCACTTCCACTAACACCTAGAACTGCAATAGTCTCTTTTTGGTGGATATTGATATCAACATTTTCAAATAGTGTGTAATCAAATGCATGTGAGATATTTGAGGCATGCATGATGCTTTTTGCACCTCTTGCCTCATGGATAGAATCATGATGCGAAGTTACAGTATTCATAATTCTATCCTTTTGGTTTTTATTTTAATTGCGCTTCAACCTCAGCAGCAAAATCGTCTACTTTTTTCTCTAGACCTTCACCTAAATCATATTTGATGTAATCAACTAATTCTATTGTTCCACCAAGCTCAGCAGCTTTCTCTGCAACAACTTGTTCAATAGTTTTTTTATCATCCATTACGAAAAATTGACTTAATAGTGCCAATTGTTGATCAAGCTGTGTATTATCAGCTACAAATCTTTCTAATTGACCAGGAATAATTCTATCCCAAATTTTCTCAGGTTTACCTTGTGCTTTAAGGTCAGCTTCCATATCAGCTTTTGCAGAAGCTAAAGCTTCATCAGTTAACTGTAATTTACTTACAAACTGAGGAATTCTTTTTTCTTGTTTTTTAAGTCTTCTTAACTCTTCGTTCTCTTTTTCGATATCTGCTTTAATCGCAACATTCTCTTTTTCGATAAACTCAGGATCTAAATCTTTGTAACTTAAAACTGATGGTTTCATAGCAGATGCATGCATAGAGATATTTTTAAGAAGCTCTTTTGCACCTTCAGCAGTTTTAGCACTATCACATGCAGCGCCAATAATAACACCAACTCTACCATTTGAGTGCCCATAACCATTAACAATACCATTTTCACCAGCAGAAATTGTAGCAAATCTTCTTAAGACTACATTTTCACCAATTTTAGAAACTTCCGTACCAAAATATTCTTCAAAGTCAACACCGTTAACTTGAGTTTTTGTAAGCTCTTCATGTGTTGCAGCACCACTTGTTTGTAAGTGCGCTGTTGTATCTTTTGTAAAGTTAATAAAACCATCATTTTGAGCAACAAAGTCTGTTTCAGAATTAATTTCACTAATTGTAGCTTTTGAAAAATCATCACTAACAATAACAGAAACTAAACCTTCACTTGCAAGTCTATCAGATTTTTTAGCTGCTTTACCAAGACCTTTTTCACGAAGAAGATCCATCGCTTTATCGATATCTCCTTCAGTCTCAACAAGTGCTTTTTTACAATCCATCATACCAGCTCCAGAGAGTTCTCTGAGTTCTTTAACCATACCAGCAGAAATTGCCATTATTTCTCCTCTTTTTTAGCGTCTTCTTTTTCACCCTCTTTAGTAGCCTCATCAATTAAAGCTTCTTTTTCAGCGTCACTAATATCTCCAGAAGCTACAGCTTCACCAGATACTTCTTTACCTTCATCTGCACTATCTTGCTCACGAAGTGATTTACCTTCATTAATTGCTTCAGCCATCTCTCTACAGAAAAGTTGCACTGAACGAATTGCATCGTCATTTCCAGGAATTGGGAAACTAACAACATCTGGATCACAGTTTGTATCGATTGGAGCAACTACAGGGATATTAAGACAGTTTGCTTCAGCAACTGCAATTTTCTCTTTTACTGTATCAACGATAAAAATCATATCAGGTGCTTGTTTCATATTTCTAATACCACCAAGATAATCCATAAGTTTCGCCTTCTTTCTTGAAAGCATTAAAGCTTCTTTTTTAGTCATAAGGTCGATTTGACCCTCTTCTTCCATTTTTTCAATAATTTCTAATTTTCTGATAGATTTTTTGATTGTTTGGTAGTTTGTTAACATTCCACCTAACCATCTGTGGTTTACATATGGCATACCACAACTCTCTGCGTGTTCTTTCACTGCTGCACTTGCTTGTTTTTTAGTACCAACAAACATAATTGTCTTACCTTCAGCAGCTGCATCTCTAACGATGTTATAGGTATATCTAAAATATCTAAGAGTTTTTTGTAAATCAATAATATAGATATTTTTTCTCTCACCAAAGATATAAGGTTTCATCTTTGGATTCCATCTTCTTGTTTGATGTCCAAAGTGGACTCCGCATTCTAGTAAATCTTTCATTGTAACCATGACAATGACTCCTTGTGTTAATTTATGTGGTTTTTGCCTCCACACCCCTCAACAACAAATGTTGCAACCGTTCAAGGATTGGTGTGTGTGAATTTAAAAGCGAGCCATTTTATAGAAAATATGTTTAATTTCTTATTAAACATATTCATAAAAACCCAATTTTTCATTAAAAAACTTAAATATATCATAGTTTTGTCTTAATAATTAAACATATTTTATTTATTCAACAAAATATAATAATTTATTCAGTTTATATCTGTATAATCCTTAATTCTAAAATTTAATATTGAGGTTTAATATATGAATTGTATTTTCAGCACAATTAAAAATAATTTTGCATATATTTCCATCGGTACTATACTATCTGTTATCATTATAATACTATTTATTTTTTTCATATGTTTTCT
This sequence comes from Campylobacterales bacterium, assembly GCA_016744895.1. Lineage (GTDB taxonomy): Bacteria > Campylobacterota > Campylobacteria > Campylobacterales > QNZT01 > SZUA-1433. Next base: position 166 of record JADGDK010000189.1, on the reverse strand, counting down.
ACTTCTTTGTCTGAAAGCGCGCTCATTAAAACTAATTGTCCCATTTGTTGAAAAAAGTTTTCAATATCATCTTGAGAACCCTTCATCACCTGATCAAAAAGTGTCAAAAAATATTCTTTTTTTTCTGTTTTTAAAAAGGCTTCAATAATCCATTCAAGGGTAAGAG
>JADGDK010000188.1 GCA_016744895.1 Campylobacterales bacterium | reverse complement strand
GAGATTTACCAAGATGGAATACTTGTCAAAACTGTCTTGGCAGGATGTCATTGTGCGACAATTGGTGGACTTAGTGCCGGGACGAGTTATGGTTTTATGGTTAAGGCTGTGAATAGATTGGGTAGTGGAGATAGTGGAACGATTTCTGTGAAGACTAAAGGTGGTTCTTCTGAACCAACTACCACTAGTATAAACAAAACATACACTTACGACCAAGCAGGAAGAGTTATCAAAGAAGATTTTAACAACGGTAAGTACATAGAATATACCTATGATGACAACGGCAATCTAATAAATCAAAATGTAGTAGGAGGGATATAGTTATGAAAAAAAGTAAATTTTTACAATCGGTAGTATTATGCTCACTATTACTTGGAGCAAATACACTTTATGCAAAAACAAAAGTGGATATTATTTTTGCGATGGATACATCAGGATCTATGAGTGATGAGGCTTCAGCTTTAAAAAGTGCTATATCAACAGTAGGCAATGATTTATCATCAATTTATGATTTAGAGACAAAATCATGGGGTATTGAGTACACAAGTACTTCTTGGGGGCTTAGTTCTAATGTAAAAAGTGAAATAGGGAATAGTACAACTATAAACCATCCTGAAGATTGGGGACCTGCTACTTATGATTTAGCTACTTATTATAGTGGCTGGAGAGCTGATACAATTAAAATCGTTGTACCCATATCTGATGAAGGGCCTGAAAATGGTGGAGGATACAATACAGATCGAGACTTAGATGCAGGAGATGAAATTATCATAGATAAAGCAAGAACAGCTTTAGATTCTACAAGTATCTATTCTATACCTGTTATTTCAGATGGTCGTTATCAAGATAAAATATATAGAGAATATGCACTTATTTTATCCGATGATGCCATAAAAATGACAAATGGTACAAGTTTAATAGAGCAATTTAAAACAATTATATCAGATATTGTAGCAGAAGCATCAGGTACATCTTTAGGTAGTATAAATGCAGGTTTCAGAGAAAATTTTAATGGTGGAAAATTAGTTATTAATGCAAAAGGTGCAAGTAAATATAAGGTTGTAGCCAAATTTGACGGTACTGAATTTTTATCTACTACTTCAACAAGTAGTGTGATTTCTATTGCCTTTCCTGAAGGTTATGATAAAACAGTGAGTCATGTATTAGATATCACTTATACAGCCTATGCTGTTGATACAGATGGACAAGTATTAGAAGAGAAAAGCAAAATGCTTCAAGAAGTTACTAGCATAGGAACTCAACTTGTATCTTATTATCCGGAACTTAAGACAGTTAAAGTTAAATCAGAACCTATATTTCTAGCTGGTAATTCTGTTGATGCTCAAGCACATTCTAGCTCAGAAATCATGGATCCAGTAGATGTTTCATCAGGTAATTTCTATTTTTCTCATAGTGATTTAACAATTCCTACAGCAGGTATTCCTTTGATTATCAAAAGATTATATAACTCTCTTGAACCGATTCGTGGATGGAAATTTAATATTGATAATATTATGGATATTTCTGATACAAATAACATCAAAGTTTCATGGCAAGGTGGAGACTCAAAAGACCTATTTATCAAAGCAAAAGATGGTTGGGTTTCTCTATACTCAACTGATACCTTAACTACAGAATCAGGAGCATATGTTGTTACTAAAAGTTCTGGTACAAAATACAAGTTTAGTACCTCTGGAGAGTTGATTGGTATTACCAACAAACAAGATTTAGGTTTGGTATTTGAGCATTCAGGTTCTACTACGATAGTACAAGATAATTTTGGAACACTTTTGGCAACTATTAGCCGTAATGGTTCAGGACAAATTACAGGTATTATGGATAGTGCAGGAAATAGTATTTCTTATACTTACGATGGTGTAAACTTGACATCATATACCAATAGAAATGGTGATACAGAAAGTTATGAGTATTCAGCTGATTTGATAGATAGAATTTTAGGTGTTGATGGAGTAGCTTATGTGACAAATACTTATGATGCACAGGGTAGAGCTACTTCGCAACTTGATGCTAGAGGAAATGAGACTGCTTTTGTTTATAGTGGAGACTTAGCAAATATGGTAGTAGATAGTGTAGATGTGACCTATCCTGATGGGATAATAAGAACACATGAATTTAATATGCTTCTACCAACAAAGATAGAAGGTTCAGGTACAACAGTAGATTTTGATTATGATGCAAATAATAAAGTAAAAAGTATTACAGATACCAATGGTAAAAAATGGAGTTATGAGAGAAATAGTGCAGGACTTATCACTAAGTCTATAGATCCACAAGGACAATCCACACTATACCTTTACGATACAGCCAACAACCTTATCCAACTAACATCCATAGACGGCAAAGTAACAAAGTTTGAGTACGATACAAACACAAACCTTACAAAAATCACTTATGCAGATGGTACAACTTCTTCATTTGAGTACGATACAAATAGTCTATTAACCAAAACTATAAATCAACTTGGACATACGACACAGTATGCTTACAATGCAAGAGGATTTATAGAGAGAGTTACGATGCCAAATGGTGCAACTGTCTCTTACACTTATACACCTCTAGGAGAAGTAAGCACAGTAACAGACCCATTAGGAAATGTCACAAAGTACGAATACGACAAAGAGGGCAGACTTGCAAAAACAACAAATGCCCTAAATCATAGTGTTACTTATGGCTACAACGGTTATGGAGATTTGATAAAAATTACTGATCCAAAAAACAGAACTCTTCAGATGGAGTACAACACTGATGGACTTCTCACAAAAACAATCCTGCCAGATGGAAACACTATCGAAGCGACTTATGATGTAGTAGGACGACTCATTGAGTCAAAAGATATACTAGGACGAGTTGCTAAAAAAGAGTATGATTCATTTGGAAGAGTATCAAAAGTCACAGACCCAAAAGGCAATGAGTTTTCATTTGAGTATGACTTAGTTGGTAATCTCACAAAAGTGATAGATGCAAATGGTAATGATGCAGGAACAGAGTACGATGAACTCTACAGACCATCAAATTCTATAGATGCAAAAGGTATCACAACTTCTACAACCTCTTACAATGACCTCTCACTTCCAACCAAAGTTGAAGATGCAGTTGGTAAGTCTTTGGATTTCTCTTATGACACTCTAAATAGACTCCAAAGCTCTACACTTTCAGGACTATTAACAGCAAGTGCAACTTACAATGCCATCGGTCAGATGACAAAAGTGATAGATCCAAAAGGATACGAAACACTTTATGAGTATGACCTACTTGGAAATATCACAAAAGAGACCACACCGTTGGCAAAAGATACAACTTATACTTATGACATAGCAGGAAGAACC
>JADGDK010000187.1 GCA_016744895.1 Campylobacterales bacterium | reverse complement strand
ACACTTGAAAGTGATAAATTAAAAACTATACTATTGATTGTCATGAGAAATGCAACAACAGATTCACCATGGCCAGTAACTAATAATCCTTTTGCAAAATATAATCAAACTGATCGTAAAGATTGTAATCTCAATCTTCCATTGTGGCAATTAGTTCGTGCAAGTACGGCTGCACCTACCTATTTTCCACCAGAAGTTGTTACTTTTGCTAAGGGAGAACCAGAAGAATACACATTTATCTTTGTAGATGGAGGAGTGACTACATATAATAACCCAGCATTTTTAGCATTTCAAATGGCTACTGCAAAACCTTACAATATCAACTGGAATACAGGAGTTGATGATTTACTTATAGTCTCAGTAGGTACAGGGAATGCTCCAAAAACTTGGCATAACCTTGAAACCGATGAGATGAGTCTTATTCATCATGCTAAAAATATACCTTCAGCTCTTATGAATGCAGCCTCAGCAGGTTGGGATATGGCTTGTCGCACGGTAGGACATTGTCGTTTTGGATTGCAGATAGATCGAGAATATGGAGATATGGTTATCTCTAAAGGAGGAGATTCAAACTGGACTGGTGAAGAGCTTTTTTCATATGTTCGGTATGATCCTGATGTTACAAAAAAAGGATTAGAAGAACTTGGACTAGAGCATATCAAACCCAAGTCTATTCAAGAATTGGATGCTATAAACTCTATGAAAGAGATACAAAAAGTTGGAAAATCTTATGCTGAAAAATATGTTAATTTATCGCATTTAGGATCATTTGTATAAAAATAAGTTAGGAGTATTTAGATGAAAGCACATGCCTTTGTCGCTATGCCATTTGGAACCAAAAAAGATGCTAATGGAAATAATGTAAATTTCGATGACATATATGATCAATTTTTAAAACCGTCTATAGAAGCAGCAGGTTTAGAAGTGTTTCGTGCAGATAATGAAAAAAGAGCGGGGAATATTATTGACGATATGTTTCAAGAATTATTGATAGCTGATTTAGTACTTGTTGATACTTCCATTGAAAATGCAAATGTATGGTATGAGTTAGGAGTACGTCATGCATTGAGATCTAGAGGTGTTATTTTAACCTATGCAGCAGGTTCCAAAAAACCTTTTGATATCCATATTGAACGAAAATTTCGATATGGTTTAAAAGAGGGAAAACTTGATCCAGAAACACTTGAAAATGATATCGAACAACTCAGTTCTATAATAAAAGAGACTATGAAGTCTTGGCGTGGACGAAAAATCAGTCCGGTTTATAATAGTCTACCAAATCTTCAAGAGCCTGACTGGAAATCATTGCGTATGGGAGATATCAATGAGTTTTGGGAAAAATACGATAAGTGGAAGGATAAGATTGAATTAGCAAGAAAAAACCATCATATAGGAGACATATTAGTCTTAGCAGACGAGGCTCCTATCGCAGCATTTCGTGCTGAGGCTTGGATACAAGTTGGACAAGATCTTAGAAAGTCTGGACATTTTAAATTTGCTTTGGAACTATTGGATAGAGGTTTAGAAGTCGAGCCTGAGAACCTTATGGGGTTGCATGAAAAGGGTATGTGTTTACAAAGACTAGCATTAAAGAGCACATCCCGTTTTACTTTAGCAGAGGCTGAGCAACATTACAACAATATTTTGCAAATTGAAAAATATAAAAATGATCCAGAAACACTATCCCTACTTGGACGAGTTGAAAAAGATATTTGGATTGAGTCTTGGGATGTAGATGGATATACATCTGACATAATGATTGAAGAAGCAACGGATGAAATTGCTTACTTAGAAAACGCAATAGAAGTTTATAAAAAAGCTTATCAATTGGATACAACGCATTATTACTCAGGTATCAATGCACTTACTCTTATGGAGCTTTATCAACATCTGACAGGTGATGAAAAATACAAAGAGGAGATTGAAGTCATGTCTGGAGCAGTAAGGTATTCTGCAAAGGATAAAAATGACTATTGGGCTTTAGCCACTATTGGTGATTTAGAAATATTAGTAGGTACTCCGGAGAGTGTAAAAAAAGCATATAAACAAGCCATAGCAAGAAGTAAAAATGACTGGTTTGCTCTAGATTCATGTTTATCTCAACTATTATTTTTAAACAAGTTAAAGTTTAAACCAGATAATGTTTTGATAGGAATAGAAACTTTTAAAAAAACTATTGAAAAAGAAGAAATCAAAAAGCCAAAAGAAACGTGGAGACCTAGAAAAGTTTTTCTTTTCAGTGGGCATATGGTAGATACACATGACAGATCTATACCACGTTTCCCAGCTGATAAAGTACCAATCGCCAAAGAAAAAATTTTAGAAAAATTAAAATATTTGGATGCTTGTGAAGAAGATCTTGCACTGACCCAAGGTGCTTGTGGTGGAGATATCCTTTTTACAGAAGCTTGTCAAAGCCTAGGGGTAAAAGTGAGATGGATGCAGCCATTTGACGAGCCAAAATTTATTCAAAAGTCTATAAACCACTGTAATGAGGACTGGAAAGAACGCTACAATATCTGTAGAGAAAGTCTTGATAATCGTATCAGACACGCACCTTCAGAACTTGGAGAACTTCCAGAAAAGTATATAGATGGATATCCATATGAGCGCTGTAATAAATGGCTTTTGTATACTGCACTATCTTATGGTTTTGATAAAGTACACTTTATCACTTTGTGGGATGGCAAAGGTGGCGATGGTTCAGGAGGTACAGCACATATGTACAAAGAAGTTGAGGATAAAACTGGCAATGTTCACCAAATAGAAACTGAAAAACTTTAAATAATAGGAGAAACTATGTACTCTAAAACTTATGATATTTTTATTAGTCATGCATGGAAATATGGAGATTCTTATCAAAGAGTTATTAACTTTTTAGATGAAACATCATATTTTAAATATCGAAACTATTCAGCACCAAAAGACAAACCACTTATTTCATCACTTTTATCTGTACCCGATGATGACATAAAGAAAAAAATCTACAATAAAATCAGACCAGTAAATTGTGTTTTAGTCATTTCTGGTATGTATGTTGCACATAGAGACTGGATAAAAGCTGAAATAGAGATAGCTAAAAGTTTAAAAAAACCTCTCATAGCTATAAAACCAAGAGGAGCTCAAAAGCTACCTCAAGATATACGTCAAGTTTGTTGTGAGATAGTAGGTTGGAATAGAGAATCTATCGTAAGAGCTATAAAATTACACTCTTTATAAAATATCTAAAATAATTCGACTAGAATTTTTAAGATAAAAGGCTTTTAATTTTGCAGTTTTTGTAAGTTGGATTTTATAAAAGACTGTACTATATATCCCCATACGCTTCGGACAAATGAATATCAAAGACAACTCTTTTATATCTGATACATT
>JADGDK010000186.1 GCA_016744895.1 Campylobacterales bacterium | reverse complement strand
ATCAATAATCAGTTCAGCTATACTAAACTTGGAATCATCATTTATCCAAACAGAAGGTATTGTCTCTTGACTTAATGGTAGTTCTCCAAGCAAATGATAAAGTTGATCACCCTGCACTTCACAAGCGATATCTTCAGACTCTAGTATTCCTTTGAGGATGTAAGCATCCGCAGGATTTCGTGCTAAATAAACTTGTACCATAGTTTCTACCTTTTTTATCATTATAGCATTATGTAAAATCCACTATTTTAAGATGTTAAAGCATTTATATACTCATCATCCACAATCTTTTTAATGATCTTTAACCCTATTTCCATCTCTTCATAACTAGCATGAGAAAAATTAAATCTAATTTCATTTTTATTTTTTGAATGGATATAAAACTCAATACCCGGCACAAAAATAACATTTTGTTCTAAACATTTTTGTACCAAATCAGAGGTATCTATATCAGGAAGCGTACCATAAACAAACATACCCCCTTTAGGCTTAGTATAGATAAAAGTTGGCAATAATCTATCTAAAGTTTTTGTAAAAAATTTCATTTTATTGTGATAAGATTCTCTTAAAGTACTTAAATGTTCTTTGTAAAGATTTGGATCTTCTAAATACTCATTTAACATATGTTGTGCCAAACCATTTGTATGTAGATCCATCGCCTCTTTATATGCAATAAGTGGCTGTAATAACTTTTTATCCGATCTTATCCATCCTACTCGTAAAGCAGGTGCAAGGGTTTTTGAGAAAGAGCCAAGATGAAAACTTTGCTTAGGGATTAATGAACTAATACTAGGATACATCTGTTCAAAATAAATTCTACTATATGGACCATCTTCAATTAAAATACCATTAGATGATTGAATAATATTTGCAATCTTTTCTCTTTTTTCTAAACTATAAGTACAACCACTAGGATTTTGAAAATCAGAGATAAGGTATGTCAAATTTGTTTCACAAAAACTCTTTTTAAATGTTTGTATATCAATACCATCGTGTTCTAATGCTACACCTTTAAGCTTAAGTCGATTAAGTTTAAAAATATTCATTGCACCTAAATAAGAAGGTTCTTCTATCGTAATTGCACTATCACAATAATAACGTGAAATAATATCCAATGCCTGTTGTGCACCTGATGTAATTAATATTTCATCACTATTTGTAACAAATCCATCATCGGTATAAAGTTTGGCTATCTTTTTTCTTAAAGGCTCATATCCTGAAGAAATACTATATTGTAATACTTTTGGATTTTGCAATACTCTAGTTGCAGCATTTTGTAAATCTATATGAGGGAAAAGTGTACTATCAGGTAAACCACCAGCAAAAGAAATTGAATCTTCTGTTGCATGCTCTAAAATTTCTCGTATAAATGAACGTTTCATTATTATTCCTCTTTTTATTTTCTCCATTATAGCAATATATATAAATTAATTCTTTATATATTATATATAAACTAATCCTATATGCTTAATATGAGTTGTTAAATAAAAGTGTTTTAAGACCACAATCAGACAATCGTACTCATTCTCTTTTTTTGTGCTTTTGTCAATAAACTAGATTTATAACAATTACTCTTCCAATAACTTCAAATTTTCTGCACAAAGTCTTTGCCATGAACTATCTTCAACAATTTCTCCACATTTGATAAAGAACTCTTTTGCTTCTTTTGCTTTGTTGGTTTTGAGGCTAAGTTCTCCAGCGATATAAAGTACATTAGCTCTTTGTACATCATTGAGTTTTAGATAGAGTAATTTTATATCTTCTTTAAGTGCTTTAGCATACTGTTTTAGCCTCTTAAGTGCATTAACATAGTCTAACTCTACCATAGGTGAGTAATCACTAATTTTATGCTCTTTTTGAAGTGCTATGATTTTCTGTGCGTAACTTGCAGTCAACATATCATTTTTTTTATTTTTAGCATATCGTAGTACTTTTGCAAAAAGATCAACATTTTGTATGTTATTTGGAAATAATATCTCGGCTTTTTTAACCTCTCTCATCATCATTTCATCATACTCTTTCAAATTATAATATGCTTCTGCTTTTTCGTATACAATATCATCATAACGTTTTATTTTAAGTACTTTCGCAAGTTTTTCTATATCTTCACCAAGCATTATAACACTCTTATTTTTATCAAGTTTACTATAGACTTTTAGTGTTTGATACATCCATTCTATACGCTTTAGTAACTCCTTATCTTCAAGATGTTTTTGCGCTATTTTAAGCGCTTTTTTGTATTGAGCTACACTCATCAAACATTGAAAGTATTTATCATGCAATTTAGATTTTATAGTCACATTATACTCATCAGATAAGTATATTACCTCTTTGCAGTTTCCATTGATCAAATCTTCATTACTTTTTTTCTCTGCACCATACTGCAAAAATTTCTCACCATTATTTGCTTTGAGTTCATTTTCTAATTTAAATAAGGCATCATATTCTTTATTTTCTATTAAAATTTGCGCTTTTTCAATAAGTGCTTTTTTATAGATTGAATCATTTGGATATTTTGACAAGATATTATCTATATTTGCCATTTTCTTACTTATATTTTTTTCTGCTATATCTAATAGTGTTTTATCTAGTCTACTCTGTACAAATCCAACATATTTACCATTTGGATAATCTTCTAAGTACTGTTTGTATAGTCCAAATGCAGCATCTTTATTTCCACTAAGTTCATACCAATAACCTATGTCTTTTCGTATCTCATCTTGCTGCTTACTTTTTCCATCTGTAGATAAAAGAATCCCTGCTATTTCAATTGCTATCTTATATTTTTCAGCTTTGGCAAATTGTTGTGCAAATTCATAACTTGCTTTTATATTTTCTTTGAGATATGGTTCATTTGCATCTACAATTTTTTTATAAAATTCTTCTGCCAAATCCGCTTGATCATTCTGTAAATATCTTTCACTTAATCTTGATGCGGCCTTTGATGCTATCATAAGGTCATTTGTATTGTAGAGTACTTCTTTATAAATTTTTAGTGCTTCTGATCTTTTTTTTCGATTTTTATAAACTCTATCTGCTTTATGTAGTTGTGCAATTTTATTAAAGTTATCATCATAAAATTCATCTTTAAGAATATTCGAGTATTCATCACCCTTCCCTGAATGTCCTAATTTATAATATGTTTTAGCAATATACATAAGTACTTCAGGAAGATGATTACTAGAAGGATTCTCCTCAATCCAATCTTGAGCTAACTCTAATAACTCATCATTATCAATATCAGACTCTTCACCCATCTCCCATGCAAGCATGTCCATCGCTCTTAATTTATATAATTTTGCTTCTGGAAAAAATGCACTGTTTTTTTCTTCAAGTAGACTATCTGAAAGATTCATCACACGTTGATAATCTTCTTTTTTATACGCATCACGTAC
>JADGDK010000185.1 GCA_016744895.1 Campylobacterales bacterium | reverse complement strand
CTTTAGCACAAATTGTTCTAGTTGTTTTTTTGTGATTTTACGTGTTTATCATATGGAGTTATATCAATCGTAGTACACTATTTTTAAACATGTCAAAACAAAATCCTCCACGACTACTCACTTGTCGTTCGTAATAACCCCAAAATCATCCCATCCATTTTCAAATAGTTTTCATACCTGCCTTATATAGCCCCAAATCATCACACCAAAAATGAAACACTATACCAACCTTATATAACCCAAAATCATCACTTAACAAACGAAGTTTAAAATTTGTGACTTAAATAGATAAATAGCACTCCATTTTAAACTCTCTAATTGACTAATTTACTACTTCGTTTTCACATCTGCAAGGATCGTTTCTAATACAGGAAGCATACTTTTTAATCCACCTGCATTAATTAAAAAATTCCATAATGGTTCAAACTTTTTCCATCCTCCGGCATAAAGCAAATGTTTAAACTGGTCTGGTAACTCATTATGAATAGATGAAGCTTTATAGATATTTTGCCAAGTGTAAAAGTTCTCATATGCCCAGTGATAACCTTCTTCTAATTCTTTGGCACTAAGTCCTTTTGGCTGATATACCACATGTCTTGTATCATATAGATCCCAATCATTGCTAATGATCCTCTTCTCCTTTTGCATCTGTTCATAGAGTCCTGTTCCCGGATAAGGTGTCAAGATATGATAGGTAGCCGTTGTGATACCATTTTGTACACCCCAATCTACAGTACGTTTAAAAACATCTTTATCATCTGTATCTAACCCAAAAATAAAACTGCCATTGATCTTCACTCCTAAGTCTCTTAATCTCTGTGCAGCATATTCATAGTTTTGTTTTAAGTTCTGATTCTTATTACTGGCTTTGAGATTTTCTTGTGAAAATGTCTCAAATCCTACAAAGAGACTTCTTAGTCCTGCTTCATATGCCTTTTCTATCAAATCACCATGCAGTATCGAAGGCACTGTTGCAGCAGCTTGAAATACTCTGTTCATACCACGCATACCCTCAAACAGTTCTCTTACAAGTTTAGGATCACCAAAAAGATGATCATCTAAAAAGTAGAGATGTTTCCCTGGCAACCTATCAATTTCAGTCAATATCTCATCTACCCTTTGGGTATAAAATGATCTTCCACCTTTGAAAAAAGCATCTTTATAGCAGAAGTTACAGTGATGTGGACATCCTCTTGAGATCACCAACGAGTTTGGGACAAGATACTTTGAGCGTTTGATCAAATCTCTTCTGATGGGAGGTTGATTGATGATAGTTCTATCCGTCGTGGATTGGTATCTCTTTTTAGGTGATTTACGTTTGAAATCTTCTAAAAAAAGTGGGAAGGTCTGTTCAGCAGGTCCTAAAAATATCGTATCTGCATGTTGACTGGCTTCTTCGGGAAGTGAAGTGACGTGCAATCCTCCCAGAGCAACAAACACACCTTTTTGACGATAGTGATCTGCAATGGTATAGGCTCTTTTGGCATTGGTGATATACACTTGGATTAATACCAAATCTGGAGTATCTGACAGATCAAGCTTCTCTACATGGGCATCTTGCAGCACTACTTCATCATCTGGATCTAAATACGAAGCGAGTGTTGCCAATCCTAATGGAGGGAAAAGAGAATATTTGATAGGTCTAAAAAAGGGGCTTTTTGCTTCGGTTAATGAAGGAAGAATCAACTTAACTTTCATCTACTTCAGCTTCTTTTTTTGCCAAATAAGATTACGTATGCGTCTTTTTCCAAAAAAGTTCATCAAAAATGAGACCAAGATCAATCCAAAATCACCTATCAAACTATGTCTCTGTATATACTTTTTATCCCAAAACCATGAACTTTTCTTATGCTGTCCTCCGTAGATTTGTGCTAATCCTGTGATACCTGGTTTTATAGCCCATCTTGCATCATAATGATTATCATCCCATCTAAGTCTTTGAATATCATATAAACTTAGTGCTCTTGGTCCTACAATACTCATATCGCCTTTTAGCACATTTAAAAATTGTGGTAATTCGTCTAAGCCACTTTTACGCAGTATCTTTCCTGTCGGAGTGATTGTTCCATCTACCATAGATTGAAATTTATAGATTTTAAACGCTTCTCTGTTTTTACCTACTCTTTGTTGCGAAAAAAATAGAGAATGTTTTTCAACAAACTTCAACCAAAAAGCAATCATCAGCATCGGGATAAAAAAGATACAAAGTGCTATCAACGAAAACACCATATCAAAAGCTCTTTTCATAAATTTTATACTTCCTAAGTTTTTACTTCATTATAATACACTTTTTTGATACAATTTTATTTAAATGATAAAATCAAAGGAAATAAAATGATTTACACAAAAATCTTCTTACTCTTTGTGATGCTATTAAGTTTTTCTAGTTGTGCACAAAAAGCAAAAATGGAAAACATGGCTGTTCAACATGCTGAGCATACTCAGTTTAACTCCCAGTTTGAAAACTCAATCAATGTTTTAAAAGTTGAGGGAGGTAAAGAGACTAATCCTCTGTGGATACCACATATCAATGATGAAGAGTTCAAAAAAGCATTAATTAAAAGTTTAAGAAACCATAAACTGTTTTCTGAAGATGCTGCCTATAAACTAAATGTAGAGATTTTAAAAGTGGAGCAACCGTCTTTTGGTTTAGATTTAACTGTAACTATAGCTACAAAATATACACTTATAGATGCTAAAGAGCATCATATAATTTTTGATAGAATAATAACAACACCCTATACAGCAAAATTACATGATGCTTTTTTAGCTGTATACAGGCTGCAATTAGCAAACGAGGGAGCTGCTAAAAAAAATATCCAATCTTTCCTAGATAAGCTCTCCAAACATAAAATTTAAAGATCAGAACTATACACCTATGCATTTGATTCTCAATATATTTTGGAGAGTGTCAGAAACTACAATAAATCTATCTCTAGCTTGTCCTTAAACAACTTTTAATGAGCTATTCTCATTAAATACATACCTTTATCCACAAAAGCAATAATTTGGCTTAAATTGGCATTATGGCTACTTTATAGTTTTACATCAATTTTAACAATTTTTGTACGAGTTCAAATAGACAATAAATATCATTTAGTTTTTATCTTTTTGCTCTATGATTTTCTGCTCAAGATAATCAAGCTTTTTTGTCACCTTTATTATCTTGGTTTCTGTCTTAATATTATAAGCAGCTAAAGCTACTGATATGACCAATAAAACTAATACTAATTTTTTCAAATAAATCCTTTATAATCTTAATATAAATATATCGACATGCTACCATCAAAGAAGAGTATGATTTTCTCTTTTTGGTGCTAATATTTTATGTTTATGATATTCAAACTAAATCCATAAAAATGTTTAAATATCGTTATTGAAATAACGGTTTAAAACCTTTAAAAAAATATT
>JADGDK010000184.1 GCA_016744895.1 Campylobacterales bacterium | reverse complement strand
TAATTGTCATGACACCATTGGCAAAAATCAAACCACAATAGAGAATTGCCCATAAGGGTAAGTGAAATTCTAAGTTCATAGAGCCATTGTAACTAAAATGTGTTACAATTAAGAAAAGAGGTTTGGGAGCAAAACATGTCTTTAAAAAAATGGTATGACTCAATTGGAACAAAAGATGGTATTTTTGATGTTGCAGATATCAAAGCATTTAGGTTTTCGACTGCTGTATTGATATGTAGTATGGTTAACTATCATAAAGATAACAAGTGTAATGAGTTATGTGCTTTTTGTGATAATTTTCAAAAAGAGCAAAACTTAAGTGATGAAGAAGCTATGAGACTCTATAAAAATGTAGAAAATATTGAGTCAAATATAGATAAACAAATAGCTGTCATAAAAGAGCAACTCAAAGGAAGTAATTATAAAAAACTGGAATTTATGCATACACTGAACCGTTTTATTGTTGAAGATGATTGTGATGATGGTGATTATTCTATTTTTGAAATGATTATAAAGAAATTGTTCGATTCCTAATGCAACACCTAGACTTATACGCTAAAATAGAACCTTTCATAGGCTTTGATGAAGCTTATGAAAATCTATATCAAATCTATCTACAAAAACTTTCACAATATAAAATTGATACGATCTTAGATGTTGGGTGTGGTAATGGAAATTTACTGTTACATCTACAAAAAAAGTATAATTCCCAGGGGATCGATATTAGTAACCAAATGGTACAAATTGCAAAAGCAAAAGGTGTAGATGCAAGATGTATCAGTCTTGATAAACTTACAGAAAAATATGATGCAATTGTAGCAGTTGCAGATGTATTGAATTATTTTAATATAGAGACTTTAAAACAATTTTTAAAAGATATTGAGAATAGACTCAAGACTGGTGGAGTGTTTATCTGTGATATTAATACCCTATTTGGTTTTGAAGAAGTTACAGCTGGAAGTTTGACTATCGATAAAGAGAGTTTATTTATTGCAATTGATTCAGAATTTGAAGATGATGTCCTTGAAACAAAAATAACACTTTTTGAACAAAAGGGTCACTCTTTTACCAAAGAACAAGCCCATATTACCCAGTATTATTATGAAGTTAAAGAGATTGAAACAATAAGTGCTTTAAGACTATTGGCTGTAGATGAGGTTTCACTTTTTTCTGATATTCCTGACAAGCATATATTGATTTTTAAAAAGGACTGATAATGAAAAACTATGCCTATTTACACTCTCCTGCTGGACTTATAGAGATAATAGAACGTGCAGGGAAAATAATTTCAATTTCGTTTTGCAATAGTGAAAGACATGTCAGTCATACTAATATACTTTTAGATGAGAGTATTTTACAATTAGAGGCTTATTTTAAAGGAGCAAAGGTTTTTAATTTACCACTAGAGATGGCAGGTACTGATTTTGAGAAAGATGTTTATACAGCATTAAGCACTGTTGCATATGGGCAAACCCTTTCTTATAAAGAACTTGCTTTGCTTGCTGGACATCCAAATGCTTATAGAGCTGTTGGGAGTGCTATGGCAAAAAACAAATTTATTATCGTTGTACCATGTCATCGTGTTATCAAGGAAGATGGAAATTTAGGAAATTATAGTGGTATCCATGGTGTTAAGACAAAAATATGGTTGTTGGATCATGAAAAGTCATTCAAATTAAGCTAGAGAAGTTTATAGGTTTTTATTTTTTATAAGTTCTTTGAGTTCTTCAATATCTTCTTTAGTAGCGAGACCTAACTCATCAACAATTGTTTTAATCTTATTTTTAAGTTCACTCTCAATTTCATCTTTTTGTTCTGTAGCTTTCGCCATCGTTTCAGTAGCTGTACTTTTTATATCTTCTTTTGACTCTTCACCCTTTTTGAGGATATCATCAAATTGATCAGCAAATCGATCTTTTAAGAGCAAAGCTCCTCCAAGAAGTGTATATAAAAACTCCTTGGATTTGTCATCATTCATGATGCTTCTTTATCCACGTAGCAAAATTTATATCCACGTCTTCTGATAGTCTCAATACATTTGATACCAAGGTTTTTATCAAGTTTTTGTCTTATTGCGTTAATTGAAGTTTCAACAACATTAGGTGTGATAAATTCTGGCTCTTCCCAGATAGCATTTAAAAGTCTATCTTTTGAGATAACTTGATTTTTATGCTCTGCTAAATATACTAAGATATCAAAAGGTTTTCCTTTGATCTCGATCTCTTTATCTCTGTATGAAGTTTTTTCTTCACCGATGTCAATTGTAAGCTTTCCAATTTTGATTCTGTTGTCTATAGTTCTTCTTAATTTTGCTTCAACTCTCGCTGAGATAATATCTAAATCAAATGGTTCTTTTATAAAGTCATCCGCGCCAGCTTTCAAAAATGAAATCTCAGTATCTTTGTCATCTATAATTGATAATATAATTAAAGGTACTTTGTACTCTTTTGATATTTTTGCTATAAATTTTTTTGTTTTATTGTACTCTAGGTCGTAGTCAAGTAAAATCAAGTCATAGTTTCTAAATCGCAAAAAGTTTGAACTGTCATCTATATCATATGAGTCATCCACGATAACTCTTAAACTTGAAGCGATTGATCTTGATAATTCTTCATCAACACCTATTGATAATATTCTCATATTGTTCCTCTACCGAATTATTTCTTAAATGTAGGCATAAAAATAGCAGAATTATATTTAAAAGTCAATTTATTATGGTTTTTAATATTTAAAGTCAACTACTTTTGAGGAAAGTGCTACCGTTTTGATATATTCAACGACTTCAAGATGATAAGGATGTACCGCATAAATATCTAAATCATTTTTATTCTTAAAATCAGTGATAAGTGCGATGTCATAGGCTCTTTCTTCATTTGCAAAATTGAGTCCTACTTCAATATTTTGTAAGACTTCAACCTTGTTTTTCAAGCTCAAAAGCTTTTCTTTTACTAATTCTTTGTTATTCTCTTCATTATCAATTAATTTAAAAAATACAATATGTTTTACCATTTTTTCTGCCTTTTATTTTAAAATTTCATCAATAATTTCATCTTTTTTAAAATATTCATTAATATTTTTAACTAAATGATCTTTATTAATTTTGTTGTTTTTCTTTTCATAAACATTTTCTTCCAACATTTTTATCATATTATTTATCTTTAAAGATTTACCTGAGTAAGGAAGAAGTAGTGCAAGTAATGCTTTATCATTTTTACTCTTTTTAAGTCTTTTTAAGAGAGGAAGTTCACTAGGAGCCTCTTTTTTTCTCTTTGGCATACTAAAGAGAAACATACTTAAAACTCCAAGTAAAAATCCTCCCAGTGTAAAAAGCATTAGTTCGGTTTTGGAAGCCTTCTCATAAATGATTTTTGTCTCAGGTTTTTTGACTGAAGTGAGTGGTTGTTTCTTCTCTAATTG
>JADGDK010000183.1 GCA_016744895.1 Campylobacterales bacterium | reverse complement strand
TCTCTACATAGCACTCCTATATTTTTTCCAGTATAATTCCTTCCAGCTCCTGTTTGAGTATCTAGATTACTAGATCTGTGTAAACTCCTTCCTCTTGTATCATCTTTAATTGACAATATTTTTATTGCAGCATAAAATCCATTTATATTTTGAACAATTGCAATCTGATTTATATTTGGCCTTCTAACTCTTGAAGAACCGTCATAAGCTCTTGCATCT
Source organism: Campylobacterales bacterium (assembly GCA_016744895.1). Taxonomy (GTDB): domain Bacteria; phylum Campylobacterota; class Campylobacteria; order Campylobacterales; family QNZT01; genus SZUA-1433. The sequence goes on along the minus strand of JADGDK010000183.1, from coordinate 3,226 downwards.
TTTATAGACTTGATATTCTCAGTATCTTTTACAACTGCTACAGTTCTTATATTTCGAGGGGCATTGTATAATTGTATATTATCATTACTAGATTTTGAAAAATCTAATTCAAACATTAATTCTCCTTCACCAATGAAATATCTACCATTATTATTTGAATAATCAAAAGTAACGTTACCAGCTATAGCAGGTGAAGTATACTTTTCATTTGAGGGTATGAATTTTTGTTGAGAAAATTCTTTAATAGTTTTAAAAGGATTTTCTCCCAATGGAGGAATTGGCAAAACTGGTTCACTCAATAAATCTCTTAATAATTCTTCATATTTTGATTCATACAAAATATCATCTTCAAAACTTATATATAATCGTCCTTTTAGAAATAGAGGAACTTTATTTGAAGAATCATTATTTTTAATGATTGGTATTATCCAGTCAGTATTAAGATTTTCCATTAATTCTGCTGTCATGATTTGTTTTTCATATCCAACACCACTAGTTTTATTGTTTGCTTTTTGAACATAAATTTCTGAACATACACATAGTACTCTTTGGGATTCAGATAAACCTTTTTCCATAAAGGAAGCTAAATCTTGACCTAATTTTAAATTCCATTGGTCAAGTATAACATCAACACCATTGTGTCTCAGTCTTGTTGCTAATTGTAATACCCAATTTTTGTGTTCATCATTATCATGTGAATATGATATAAAAACTTGTGATGACATTAAACTCCTTTATCTCTGTTAACATAACTATTTAATATCCTACACTATATCAAAAACTCACTAATATCTATATTTTATCTTAACGAAAGTTTTGTATAGATAATCATGAAAATGTAAAAATAGTATTTCAAAATGAAATATTATTCTATATTAGGTAAAAAATATATTACTATTATTTGTGAGATTATTAGTTTTAACAATGCAATTTTTGAGTTATGTTTAGATAATTGGCTAATAATCCATTATTTGTGCAAAGTGTTCATTGTATAGGAGAGATATTTTGAGTATAAAAAAGAAGTTATTAGATGTGGTACGGGATAAAATAAGATTTAAACACTACAGTTATGCAACTGAAAAAGGCTACATAAGCTGGATAAAAAGATATATTATTTTTCATGATAAAAAGCATCCTATTGAGATGGGTAAAGTTGAGATTGAGCAGTTTTTAACTTATTTGGCAGTGGAGAAAAAAGTTTCTCCTACGACGCAAAATCAGGCTTTTTCAGCGATACTTTTTCTCTATCGTGAAGTTTTAGGGATAGATATGAGTGATGAAAATATCCAAGCATTGAGGGCTCAAGAGCGTAAACATATTCCTGTGGTTTTAACCCGAGATGAGATAAAGCGTGTATTGGAAAATTTATGTGGAATATATGAGGTGATTGTTTCACTTATGTATGGTTGTGGTCTTCGGATGAGTGAGGTGTTAAACCTACGTATAAAAGATATTGATTTTGGTTTTGATAAGATATATATTTTTGATAGTAAATCTTTAAAAGACAGAACAGTTCCACTTCCGATAAAGCTCAAAAAGAGATTAGAGATTCAAGTGAGCATGGTTGAAAATATACATAAAAAAGACCTTGAAAATGGATTTGGAACAGTTTATATGCCTTATGCGTTAGAGCGAAAGTTTCCTCATGCCAAGAAAGAAACAAAGTGGCAGTTTCTTTTTCCGATGAAAAATGTTGCCAAAGATCCAAGAAGTGAAACTATCAGACGCCATCATGTACACCCAGCAACACTTGGAAGAAATATCAAACAAGCTACGGCAAAAGCAAATTTACACAAACGGGTTACATCCCACACATTCCGTCACTCTTACGCAACACATCTTTTACAAAGTGGCATTGACTTACGGAGTATTCAAGAGTTGTTAGGACATAAAAGTGTTGAGACTACGATGATTTATACCCATGTAGTTGCAGAGCTAAACAAAGCACGCATTATAAGTCCTTTGGATTTATAAGTTATCACCCCATACAGGAGTGATATCGATATCTGGAAATCCATGCAGTATCTCTTGTGGTTTGAAGTTTGGTTTATATGCAAATGCCTGACACCCCTCTACCCAGTATCCAAGATAGACCCATTCTAAGTCCAGTATCTTGGCTAACTCTACTTGATAGAGCAATGAATATGTTCCCAAAGAAAAACGTGAAAAATCAGGATCATAATAAAAGTAAATAGAGCTGATACCATCTTCCAAGACATCGATGAGATCAACACCTATAAGTTTTTGATCTTTGATGTAGAGCACCTCTTTTCCAAAGTCTCCCGCACCCTCTACAAAGTTTTCCATATACTCACGTGAAGTGATATTTTTCTGTCTCCAACCATCTTTTTGGCTTTTAAAGTTGTGGTATTTATTATAGAGATCTAGATGCATTCCAGAGATTGTTGGTTTTTGGATGATTATTTTTGTATCTTTGTTTCGATTTTTTGCTTTTTTTTGTGATTTTGTAGCGGTAAATTCATTGACATTGATTCGAAGACTTTTACACTCACTACATCCCTCACATATAGGATGAAAGTAGTAACACCCAAATCTTCTCCAACCCCTATGAATTACTGCTGAGTTAAATGCAGTTGTAGCATTTGGAACATACTTGTAATTCATACGTACTTTATTCTCTGGGATATAAGCACACTCATAGTCAAGCATACAAAAATCTTTTGAGTCAGGATTGAGAAGATCTTGGGACTTATTCATAAATTAAGCTCTACTCTCCCAAAGAAGTAACATTTCTATGTCGTGTATATCACTTCGTCTTGGCTTGATATAAAACTCTTCTATCTCATAATTATCTAGCTCAAAATCTTCACTAATACGCTCTATCTCACCTTCAAGCTCTTGTGCTAAAGCTTCTATATCTTCTTCAATTTCCAAGACCTTCTGTTCTGCTACTACAACATCATCTTTTTCATTATACATTTTTCGTGCATTTCTTATCGTACTTCCCGCGCGGCTTGCTGTGCTTCGTTTGACCGTACTTCTTCCTAAAAATGCATCCAAGATCGTCATACCAAATGCTAAAACAGTATCTGTGGTACGACTACTGACATCAGCTTCCTCTTTTTCAAGTTTGTCGATGGCTCTTTGGTATTTTTTATCTAAAGAGAGTTTTTTCTTATCAAATTTAGTTCTTAGTTTTTCTGTAGCTTCATCTTGTTCTATTTTAAGTGCATCATTGATACGAATTTTAAACTGTGACATACTC
>JADGDK010000182.1 GCA_016744895.1 Campylobacterales bacterium | reverse complement strand
ATGGATCAGCCGATAAAAACCTACCAATAGTAGGATCATAAACTCTACCATTCATGTGTATCAGTTCTAAGTTCTCTAAATGTTCATGTGTTGTATATCCTCTGTTTGTAAAGTTTGTTTGATTAAGTGCATTTTGTAAACCTTCTGTTGTTGCTACTGAGCGTATCTCTCCAAATGGTGTGTAACTTCTTCTATTAATGATCTCTTCACTTGCATTGGAGATGGCTATGATATTGCCTTGGGTGTCATGCTGCATATATTTGATACTGGTACTATCTTTTACAGCTATGAGTTTTCCACCAAAGTAGATATAGTTTTTATGAGTTGTAGTATTTGCACTTAAATCTGTGATCATTTCATATGATTTACCTATGTAAGTTGTGATGGTATTACTTGAGCTTGTAACAGCGTTTTTTTTATATCTTGCGTGGGAAACATCATATGAGAACTCTGTTGTATTACCACTTTTTTGTATTTTAGTAGGTTTATTAAATACACTATAGGTTAAGGTTGTGTTATCTCTTTGGAGTATATTCCCATTTGCATCATAAGTATAATTTTTTGTGTTTTGGTTACGTGTAATTGAGGTTAGGGATGTTGTCTCTGGGTAGTAGTCTGTTTTTGTGTTGAAAGTGCCACTTCCTTTCTGCTAAAAGTTAAGAATTAAGCTCAGACCCTATTGTCTCTGTTAGTGCCTTTGCACTTGATATCAATACTGCTTCACAGGATGAGTTTGTTAAAGTCAAAGGCATTGGAATATTAGTATAACTACCTATATTATTATTAATATAATATATAACCTCTTTATATTAGTGACCTAGAAGATATTAACTAGTAAAATTACCTATATAATGGATAGCAAAAATGTAACTAATATTTAATCTTTATTGAACTAAAATATTAATACTAAGTGAGGTGAAACATGAATATAGGATTTACTTATGAGAAAGTTGAAGAATATGAAGGCTATGTGGTTTTTGATGATAGCTATGAACCAATACTTGAAACATTCGACTACATCAAGACTCTTGGCAGCTTGAACACTAAAAAGAATGCGGCTGTTACGTTATCACAGTGGTTCACCTTTCTTTACCAAAAGGGTATAGAGTTCAATGAAGTCGAAACAAAACATATTCCAGAATTTAATATATGGCTAAAAACACCACCAGAACACAGAGGTATCAGAAAGGTGCTAAATACGGAAGAACACACTATTGCTTCAACAAGGATGAAATACCAGTCAAGGGTAGCACATTTTTACGAGCAATATGTCAAGCCAAAATATCCTGAGTGTAAGATCAATTTTAAAGAAAAAACATCAGGCAGTGCATATGACCAAGAGAGGCTTATCTTTCGAGAGAAACCAACATTTATTGAGCCTATCGTAAAAGCTATATCTGTGGAGACTTTTTTGACGATTAAGGAATGCTGCACTAACGAAAGAGATAAGCTTATTTTGGAGCTTGTCTACAAGTCAGGGATCAGAAGAGGAGAATTATTTAATATACACATAGATCAATTCGATCATATTTCTCGTGGTTCGGAACATCCCGCTTTTGCTATGTACATACACGATTCTTATTCGCCAAATGAAAACAAGCAGACCAAAACAGGAAGTCGTGAAGTTTTGATATCAACAGGGTTAGCAGAAAAAATAAAAGGATATATAAGAAATACTGTTGATGGCAGAGTAGTAAATAAGAATAAACATTATGAAATATTTACAGCCATGCAAACAATTGGTGGTACCAAAAAGGGTGATCCTCTTTCTGGTGCGTACATTTGGAAGATCTTCAAGAATGCAGCTACAAAGGCAGGTTTTCCTCAATACACTATTCATGACTGTCGACATAGCTACGTCACAAATATGTTCTCCCAAAAGGTAAACATAAAAGACACGATGGATCAAACTGGGCATAAAAACCCAGAAACACTATTTAAATACCGATCAAAACTTGATGAATATCCCATAGAAGTTCTTCAAGCAATAAAAGAAATGGATGCTCAGCTCAATCGTCAATACCAGAAGCAGCAAACAAGATAGAAAACCTTATTTTACTAAGAATAAACCACAATATAAAACCTATTTTTGTTAGTAAACAATTCTACTAGATAAAAAATGATTCCACCAACGAAAAAAATGGAAAACACACCACTGTAGTTCAGATAGCTGTTATAAGAAAACTTGGAATTATTGCTCACTCTTTGTTAAAAGGTGGTGAACAATATGATAAGACTAAATGTTTGAGTTAGTGACTTATGAGTGAATTTTTAGCTTCAAATTGGGGAATAGTAGAGTTTTTTACTATTCCCTTTAGTTTTTAACTATGTTTTAAGGTGGCAACTGACCCCATTCTTCCACTTATTTTTAATTTAATAGATACTAGAGTAAAAAAGTTTGTTCTTGAGGTGTTTAAAACACCTCAAGATTTAGGAGTAGTAGTTTAAAAAGTTAAAAGTTGCGCTCTTGTATTCACGATTTTCAATGTTACTAACATATTATTTTGCCTTAGCTAATGCAACACGTATCCAAGAAAGATTTTTTAATAGATAAATTGCCATTTTGAAGCTACCATTTTCTTCCTTATATAGATTTAGTAGAGCACGATAAGCAATTTTTTCTCCTAATTTGAAGGCTTTTTTATACATATCAAATGCTAATTTTCTATTCTGTTTATATTCATAAAGTCCTTGGTCATATATTACAGCTAAATAATATACGGCTGTTGGATATTCTAATTCTGCTGCTTTTTCAATATATGACAGACCCTCTTTTTCATTTTTATTGTCAATGCAATAAGTACCATATATATATAAAGCTTCTGGATGTCCAGAATATGCGGCTTTCTTGTACCAAAAATATCCTTCAGTTTTATTTTCTTCTACCCCCATACCTAAAATAAGTAAATTCCCAACAACATTTTGTGCATCAATATTCCCAACTTTAGCTAATTCAAAAAAAATTTTATAAGCATCTTTATAGTTTTCCATATCATATAAGTCACAAGCCTGTTCATATTTACTATTAAATTTTTGCTTACTCATTTTTACCTTCCTTTTTTACCTGTTTTTTTGACTGATATCTTGGATTAGTCTTCAAAACATCATGTTTTGGTAAGCTTCTAGGAGTTATTTTGAAACCTGTCTTTAGCTCAAGATACCCAAGAACAATGGCTTCAAATACTACTTTAGCTCCCCAAACAGCTACACTTGTAGTGACAGTAGATACTGCCATTATCCCCATTGCTATATCACCATTCATTTCCAATTGAGCATCAGACCACCCATTTTTGCTACCACCCAGAGCTGCAGGTACACCTTTCCCTTGAAAAAAGAGATTATCGTACTCATCATTAAACAGATGTACAAACGAAGCAGTAACAGCGCCATTACTAAACTTACCACCACCAAGCTTACTGACTGTTCCACCAACTGTTGCCATTATAGCAGTTCTAGTTATAATACCTCTTGTGCC
>JADGDK010000181.1 GCA_016744895.1 Campylobacterales bacterium | reverse complement strand
GAGAGAATTGATGGGATTGTAAATGTCACACCATTTGCACATGCCCCTCTTTTAAGTGCTTATTGTGATACAAATATCTATCTTAAAAAAGAGAACCTTCAACTTACTGGCGCTTATAAATTAAGAGGTGCTTATAATAAAATAGCTTCATTAACTGCTAATGAAAGAGCACGCGGTGTTATTGCAGCGAGTGCTGGAAATCATGCACAAGGTGTAGCCTATAGTGCTGGAAAATTTAAAATTCCTTCCACAATTATTATGCCAGATGCGACCCCTCTTTTAAAGGTCTTAAGTACAAAGTCATTGGGTGCAAATGTAATTCTTCATGGAGAGAATTATGATGAAGCTTATTCTTATGCATTAGAATACTCAAAAACTCATGGGCTTACTTTTATACATCCTTTTGCCGATGATGAAGTTATTGCTGGTCAAGGTACGGTTGCACTTGAAATGTTAACGCAAGTAAATGATATTGATATTGTAGTCATTCCAATTGGAGGTGGTGGTTTAATCTCAGGTATGGGTTCAGTGATTAAACAACTTAAACCTTCCATCAAGATTATAGGTGTTGTAGCAAGTGGAGCAGATGCAATGCTGCAATCATTTAAAGCTCAAAAGCCTATTGATTCATTGAGTGTGAGAACCATTGCAGATGGTATCGCTGTACGTGATGTAAATGTACAGAATTTAAACTATATACTTGAAGTAGTGGATGAGATTGTTTCTGTAGATGATGAAGAGATTGCAAATGCAATTTTATTTTTGTTAGAGAAGCAAAAACTTATCGTAGAGGGTGGGGGTGCTGTAGGTGTAGCAGCCATCATTCATCAAAAATTTAAATATGAAAAAGATAGTCGTATTGCAACAGTTTTAAGTGGTGGAAATATCGATGTAAGTATGCTTTCTATTATTATAGAAAAAGGTTTGATTAAAGCATATCGAAAAATGAAACTTATCATCACGCTTATTGATAAACCTGGTTCACTTATGGATCTTACAGATCTTTTCAGAGAGTTAAATGCAAATATTATACAAATTGATTACGATAGAACATCAACAAGCCTCTCCTATGGTGATGCCAATGTAACATTGGCTTTAGAAACCAAAGGTGCTGAACATCAAGAAGAGATACGACAGAGATTAAAAAGTGAAGCTTATTATTTTACTGAAGAGATGGGTGGGTAGATCAATAGATAAAGATCTACCGCTATATTAGCTTGCTTTTTGCTCTGGTTCAATGTCTGTATGGATATTGGTGAAAAATCCATTTGAAACTTTAAGACACTGTGCTGATATATTCTTAATTTCTTCATTCGTTAATGGCCAAGTTCTTAGTTTATAAATATCATCTTCTTTTTTGACAATATTGTAATCTTCTAAAATTACTGAGCAAAGTTTATCTACTATAGTTTCATAATGTTCTAGCTCATGTTTATATTCAAAAATATAAATAAGCCGCGCTATTTGTTCTTTTGTCCCCCATCCATCATTTTTAATTAAAAAGAGGATCATTGCTGGTACAAAAATATCATTATTTCTTATACGATTTGAAATAAAGTTTGTAAGATGCTGGTAATGCATGTGCTAACTCCCTAAAATATAATCTTTAGTTAGCATACTAAAATTATATACTTTTTGGAAAGTTTTATTTAATAAAATTAGATAAAGTTAAAAAATGTAGATAGTTGTAACACTTATACTTACGGTAAAAGTGCCGCAAGTATAGATTGGATAGGCTGAAATATAATTACAGATAATGGTGTAGCGATAATAATCATTAATAGGATCATCCCATATTGTGAAATTTTATTATAAAATTCTGCAACTGCGTGTATACCCATTTTTGAAAAAAAGTGTGAAATAGCATGTGCCCCATCTAGTGGAGGAATAGGGTAGAGATTAAATACTCCAAGGACAACATTGTAAATCACCGTATACCACAAAAGTTTAGTGAAAAAATAACTCATAATAGAATCAGGAGATGACATAAATTGTAGCGCAAGTACAGCAATGAGTGCAAGTGTAAAATTAAAAGCAATACCTGCAAGACTTACCGCAATTACTCCGTTATATCCACCATTATGCATCACTATACGTTCATTGATTGGAACTGGTTTTGCCCAGCCAAATAAAAATCCTGCTCCTGAAAAATGTAACATTGCTGGTACTAAAATAGTGCCAATTGGATCTATATGTACGATAGGATTGATACTGAGTCTTTTTTGATCTTTTGCTGTAGGGTCTCCATATTTGTAGGCTACAAGTCCATGCATGATTTCATGACCTATAATTGCAACTGCAAGGGCAATAATCAATGTAACAATGTCGATGACTTGTATCGTATTCATTTTCTACTCCAAAGGTTCATTTGGATCTATGTAAGAACTTTCATTCACTACAGTGTCTACAAATTTACCTATTCTATCCCATCTAATTTCATAATCTTTATCCCACGAAAAATAGATAAACCAAGGTTTTCCTTCAATTAACTTATATGGAACTGGTCCCCAAAAACGACTATCATTAGAGTGGTCTCTGTTATCGCCCATCATAAAAAAGTAATCTTCTTCTAGCTGAATGGGAGGAAGGTTGAAAATTTGCTCTGGATAAGTTCCTTCATCTTTGATATTTTCATCAACTTGAATACCTGGAAATAGATACATGTAGGGATTTTTTACCCAAAGAGTTCCTGCCATATCAACAATACTCTCTTTTGGAAAATTTTCTTTGACATATTCATTTCCCTCATGAGGTTTGAGAAATAGTACTTTATTTCTAATAGTTAATATATCTCCACCAACAGCAACACATCTTTTTACAAAATGTACTTTCTCATCTAATGGATAACGAAAAACGACAATATCACCACGTTTAGGACGTTCACCTTCAATTAAATGTCCATTACCATTAAAATCAGGAAGTACAGGTACTTCCAACCATGGAATATGTGGTGTTGGAACTCCATAAGCAAACTTTTTTACAAATAGATGATCACCAATTAACATTGATCGTTTCATAGATCCACTTGGGATGACAAAAGCTTGTGCGATGAAAAAGATAACCAAAAGAACAATTATAATGGTTCCTGTCCAACTGTTTGCGAAATTTGAAATTTTTCTTATCATTATATACGATTCCTTGTAGCTTTAATTGTGTTTTCAAGTAACATGGCTATGGTCATCGGTCCGACACCTCCAGGAACTGGCGTGATATAGGAACATTTTTGGGAAACTGCATCATAGGTAACATCACCTACAAGTTTGCCACTGTCTATACGGTTAATACCGATATCAATGACAATAGCACCCTCTTTAACCATCTCTTCACTTATAAGATCAGGTTTTCCCACACCCACTATCAGTAAATCGGCTTTTTTTGTATGCTCTTTTAAATCTTTAGTATATATATGACAAATGTCAACTGTTGCATTGGCATTTAACAGTAAATTCAACATAGGTTTTCCAACAATATCACTAGCTCCAACAATACATGTATCAAGTCCTTTTGGATCAATATCATAAGCCTTTAATAGTCTCATAACACCTAGTGGTGTACACGGTGTAAATG
>JADGDK010000180.1 GCA_016744895.1 Campylobacterales bacterium | reverse complement strand
TCTCTATAGTGACTCAACGTGTCTATATTATGAATGAGACAATTGCTAAAAATGTTGCTTATGGCTTGGATGTAGATAATGAAAAAGTGATAAAGTGTCTTAAACAAGCAAATGCATGGGACTTTATAGAGGAGTTGCCTCAAAACATAGAAACCAATATTAATGAATTTGGTACCAATCTTTCTGGTGGTCAAAGACAGAGAATTGCCATTGCACGAGCAATTTATAGAGATCCTAAAGTATTAATTTTTGATGAAGCAACTAGTGCACTAGATACCAAAAGTGAAAAGAAAATTACTGAAGCATTAGAAAATATCTCCAAAGATAAAATTACTTTTATCATCGCTCATAGACTCAATACTATAGAACAAGCAGATAAAATTATAGTACTTAAAGAAGGTAAAATAGAGTGTATTGGTACAAATGACACACTTTTAAAAGAGTGTCAAGAATACAAACATTTACATGGGCTACAGAGGGCTGATTAAATCAGTTGAGCCTTCTGTATAATTTTAGTCGTACTTTTACCATCAACAAACTGTACTAACCTAGTTTCTCTTGCAATATCACTACCTACAACGTCTTTTCCCTCATAATCACCACCTTTAACTAATATATCAGGTACAATTGCTTTTATTAATTCATATGGAGTATCATCTCCAAATTCAATTACAAAATCAACAGACTCTAATGCAGCCAAAACTGTTGCTCTATCTTCAACGTTATTTATCGGTCTACTCTCACCTTTTAATCTTTTTACAGATGCATCAGAATTTAATCCAAGTACTAAAAGATCCCCATAACTTTTGGCCTCTTCAAGATACTTCACATGTCCTGCATGTAAAATATCAAAACAACCATTGGTAAAGACAACTTTTTTACCAAGATTTTTTAAGGAGGTCAAAACTTCTTCAACTGTTTTTATTTTAGAAGCACTACTTTGTTTATGCAAGCTATGTTCATACTCTGCAATCTCTTCATGCGTAACTGTTGCACTTCCTATTTTTCCAACAACAACTGCCGCGGCAGAGTTTGCAAAGTGGGCAGCACTTATGATATCTTTACCACTACTTAAAGCAAATCCAAGAGAAGCTAAAACAGTATCTCCTGCTCCTGTTACATCATATACCTCACGTGCAACAGTAGGAATTTTTATCATATCTTTGTTAAATATAGCCATACCATCTTCTGACAACGTTATCAATGCATATTTTAAATCTAATTCATTCTTCAAAATCATGCCAGCTTCAAAAAGTTTTTCATCATCAAATAATTCTAAATTTGTTGCCAATGAAGCCTCTTTTTTATTGGGTGTTATAAGCGTTGCTCCTGTATATTTGCTATAATCACTCCCTTTAGGATCTACTAAAATAGGTTTTTGTTTTTCATTTGCAAGTGCAATGATAGATTTACAAAGCCAAGGAGTTAACACCCCTTTTGCATAATCTGAGAGTAAAATAGCATCATAAAAATCAACTACGATCTTTATGCGCATAAGTATCGTCTCTTGTGATTGGCAAGAAATATCCTCTTTATTCTCTTTATCAACGCGTACAATTTGCTGTTGAAGTGCAATAATTCTACTCTTTTTAGTAGTACGGCGTTGTTTTTGGATTACTAAACCCTCTTTTCGCACACTCTTTTGCCCAAGCCTCTCACCAATAAAAACACCACTATCATCGTCACCAATAACAGAACATACACCCACACTTGCACCTAAAGAAAGAAGGTTATTGATTACATTTCCAGCACCACCCATCAGATACTCTTCTTTTTGAACATCTACAACTTGCACAGGTGCTTCAGGAGAGATACGTTCACACTTTCCCCAAAGATAGTGATCAATCATTAAATCACCCACGACTAAAATATTTGGTATTTTACTATCCATTTTTCACTTCACTCTCATACAGTTTTTTAATCTCTGTGATATAGGCTTTGATTCCATCTTCCATCTCAAATCTTGGTTGATACTCTAAATATTCTTTAGTAGTTTCTATATTTGCTTCAGTATGAAACTGGTATTGAGAAGAAAAAGGATTTGGGATATATTCTGTACCCAAATTTGTTCCAAGTTCGTGTTGCAGAATATCTGCAATATCTTGAAAACTTCGCGCCTTTCCTGTACCTACATTATAAATACCACTTTTTTTAGGTTTACATGCTTTGATATTAGCTTGAATTACATCTTCAATATAGATAAAATCTCTCAAAATCTTATCACTACCCTCAAAAAGTTTTGGTGTATTTCCTTTTAGGATTTGATGTCCAAACTGTATAACAGTTGAAGCTGTTTTATTTTTATAAAACTCTCTTGGTCCATAAACATTAAAATATCTAAGTCCTACGATAGAGATCGATACCCCTTTTTCCAAATAACTTTTTGTCACATTATCCATCATTAATTTACTAAAACCATAAACATTCCCAGGGTTTTCAACACCTACACTTTGTGGACTCGGAGCATTTCCATAAGTTGCAGCAGAAGAGGCATAGATCATGTTCGCTTCATGTTTGATAGCAATTTTAAGTAGGTTTTCATAAGCATTAACATTCGTTTGAATCATCAAATCCTGCTCATTAGCGGTAGTATCTGAAATTGCGGCTTGGTGAAAAATATAATCGAAATTAAACGCATTTTCTAGCTTGTCAAGTGCTTCTTTATCATTGATATCCCCACTGATTACAATACCATTAAACCCTAACAAATTTTTAAAATGTCCAAAGCTTTTTAAATTTCCATTACTCAGCGTTTCACCACTTCTAAATTTATCAAAAATAACAACTTTCGCTTTAGGATAATGTTCTTGAAAATGAAAAGCAAGATTACTGCCTATAAATCCAGCTCCACCAGTTATAAGAATGGTTTTTGTATTAAAATCTATATCTGTATATGTCATATTACTCACTTAATGAATCATCAATTGCTTGGCACATGATATGCCCAATTAAAATATGCATCTCTTGGATACGAGGTGTATTATCACTAGGAACTACAATATTTACATCACATAAATCACTCATTTTTCCACCATCACGACCACTAAATCCAATTGTTCTACACCCCAATTTTTTTGCAGTTTTTAGAGCATTATTTACATTTTTAGAGTTACCACTTGTAGAGATACCAATAAGTAAATCACCCTCACGTGCCAAAGCTTCCACCTGTCTGTCAAAAACTCTTTTATAGCCATAGTCATTACCTATTGCTGTTAACGCTGAAGTGTCAGTAGTCAGTGCAATACCAGGAAGTCCTCTTCGCTCAGTTTTATAACGACCTGTCAATTCAGCAGCTATATGCTGTGCATCAGCGGCTGAACCACCATTTCCACACAATAGTACTTTATTTCCATGTGCTAGAGTATCTGTGATAATTACACACGCGGTATAGATATAACTTTGTATCTCATTAATACTTTTTTGGATTGTTTCTTGATGCAATCGCATCTCGTTTTCAATCATTCCCATCATAATAGTAGTACCTTTTTAATTTGCTATTTTATAGATTATATCTAAAATAGAGTTAACACAATCGCGCTACTTCTCATGCAAGGCATTTTTAGGGATATCTTTAAGTGGCTTTAAAA
>JADGDK010000017.1:17314-33993 GCA_016744895.1 Campylobacterales bacterium | reverse complement strand
ATTTATTGTAACTATTTCATTTAACTTTGCCTCAGCTATAGAAATACAACATCTTTCGCATGCTGTAGACGTAGCTGGTAAACAAAGAATGTTTACCCAACGTATGCTTAAAGACTATGCCATGATAGGTATGGGAAATAGTTTTGGAAAACCAAAAGATGACTTAAAAAAAGTTATGGGCTCATTTGAAGAACATATGGAATCACTCTATCAATTTACACAAGATGAAGCGACACGAAAAAGTATAGAAGAAGCTAAAGCACTTTGGGCACCAATCAAACAAATGCTTACTCTTGGAGCGAAACAAGAACATGCAGGAAAATTACAAGAAGATTTGGAAGCACTTCTGAAAGTTGCAGATAATACAACAAAACTTTTTGCAAAACAAACAGGTGAAAAATCTGGAGAGATTATCAATATGTCAGGACGACAAAGAATGCTTTCACAAAGAATGGCAGGGCTGTATATGCTCAAAGTTTGGGGAATCAATGATCCACAATTTTCACAAAAAATGAGTAGTGCAATGGCGCTCTTTAAAACTTCGTTACAAACACTAAACACTTATGAAAACAACACTCCTGAGATATCAAAGCTTTTATCAAAAGTCAAACGATCTTTTATGTTTTTTGAAATTATGAATAAATCAAAATCTAAATTTATTCCCTCTTTGATCTATAAAAAATCTAATGACATATTAAAAGATATGAATAGTGCAACAGGTCTGTACGCTACACTTAAAACAAATTAAAAGGAAAGATAACAATGAAAAACGTTTATATAAAAATAGGAATACTTTTAACCTTATTATTCTCTACACTAAGCGCAGAAGAGAGTACTACAAACCTAAATCAAGCTGCAAAATCTGATACTATTAAGCTTATTAACATAGCGGGGAAACAGAGAATGTTATCTCAAAGAATGGCTAAAGATTATATGTACAAAGGTAAAAAAATTGCTACTGGTAAAGCTGATAAACAACTCAAAGCTTCTATGGGAGAATTTTCAAATGCCCATAAGCATCTATTAAATTCTATTAATGATGAAGAGATCAAAAATCTTCTTGAGTTTGTTAACATGAGTATGGATGAATTTAAAGAAATTTCTAACAAGCCTTTTGATCAAGACAATGCACAGTTGGCATTAGACTTAAGTGAATCAATTCTTGAAGGAAGTCAATATGTTGTTGATTCTATTAAAAATGGTGTAAATCTTAAAGAGTCTCATATTGTTGCAAAAAGCGGAAAACAACGAATGCTTGCTCAAAGAATTGCAAAATACTACATCGCATACCAATCAGGAATTACCGATAAAAATACTGTAACACAGATGAAAGAGGCTGTTGTACTATTTACTGAAAATCATAATGCTTTAATGGCCAATCCAAGCAATACGACTACAATCAATCAAAAACTGAACAAAATTAATAAACTTTGGAAGATTGTCTATAAATTTTATCTGAGTATTGAAAAAGGTGGATTACCTTTTATCGTTTTCACAACAACTGACGACATTACTGGAAAGATGGATGATATTACAAAACTTTATGTGGAACTATATAAATAGATGTTATTTGTAAAAAAAATACTCTTTTTCTTTTTTATGATGTGTATCATAACACTCAATGCCAATGCAGCAACAACTGAGGCACAAAAGAGTATTGAAGTTACAGAAGACATCAAATATTTGAGTCAAAAGATTGCTAATGATTATCTACACCTCTATCATGATCCAGAAAAAAGGGATGTAAAAGCACAATTACAAACCAGTATAAAAAAACTTGAAGATAATTTTCGGTTTATCGCAAAAAATACTAATAATTTGGATACTAAAAACATCCTTGATTTTCTCTCTTATAATAAAGATCAAATGAAAGAAATTTTAACTTATGATATATCTAAAGATAATGCATCGTCTATGTTAGATTTAAGTGCCACTTTATTAGAGGGTGCAAATTCCATTCTAAGCCAAAGAGCACAGAATCATCATAAACAAAAGTTTCACTTGATGAAAATTTCAAAACTATATATGGCAATCAATTTAAACTTTGACGCTGAAAACAATAGAAATATACTAAAACAAGAGCTAGTATTATTTAAGCACTTGGGAGCAAATTACTCATGGCGTGCTTTTAAATCTGTATTAGAAGGTAAACAGAGCTGTTTTGTACCAAACATAGTTTCTATACTAGTAAAAGACTTAGAAAATAGTTTAGGAAAAATATGAAAACAATACTTAATAAAATGATATTCTTTTTAGCTATAACCTTTGTTATATTACTAAGTGGATATTTTATTTATCAATCTTACTTCGCCTATAAAGGGTATGTAATTGCACAAAATGGTGATCAATATATTGCAATTATAAAAAATAAAAATCGTGCTCTTAAAAAAATTGAACTTGAATGTTCATTAAGTGCTTTATACCTAGGGAAAGAGGGAAAAATAGATTTTTCACAAATACAAACTGCTAGAGATGAGACTGATAATGCTCTAAAAAGTATAAAGCAATTTATACTCAATAATCCAAAATTTTTAAATGATCTTCAATATGCACGCTCACGTGTTGATGTAGTAAGTTCTAATTATAAAGATATTCTCATAACATATTATCAAGATGAAATTTCTAATACACTATTAAAAGAGATTCAAAATAATATTCAAGTACTCTCATTGGGTCTAAGTGGTCTGGAAAATGAACTTTCAACATATAGTACTTTTATAAATTATAGAAATAAGATCAGTAAAGAAAAAAGTTTTATTGGATATATATTAACCCTATCAAAGAAGATGAATAAAGAAGATTTACTACTTTGGGAAGCACTTTTAGCTGATAATCAAGTAGATATGCAATTTCAAAACTTATCTGAATTGAATTTTAAAACAAGAGTAGGCATTGTTAGGGGTATCACAACTGGTAATTATCAAATCAATATAAAAAAGTGGTTTGAAACAAATGATCAAAAGATCAATGCTGTCGTACAAAGTGAAGAAACGATCTACAAGCAGATACTCTCACAGATCTCAAATGAAACCTCATATCCTAAAGTACTAATTTATAATGTTCTAATTGCACTGTTTTTAATACTGCTATTTCTACTTTTGATACGGTTACAAAAAAACAATGCAATACAAAATAAACCAAGTCGAATGAATGGTAAACTAAAAAACTCTCATACTACTTATGAAAATGCGGATCTTCCAGTAAAAAATTTAACTCAAGATGATGATATGTCATTAAATAAAAAAGAAGAGATACACTCTTCCCCTGTGTTAGATTCATTATCTTACAATCCACTAGAAAAGTTTCAATCTTTCACTCAAGAATTTATAGAAGAAGCTTCAGAAAAGAAGATAGATCTTGATTATTATATAGATCTTACAATACCGACATATAGTATTGGAGATTTTTATAAAATTGAACAAGCACTTGACTATCTAATCCATTATGTCATCAGTTCAACAGGATCAAGAAGTATCATCAAATTTCAAATTGATAATATTGCACAAAATGCACTTGAAAGTGCTATTCGTATCTCAATAAGAGAGCATAAACGTCATTTTACAAAAGAAGAAAAACGTATTATTCACAATAGTGAATATAACACGTTGCAAAATAAAAGCACACATACAAAAATTAGTGGGATAAAAGCAAATTTAGTACAAGTAAATAAGATCATCTCTTCTATCAATGGTAATTTTAAGATAGAAGAGAATCCTGCAAAGGGAACAGATTTTTTTATTATCGTAAATTTGAAAAAACAGTAAAATTACTGTTTTTTCGAAATCTCAACCATTTCACAAAATGCGTCCACATCCCAGCTGGCAGTTCCAACTAAAATACCTTCACAATTTGGAATATCTAAAATCTCTTTGGTATTGGCTACTTTAACGCTTCCACCATATAAAAGAGGTGCTTTAATCTTCTCATTTAAAAGTGCTAAAGTCTCTTCAATTTGCTCATTTGAAGCAGTCAAGCCTGTACCAATTGCCCATACAGGTTCATAAGCTACGATTAAATTTTCATAACTGATATCAATACCTTCAAGCTGCGAAAAGTTATATGCTATTACAGACTCTATACCCTCTTCTCTTACTTCTTTAGGTTCACCTATACAGTAGACAATTTGAAAGCCACAAGATTTATAAAAATCATACTTTTTAGCGACCTCATCTTGGCTTTCACCTAAAACATGACGTCTTTCACTATGACCGATAAGGATTGTAGTCAGACCAAACTCTTCAATTTGTTCTAATCCAATTTCACCCGTAAATGACCCTTTTTCAGTTGGATATGCATTTTGTACACCAACTGAAATATTATCTGTCAAATCAAAATTATCAAGTGCACTGCTTGGTGGAAAAACTAAAACAGTGTCATCACTTTTTAACTCAGCAACAAAACTGTTTAATTTTCCCAAATACGCTTTGGTACTTTTTCTTGTGTGATTGGTTTTAAAATTTGCTGCAATAATCATTATTAATGCTTTAAAACCGCTTCAACACCAGGTAATAATTTACCCTCTAAAAGCTCAAGACTCGCTCCACCACCAGTTGAGATAAATGTCATCTCATCAACATCTCCAGCACGTTGTGCCACATCCGCAGTATCACCACCACCAACAATTGTCGTAGCATGAGATTCAGCGATATAGTGACTCATCATAAAACTTCCTTTTGAGAATTTATCAAGCTCATAAACACCCATTGGACCATTCCATAGAATTGTCTGTGCATCATTTAACGCTTCTCTAAAAAGTCTATTTGTTGCAGGACCTACATCAAGTCCCATCCAATCTTCTGGAATCTCTTGAATAGGTAAAAATTTTACAGGTGAACTATCACTAATCTCAGGTGAAACCACTAAATCAACTGGTAAATAAAATTTAACACCTAATGCTTGTGCACGATAGATAATCTTTTTCGCATCTTCAATTAAATGGTCTTCAACTAGTGATTTACCTATCTCATATCCTTGTGCTTTTAAAAATGTAAATGCCATACCACCACCGATAATAAGCTTATCCACTTTTTCAACAAGATTTACAAGTGCTTGAAGTTTACCAGATACTTTTGACCCACCAACAACGGCAACAAAAGGGTGTGATGGCTCCATAACCGTTCTATGGAAAAATGTCACCTCTTTTTGCATCAAAAATCCGGCTGCTTTATGCTCAGTATTAAAATGTTCAGGCAATGCAAAGATAGAGGCATGTTTTCTATGACTCGCACCAAAAGCATCATTGATGTAAAAATCAGCCATAGATGCTAAACGTTCTGCAAATTCACTATCGTTTGACATTTCACCTGGATTGTATCTTAGGTTTTCAAGAAGCATTATTTCTCCAGCTTCAAGTCCTTTTGCTTTTTCTATCGTATCATTTCCAACTACATTATCAGCCATTAAAATGTCAATCTTTAGCAATGAATGAAGTCTCTTTGCAATAGGTTTTAATGAATCTTTATCTTCATTCCAAGCTTCAGGATCTGGTCTACCAAAATGGCTTGCAAGAATAATCTTACAATCTCTATCCATACAATATCTAATCGTTGGAAGCGCTGAACGAATTCTTCTATCATCACTAATATTTCCAAACTCATCTTTTGGTACATTAAAATCACATCTGATAAATACTCTTTTTCCATCAAGATCTAACTCTTTAATTGATAATAGTTCCATCTTTAATTCTCCTTACAGATATGTGCACACATATCAACAAGTCTACATGAGTAACCCCACTCATTGTCATACCAACCCATAACTTTAACAAAAGTTCCATCAACAACTTGAGTCAAATCTCCAGCAACAATCGCAGAGATATCAGATCCTACGAAGTCTGAAGAGACCCTATTATCCCAATCAACTTCGATAATACCTTTTAAGGCACCATTTCCAGCTGCTTCAAAAGCTGCATTTACTTCCTCTTTAGTCGTCTCTTTTTTAACAATAACATTGAGATCAACCATAGAAACATTTGGTGTAGGAACACGAATCGCTTGACCGTTTAATTTTCCATTTAAGTGTGGCATAACAAGTCCTATTGCTTTTGCAGCACCTGTTGAAGTTGGTATCATGTTTACAGCAGCTGCACGTGCACGACGAGGATCTTTACTATGTTTTACATCAAGGATATTTTGATCATTTGTATAAGAGTGACATGTAGTAACAAGCCCCTTCTCAACTCCAAAAACATCATCTAAAACTTTAGTGATAGGGGCTAGACAGTTTGTAGTACAACTTGCATTTGAAACAATCTTTTGACCTGCATACTCTTGCTCATTTACACCCATAACAAATGTTGCAGTCTCTTTATCTTTTGCAGGAGCGGAGAATAATACTTTTTTAATTCCCATATCAAGATATGCTTGTGATTTTTCTTGTGTATAAAATGCACCTGTACACTCTAGTAGTACCTCAGCACCATATTTTGCAAAGTCAAGGTTTTTTGGATCTCTATCATTTAAAAATTTTACTTTTGATTTTCCAATTTGCATATAATTATCTTTAAGAATTTCTACATTACCATCAAATGTTCCATGCACACTGTCATACTGTAAAAGGTATTTTGTCATCTCTGGTGCAGTCGTATCATTTACCACTACTAGTTCCATGTCATCTCTATCTTCTAAAATCCGAGCAACACATCTACCTATCCTACCAAAACCTGTAATAGCCACTTTTAAAGCCACTTTATCTCCTTTATTATGTTTGATGTATAATTATGTTTATTATATCGACAAATCGATTAAACAAATTAATACATTTAATTAAATAAGGTTTAAAATAAATTGATAAATATAGCAGTATTTGGAGGTAGTTTTGACCCCCCGCATATCGGACATGAAGAGATTATAAAAGTTGCACTTCAACAACTTGATATTGACCTACTTTTTATAGTGCCTACTTTCTTAAATCCTTTTAAAAAAACCTCTTTTGCCCCCACAGAGAAAAGATATCAATGGGTAAAAAAGCTAACTTTAAATTATCCTAAAACAAAAGTTTTAAAATATGAAATAGATGAAAATAAGCCAGTTCCAACTATTGAAACCATTAAACATTTAAAAGAAAACTATGATTTAGATAAAATTTATTTAATTATAGGAGCTGATAATTTACCAACACTTCATAAGTGGAAAGCGTTTGAAGAACTTCAAAAGTTAGTACATTTTGTAATTGCCTCAAGAGATGATGAAAATATCCCCAAAAGCTTGCAAAAATTGGACATTCATGTTAATATCAGCTCTACAAAATTAAGAGAAAAAATCAAAAAAGAGTATTTGCCAAAATCCATAGCAGATGATGTCATAGAGTACTACAACAAGGAAAAGAATGAACGAAAGAATTGAAAATATCATTAGTATACTAGATGATAAAAAAGCTGAAAATATCCAACTATTTGATATGAAAGATACAGATTATTTTGTAAATGAAGTAATCATCGCTACCACTTTAGGACAAAAACATGGACTTGCACTTTTGGATTATCTCAAAAAAGGTTTAAAAGGAAGTGAAAGCTATCTTGAAATTGAACCAAGTGATGAATGGTCAGTAGTAGACCTAGGAGATGTTTTAATACACCTTATGACTCCAGAATATCGTGCAAAATATAATATAGAAGATTTTTTATCAAAAAGAGATGAAGAAAATAACGATTAAATCGTAATCAGGGAATTGTAAAAAAATCCCTGATTACAACCCTGAATTTAATCTACTTTAACTACTGCCCGATCAACAATAACCAACTCATCACTCACTGTATTAAAATTTACTTTTGCAATAGTATAAAGGGCTCCTACAAAAAGACATCCTAAAATTACTAAATTTACCGTACGCTTCTTTTCATCACTACCTCTACCATTAAAATCTTCAATTTCTTCAAGAGATGGTTCACTATTTATCATAATATTCCCCTATATTTTAGATAGTTCTATATTATGATAAATACTCTTTAATAGGACTTAAATTATCCTAATTAAAAGTTCCCTTCATAAATTCTGTTAAAATTTGACTATTTAAATCAATCCTCTCTATATAACTTATTTTATTAGCTCTCTCATGTATCGTATGATCTCCATCGCCAAAAGGTCCAAATCCATCCAATGTCACAACACCTTGGCTTGCCATGTGGTTTGCATCACTAACCCCTCCTCGTTGTTCTGTTGGAAGTACACATCCAGCAATCTCTTCAATCTTTTTTACAAACGCTGATTGTTTCTCATTGGGAGCCATGACATCCCGTTGAATTCCACCACTAAGTGTTGCTTCAGTATCTTTGACATAAGAGTTTTGAACAATCTCTTTAAAACCTTTTAAAACACGATCTCTTTCATCTTGACTTGTGTATCGAAGTTCAACAGTAAGCTTAGAATGAGGAGAAATTGTATTCGCTCCGATACCACCTTCTAGTTTTCCCACATTAACAGTTGTTGCTTTTTCAAGATCTGTTAATGCAGTCAAGGCAATTAACTTATGTGCTGCTTCTAAATTAGCATTGATTCCATTGATATATTCATTACCAGCGTGAGAAGCTTTACCTTTAATATCTATAAAAAATGTACCTACCCCTTTACGACCATTTACCACTTCACCATTTTTTCCTGCTGCTTCATATACCAAACAGTAATCATAATTTTTTGCAAGATTTAGTGTTAATGCTTTTGAGTCGTCACTTCCAGTCTCTTCATCACTCACAAGTAGCATATCTATATTTTTAATTTCACCAAACTCTTTATAAACATTTCTAAGTGATTCAAGTGCAACCATGTTGCCACCTTTCATATCACATACCCCAGGTCCATAAATCCACTCATCATCTTGGTGGAAATGCTCAAAACTCATCGGTGGGAAAACCGTATCAAGATGACCAAGGAGTAAAACCTTTTTTCCCTCACCTTTGGAAGAGCTAAAAAGAAGATGATTTCCTATCTCTTTTCGCTCATGTATATTACATTCAAATCCAAGTGCTTGCATCCAATTTTTAAAGATTTTTCCATTTTGATCTACCCCTAATTTGTTCTTTGTGTAGGAATTTAGATCAATTAACCTCCGAAGCTCTGAAAAATCATACTTTTCATCCATTTTTGTAACCTTTTTGTATGCAAATTATCGTATAATTATAATCTTATTTCTCCTAAAAGGAACTTTCATGTCTAGCCATAAAATCGGTATGTGGATGTACTCAAACAGCGGCGGTGATCAGATTCAAAATAAAATAATTGATAAGCTTCGAGAGCGAGATATTATTACAGTAACAGATCTTAACCTTAGAAATGCAATCGCTAAAAATGGGTCTATCATTTGTAATGATACCGTGATGGAAGAGCTTGACCTATTTTTTAGCTACAACGCTGGACAACAAACTCAGTATCAAGTCTATCTCTATGAGACACTTGATAAATTTATCCCTATTATCAACAATTATACGGCTTTTGCTCTGACTGAAGATAAATTTAAAACTTCACATCTTTTAAGACATCATAAGATCATGACTCCTGAGTTTAAACTCTGTCATAGAGACGATGTAGGCAAGCTTAAAAATGTACTGCGTGAATGGGGTGGAAAGATTGTTTACAAACCAACTGACGGTTGGGGTGGTATGGGTCTTGTAAAGATTGAAAATGAAGCAGCACTTGATATGCTTTTACCATTTTTAAATCAAACGGATATCCGATACTTTTATGTAGAAAAATTTGTTGATTATGACAATAGTGACTTTCGTGTTGATATCGTAGATGGAGAATTTGTCGCGTGTTATGGTAGAAAAGCTCCAAAAGATAGTTGGAAAACAAATATCACAAGTGGAGGAACCGTATTTTTAAGAGAGGCTGATGATAGACTTGTAGAGATCTCAAAAAAAGCAGCAGAGATTACAGGTCTGGAGATTGCAGGTGTGGATCTTATTTATGATAGAGAAAAAGAGGATTATGTGGTCTTAGAAGTAAATGGTATACCGGCATTTGCAACACCTGATCAAGAGAAAATGGGGCTGGATTTTAACAATAAAAAAATCGACTTAATTGTCGATATGATAGATAGAAAAGTAAAAGGCAAATAAAATGGGCAAAAAGAAGAATAAAAAACTACCAAAACTGGGGTTGCTGTATCTTGATTATGTATTGAGATTTTTTGATAAATCAAACTTTAAAGGGTGGCCAGAGAAAATTGAAGTGGTGACATATCACTGGAAAAATGATAAAGCACGTTTCATCAAAGAGGTCAAACGAAAAAAGATTGATATCTTAATTGGAAATGTTCCAGCAACTGCATATGAGACTTTTAGAGAAATTGCCCGTGAACTTCCACATGTTCAATTTGTTCCATCACTTGATACACAATTTTCAAATAAATCAAAAGAAAATGTAACACGTTTTTGTTGGAAATATGATATTCCCATTCCTAAAACACATATTTTTTATGATCGTCCAAAAGGACATGAGTTTTTAAAAACGACTAAGTATCCAAAAATTGTTAAAAAAAGTTATGGTCCATCAAACTATGGTGGATATTTTGTACACAAAGTAGACTCTGAAAAAGAAGCTGTTGATCTTTTTGCGACTAAAAAATACCATCCGATGTATCTACAAGACTTCGTCCCAATGGCAGCAGATGTACGTGTCATGCTTATAGGTCATAAACCAGTGTGTGCATTTTGGAGAAGACCACCTGAGGGAGAATGGCTGACAAATACAAGTCAAGGTGGCAGTATGGATTATCAAGATGTTCCAGTTGAACTTCTTGAACTTGCAGTCAAAGTTTCTAAGGCGGCCAAAGCAGAATACTGGGCATGCGATGTTGCAGTGGGTGTAGATGGCAAATATAGAATTCTTGAATGTGCTACAGCATTTGCAGCATTTCCATATATCAGAGATTGGATCGGTCAATACCTTATGTGGAAATTTAGTGATGGAAGATTTAAAAAACCAAATATTCCACTTTATAACTGGGAAGAACTGAGTAAGATAGATAGTTCACTTTTAAGAACCATGAGACACATTGCATTTGGTAAATACTCACCAAGTTATGATGGTGCCTATTTTATGAATAAAGCTGCTGCAAAAGATGAACAAACAACACTTTTTGATCTAGATGAGCGTTTTCCTATGATTAACTCAAAAGATACAAAAAATGAAGAGTGGCCAAGTGAAAAGTGGAATTATCAAGATAAATTTGCACTCAAAAATATCAAAAGTATGCAAGTGGAAAATGACCAAGCTTTAAAAGATAGTGATGAGTCTGCATTAAATGCCGAAGATCTCAGTGATGAAGATATGGCAGCATTTCTAAGCTCCGCCAAAGGTTTTGGAAAGAAAAAAGCAGCCGCTGCACTTGAAACTCATGGTAAAGAAGAGATTATGAACATGCTTGAAAATGAGCCCAAAAGCCTACTAGATATAAAAGGTATCAAAGAAAAAACTATGAAAAAAATGGTTGAGGCGTGGAGTACTTTTAAACAAATTATGAAAGGTGTACCACCTAGTAACTAAAAAGTGTGACCTCTAAACAGAGGTTACACAGCATCCTGAGAAATTACAATATCCAAAATATTTTTATAATTTTTCTCAATTAACTCTCTATCTCTCTTTTTACATTTTCCATCTATCTTCTCAAAAAAATCCTCAAAATCGCTTCTGACAGCATATTTATCTTTGATGGTTTTTATAAATTTTACTGAGAGTTTTTTCTTCTTCATACCATGAAGAAGAGCTAAGGTGTGCAAAATACTGATACTGTTTTTGCACATCAATACAAAACTTTTTTTGGTAAAGCCACTCTTTTTGAGTATTTTTCTAAGAGTCTCATTTTTCTCAATTTTCTTAAGTTGTTTTTTGATGACCGCTTTGTTATCAGTTTTTTGGACTTTTCTCTTTTGATGATCCAGTGCAATTTTTAACTTATCATTAATCTTTACAAAACCCATGGCATCAAGCTTTTTGATAAGTTCAAACTCTTCAGCTGAGAGAATTTGACTATTTTTGTCGGCTATATCTCTTATCTTATCAACTACAGATTCCTCTTTTTTGTCGATAACTATAATTGTGGAGTTGTTTTTCTTATTTTTTGCAACAAATGAAACTTTTTTATCAAACCTAGCCACAAGATCTTCAGTTATAGTGGTAATATCAGCTTTTTTAGCAGTTTTATTCTCTTTTTCATCAAATATCTTCTTTAAGTTCTCTATAATCTCATTTCTATTGCTTGGCAACGGCAGTTGGTCTTCTCCAAAACCGTCAATCACATTGTCAAACAGAGACTGTTTCTGTTTTATTAGGTAAAGTATTTTGTTTTCTATGCTATTTTCTGTGATAAGATTTATAACAGAAACTGAATTTTTTTGATTTTTTCTCCAAGCTCTGGCTACTCTCTGTTCCAGCTTTGCGGGATTCCACGGTATATCCAGATTTATAACAACTGATGCAACTTGGAGATTTAACCCCACACTCCCAGAGTCTGTGGATAAAAACACTCTGCAATCTTTATCATTTTTAAACTTTTTTATCTCACTCTTTCTTGCATCTTGGGTTAGTGAACCTGTATGCATAGCCACAGTGATATTTTTTGCATCCAACCTTTCAAGCAAAAGCCTAAGCATCCGTTCCCACTCTGAAAATATAATAATCTTTCTACTCTCATCTTCAAGCATATCATCCAAAATCGGCATAAGCTCGTCAAGTTTTGGAGACTCTTTTATCTCTTGATCCAATATATAAGGTGTATCGCAGAGCATTCTCATGCAAGATAGCCACATCTGCATCTTTTTTAACTCATCTGGAGATAGCGGATATTTAGCAGCTTTTGCAGCAAGACGAGAGACCATGGTTTCATACTCCTCATATCTGCTTCTCACATTTTCACTCATCTGTACAAAATAATTCTTTATACTTTTTTGAGGCAGCTTCTCTTCTATACTCTCTTTTTTTCGTCTCAACATTATGGGCTGTAGTTTTCGATGCAAAAGACCAAGGTTTTTATATCCTATAGCTTTACCCTCTTGATCGAGATTGTAAAACTCTCTGTTAAATCTAAAAAGAGAGCCGAAAAGGTGTGGATTTAAAAATTGGACAATTGAGTATATCTCATCGATATTGTTCTCTATCGGAGTTCCTGTAAGTACAAATGCATATCTGCTTTGGAGTTTTTTTATACTGTTTGCAGTTTTTGTCTGCCAGTTTTTTATCCGCTGTGCCTCATCCAATATGATAACATCCGGCAGTAAAACTGAATTTATCTCATCCATATCATAGAGAATTTGCTCATAATTTCCAAGATAGAAAAACGACTCACTTCTGTA
The DNA here is from genome assembly GCA_016744895.1 of Campylobacterales bacterium. Lineage (GTDB taxonomy): Bacteria > Campylobacterota > Campylobacteria > Campylobacterales > QNZT01 > SZUA-1433. The sequence goes on along the minus strand of JADGDK010000017.1, from coordinate 20,708 downwards.
TATCTCATCTCTTTTATGTTTAGCGCCTTTAACTGTGCAAACATCAAGGTCTGTAAACTTGGTTATCTGCTCTTCCCATTCAACTTTCAAAGATGCGGGAGAGATGATAAGAACCCTCTTGATGTCATGCAGGTTTTTTAAAAGCACACATGAGGCAATAGCTTGAATCGTTTTACCAAGCCCCATATCATCCGCAAGCAACGCTCTTTCATTAAAAGCCAGATGCAAAACTCCCTCTTTTTGATAATCAAACAACTCATGTTTTAAAAAGTTGAGACTTCTTTTGCCATCTTTATAATCTTGCAGAAAATCATCCCTGTTTTTCTGCTTTTGAAACCTGGCCTCCCTTCTTTTCAGCCAAGGCTCTATCTGTGCGGAGATACGGATTTTATTCTGTTTCTGTTCATCAAGTGAGGATATCTCTCTAGTCAATGACGGCAAGGCATAAACAGGCTCCGACAACAACTCACCGCTGCTGCTGAAAAAAGGATTTAAGATATCTCTGTAAATGGAGACCTTTCTGTTTCCTTTAGGGTAAGAGACGAGAATTTTATCTTTTGTGATATCCATAAATATCTCAATTTTTTTATTTACCGCTTTTTCATCAAAAAACTTCAATTTTACAGCTTCGATATGTTTGCAGGTACCAAGTTTATTGGTATCAAAATCAGGACATGAGCATGAGTTTATATTTTGTTCAAATGATCTAAGCTCAACAGTATAGCTGCCATTGACATCATAAACAGAGAAAATATCTTTTCGTTTTAAAAGATTGCTAATCTCAAAAGAACCATTTTTTGCTCTTCTTTTTCGTACAGCTATCTCATCTTCATCACTTGTGTCCCAGCCTTTTTTCATCTGTCTATTTTCCTTTTAAAAATGGTAAGGAAATTTTAACCTAAGTTTTATAAGAGCAACAGGTCTATTATCTGCAATCAAATAAACTTTCTTTTTTATGCACACCAAATTTATACCCCATCTGCTTATACCCTTTCATTCTCTTGTTAAAACTGGACTTTAACATAGGGGTATTCTCATCCACAAAATCAACTGCCAGACAGTTTTGACCAAGTCTGCCGATACGACCCAAGTATTGCACCATTCTTCCAGAAAATGAAATCGGCATTGTAAACACAATCGTATCAAGATGAGGAAGGTCAATCCCCTCACCAATATAACTACTTGTGGATAAGATAATATCAGCTTCTGCTGTCTTTTTTATAGCTTCTTTTTGCAACTTTTGGCTTAATCCTCCATGGATAAGAGTTGATTGAATTTTATTACTTTGAAGCAATCCATAGAGCATATTCAAATGTTCAATTCTCTCACTTAAAACCAATACTTTTTTATCTTGCAACTTTTCTATCTCTTGTATAATGAGATTATTCCGCTCAAAATCTTCAATCAGCTCATTTAAAATCGTTGCAAAATTATCTTCGAGTGTTTCAAAATTTGTTTTTATCATTTTCAGTTCATGGACTTTTGCTTTTTTGATTTTAACTTCATGGGCAATATCTCCACACTGCATAAACATGATAGGATGCATCCCGTCTTTTCTTATCGGTGTTGCACTAAGCCCTATGACATAGCGACCTTTAAACTTCTTAAGAGGTATCTCAAAAGAGACTGCCGGTATATGGTGAACTTCATCAACTATGATTTGAGAATATTCCGTTATAAGTTCAGGTCTGTTTTTAAGTGATTGTAGAGTGGCAATATCTATCTGGGAAGTTAATTTCTTCTTGCCCTTGCCTAATCTTCCAATAGTTTTTATATCGATATCAAGATACTCACTCAACCTCTCAGCCCACTGATCAAGCAGTATCGTTTTATGCACCAATATGAGAGTATTGACTTTTCTTTTGGCAATCATTGCAGATGCAATCGCTGTCTTACCAAATCCCGGAGGGGCTATAAGAAGTGAATAATTATTTTTCAGCATATTATTTAATGCTATTTTTTGCTCAGCTCTTAAAGTCAATATAAAATCAAGACTTTCAATCTTTTTTGTAACTCTTTTATCTTCAATAGCAAGCGGTGCGTTGTGAGTTTTGAAAAACTGCAAAACTTTGTTTATTAATCCTCTTGGAAGAATAATGTATCTTTCATTTAAATCATAAAGTGACACAACACGAGGCGTGTTAAAAGTGGATTTTCTCAGTCTTTGTCGTAGGTAAAATTCAGGATTTGTAAATGAAGCAAATCTTTTTAATCTATTTAAAAGTGCATGGGATAGCTCCAGTTTTTCAATATAAAGTGCATCAAACAGTATGGCTTTTGTAGATTTTGGAAATAGCATAGGTACATCTTGTTTTATTTCCCATGGCATCAGTGAATCCTGCCCTACGATATTTATAACCATATTTGACAATTTCATGGTTGATATCTTTTTTACATTTTGTAAAACTGCCCATTGATCGTTAAAAACCTGCATAGTATCAATGTCTATAAAAACTGTTTTACCATCTTTTCTTGAACCAAAATGTAAAGGAAGAGCGATAAGATTTCCAAGAGCATCAGAGGGCACAAAATCTTGATTTGGAAACATCCTGTCATAACTGTACATATCAATTCCACTTGCGATATCCATCGCTTTTGTAATCAACATGTCACCAAGTTTTCGTACCTCACCAGCTCTGACCAAATTCTCATAAAAAAACCAAACATGAACACCGTTACCAGATTTTGAAAGCTCAAATAGTGGATATAAACCCATCTCATCACAAACTTTCTTAATTGCTCTGGAATCTTCTATAAAACTTGCTTTATCCAAATCTATCACTAAAAACTTTGCCATAGATTGTGAAACAACTGCATAAGTACCCAGCCGTATCTTCCCCTCTAAATGTCTCTGAATCACAGAATCATCAATGGGTATATAATCATTTCCACGAAAAGTATAAGTGACAGGAGAATAACCTTTTTTCAAACCATCTTTACTAACCCAATGCTTAGCATATACATCTTCACGACCGATAAAGAGAGATTTAAAGAGTCTGATTTTTTGTGCTTTAGTAAAAGGAGAGAGTTTTTCTATCTGTTTTTTAACATCAATGATTTCACTTTCTATTGACTGTTTTTGCTTTTGGAGTGCGCTTAGTTTAGAAGTAAGATCTTTAATCAACATATTTTATATCATAATGCTGACACTGCATAGTCAACTTTGAAACCTTCTGTTATTTTATTGACCATCTTTAAGTTTATGTTTCTCTTGCAATTTTAAATAAAATGCAAATGCAACATCAGGCTAAAAAATATCAGCAATTTTCCAATCTCTTTTTACCGCGATATAACCAATAACACCAGCAAGAAAAAATCCAATAGGTATAATAGCAAGTCCAATTTCATTCATGCGACATCCTTTCAATTTTTTTTACAAAAATATTTAACTTTA
>JADGDK010000017.1:0-17304 GCA_016744895.1 Campylobacterales bacterium | reverse complement strand
AACACCAATCGAAACAAATATAAAAGCACAAATAAATATATACCCAACCCAATGAGATTCTTGCACAAACTTAATCGCATAAGCCCCAAAACCTCCAGATATCACTACTAGTACAACAAGTTTTTTATATAAAGCATCTACTGTTTTTGACACTAGTTCAATTTTATCTTTTATACTCATCCTCATTGTACCACCTTTCTACTTCATGGCTATCTTAGCAAAAAATTTGAAAAGGTTAAATAAATATTTCATTTTGAAATATTTATGATATTTCGATGGTAAAAAGTTAAGAGTTTAACTCAGACACCTTTTTTCATTCAGTTGTCTTTCCAAAAGGTTGGTTCTACCAACCCTGCGAAACTAAAAAAAGTCTATAATTTTCCATTTCTTCTTGTAAGAGATATAAACCAAAACACCCATTAATAAAAATGTAATAGCAAAAATTGTTTCAACACTCATTTCAATCCCTTTAAATATAAATAAATTTACTCAATAAACCTCTTTTCTATGAGCAACTCTTATTACGGTTATCAGTAAAACATCATTCTCTTTTAGATATATGATACGATAATCACCTGCTCGTTTTCTAAACTTTCCTTGATGTTTTCCCTTTAAAGGTTTATCATTTGCAAACAGACCATTTTCTAGGTCTTTGATTTTGTCAAAGATTAGTTGTTGGTTTTTTTTATCAATTTTTGAGAGCTCTTTTAAAGCAAATTTTGGAATGATAACTTTAAACATTATTTCAATCCAAGTTGTTCAGCCACTTGTGCAAGTGAAAAAACTTCAACATTTCCTTTTTTTACTTCATCAATTCGTTTATCAGAAATCATTTCATCTAAAGTGTCAAAATATGTACCAACTGCTTTTTCAATGATAAAAGTTCGTGTTCTATCCAACTCTTGAGCATAATTATCCAAATCATTTAATAAAGATTCATCAAGTCTAATATTTATAGCTTTCTTTCCCATTGTATATCCTTGTAGTTGCTTGTGAATACATTATACTACAAGTACCAATAGTTTGTCAAGTGATTTATAACAACTATCGTGAGGACATAGTTATATTTTTACATAAAAAAGTTGAGAATTAAGCTTTCGCTACGTCTACCAACCAACTAACTAACTAACAACATATCCTTGTTGACTGTATATATCCAGCTTCCAACAGCTATTGCCACAAAGCCTAATATTTTTATATTGTCAAGAGATATAACATATTTCATCATGCTGCCTATGCCATAGGTAACATCGGTATTTTGCACGTGCGAAAATTAAGTTTAATATCTAACTCTGCCATATTATAGCACCTTTTTCTTTTGTGGTATTTTAGCATTTTTATGGAGAAAAGTAAAATAATATTTCATTTCGTAATGTTTTAAATGCCATTGTTGCTAAAAAAGTAACCATGTGCTATGAAAAAACTCTCGTATGGCAAACGGAGCTTATTGACCATCTTTTAGTTTATGCTTCTCTTGTAATTTTAAATAAAGTCTCATTTGTTTGTACAATTAAGCTCCAAATTTGTGGATTTTATCCACCCTGCAAAACTTTAAAAAGTTAATAGTTCATAGACCCCGTTATTTTTAAGATGGTGATTTAAATGCTTGATAAACCTCATCATACATGGGATAATTAATTCCAAATCTTGTAAAAAAATCAAAATCTTGCAATACTGAATCTTCCCAAGATGTTTTACCATTGTTGACAGTTGTGTACATATGTTCAAGATAAATCTTCTTTGCCCTCTTTGCATTTCCAGAAAATAGATAAGCATGAGCGAGAGTTTTATTTATCCAGTTTAGTGAAGAATCAAGCGATAAACCTCTCTTTGCAGATGCGATGGCTTTTGTTTGCTCATTTGTTAGGTTTTGATACCAAGAGAGAACACCATATTTGTCAGCAAGCCATTTTTTGTCATTTCCTTGATAACTATTTATCACATTTTCTAGCTCTGTTACTTTGTCATGATAGGCTATAAATTGTGAGTATTTCATGTTTTTTCTATTGGTTAGAATCTGTTGTGTTTGTGCTTCTAGGTTATGTAATATTGTGTTTATTTTGTTATTGAGGGTGTTAGCGCTTATCTGCTCTATCCTCTCTTTTTCCAATACAACATCAAAAGAGAAATTTTTTGTTAGTTCAAACGAGTTATTGAATGTTTTGTAACCTTGTTTTGATATTTCAACATAATACTTACCTTTTTTTAACTGTATGCCTTGGTGAAAAATATCTTTTATATTTGTTATATCAATTTTTGCATCTGAGGGTACTACATTAAAAACCATAGAGTATTTAGTCTCTTCTTTTAATGGCTCCTGAGTGTTTTTAGATGGTTGAACAACAATCTGTATAACCTCTTTTGGGATTTTTATCTCTTTTGATTCTTTAGTTTTTTGTTTTATTTGCACCTTTGATTCAGTTTTTGAAAGTTTTTTTAGTAAGTCTTTGTTGTTATGTTGAGCCAAATCAAATGGTATCTGTCCTTTATTATTTTCAGCATTAACATCTGCTCCATTTTTTACAAGAAACTCTATGACTTTGTTATTATTCCACTTCCCAACTGCTACATGTAACGGTGTCCAACCTAACTCATTTTTATAGTTTATATCTGCACCCTTATCAAGTAACATTTTAATTACATTCGTAACATTAGAATTTGCATAAACCAATGTAAAAAGTAAACTACTTTTTCTGTCTTTTCCACGATTTAAAACAACTTCACCATTAACATCTTGACAATTAGGAAATAATTCTGTTATAAATTTTATTAAACTTTCCTCTAAGGCTCTTGCTCTTCTTCCTCCATATATATGACTTATATCACAAGTGTATAATGCAGCATCTATTGCTTCACATGAATTTACTTTTTTATCCAATAAAATATTTAACATTTCAAGCTTTATTTTTTTATTGTGAGCTTTATAATCAAATCTACCATAATAGCTTTTTACCAATGTTTCCAGTGCTTTACTTTTTGTTTCATCTTTTAAATCTTTATCATTTATAAAAATTTTAAATAGCTCTATATTTTTTTTAGTAATAGAAATATCTAGTGCATTATTACCCTTTTTATCTTCCTCATCAATATCAGCACCATATCTATATAACATCAAAGCTATATCTGAATAACCATTATTAATTGCACTAATTAAAGCTGGATAGCTTTTATAATGATTTGGATCAGCCCCGTTCTCTAATAATAATTTTACCATATCCTTTTTGTTTTTTCCTGCAAAATAGCATAAACTATACCCATCTTTACCATTGGCATCTATACCATTTTTTATAAGAAACTTAATTGCTCGAAACTGACTTTGTGCTCTTGCACGATCTAATGCACTACAGCTTGCATTGATATCTACTCCACTATCTAGCAAAGATTGCATAATTTCAATATTACCCTTTGCTGCAGCTTGGCAAAACTTTTTTTCTAGACTTTTTTTTAATTTATCTTGTTCTCGTTTTTCTCTAGCCTCTCTTTTTGCTTTTAGTTTTTCTTCTTTAACGAGCCTTCGAGCTTCTTCTTCCTTTAACATTTGTTTTTGAAGTATTTTATACTGAGCGGTTGAATAAAAAATCACTCCTTTTTTACCTAATAATCCTTGAGGCATAAAATCATAATATTCAACATTTTTTGAACCAAACATGCTATAAACGATTCTTAATCTATCTCTCTTAAAACTATAACTCCCTATTATGATATCACTACCACTTCTCATCTCAACTTCTTCAGATGAAATAACTTCAATACTTTTATTGTTGGTTGATGTACGATAAACTTCATCTTTAGGAAGAGATTTTGCATATATTTGAGTCATATTTAAAATACAAATTATGATAATTATAGACCACTGATATTTATTCATGATAAACCCCCATTGTTATTTTTGCATTGCACCCTTATATTTCCACTAAGTTCAACCTCCTCCATATGAAAGATTTTTAATATAAATAATAACAGTAGCAGTACCCGTTGCACCTTTATCATCAGTAACAGTTAGTGTCAAATTATGTTCACCTTCAGAAAAATCTCCTTTTGTAAAAGTTGCATCATTTGATAAAAGAGTATTACCTTCTTTCCATTCATACTTAACAATAGTTCCATCACTATCTGTGCCACTTCCATTAAGAGTAACAACTCTACCAACTAATACTGTTTGATCTACTCCTGCATTAGCTTCTGGTGGGATATTGTCTGTATCTATTTTGGATCTAACACAACGAACATAACAGTTGTACCTATAATTGTAATAATGGTGACCATCATTCATGTCCACAACCAATATATAGCTTTCATTGCGATCATAGGTAGAAGAACTCCAATAATAATTAAGTGCAATATTTTGAAAAACAGCAGTATCTATAGCAGGTTTGTACCTAGTATCATCGACTAGTGATGTAAGTTCATTTATGTTTGGTAGTCTCCAGTCACTCTTTCTTCCTAAGTTTAGAGCCTCACAGTAGTCGATGGCTCCTTGCCAAGTATCGTAAACATTTGTATCATCTTGCCACTCTAGACCTGTTTTAGAGTCTATTACAATATCTCCAATTTTTGAAAAATCAGCATATACAGATATACTAAGCCCTATCATAATCAAAAGGATTTGTCTCATCCATTACTCCTTGTTTTTTTAATAAATTAAAACTATTGTCCTGCTCTGACACAACGAACATGACGATTAGTACTCTTGTTGATTCCTAAGGAACGACTATACCCCTGAAAGCCGTTCTTCATGCCCACATACCAAGCTTGATTATTTTCATTCTGGAGAAAACTAGTGGAACTCCAATAAGCATTAAGTGTAATATTTTGAAAAGTAGCAGTATCTATAGTTGGATCGTAACAACCAATACTTCTTAACTCTACTCTAGTTGGTAGTCTCCAATCACTATAACCTTCTAAAACAAGGTTACTACAGTAAGTAGTTGCTGTATCTCCTAAAGTATCGTCATAGTTTCTTGCATCATAATTAGCTGGGGTTACCCATGGTTTAGTGACAGTTTTTGCTGCTTCATCGTCTTGCCACTGTAGCCCTGTTACATTGTCGGCTACGATATCATTTACTCTCGTATAACTTCGCTCCACTCCTATTTCGTAATAACCGTCATCAAAGTCAGTATAACTTGTAGTTTGTCCTGTTTTTAAAACTTTTGAAGTAGAAATAATTTCCTCTTCAATAACCCCTATCTTTGTAATAACAATATTATCTTTCTCACCATTTGAGATATTGATTGTAGTGGCATCCCCCATCTTAAAAATACCATCTTGACCCTGTATAGAAGACATCTCCATACCTTGGTTAGATATTATCAAAGTATCTCCCTCTATACTCCAACTCATTTGACCATCTAGTGTCCCATCTGTATAAGTCGTAAATACATTATCAGGTAAGAATTTTATAGTTGTCAACTCTTCATTTTCACCAAGCTCTCTATAAAATTCAAAATATCTGTTTTCAATATCAGATATATTTACCTGTTCTATATCATAAAGACCGATAAGCGTTTCATTTTCATCCATTTGGTTTTGAGTGATAAGACCATTTTCCAAAGGTACAGTGATGTTTTCATCCTCATCTGCAAGTTTCAATTGCAATGATGTCTGCATTGCACTCCACTGACAATCTTGTGTAAACAATCTAGGATCTTCAGGATATACCTCTGTATTAAGAGTGACTATTGTCAATTTACAACTTTTATCAGCATAAAAAGCTAAAATGCCTCTGTCTTTAGTTTCACCATCTGTATACTCTGAAATCATCATTTTATTATCTAGTTTTGATGTTGTAATTGCAGATACTGTCACGATAACATTATCCATAGTCGTTGCGCCTTTATCATCTGTAACAGTAAATGTCAAAGCGTGAGAACCAACGGTAAAATCACTTTTTGTAAGTATTTCAGTCTCAGCTAAAAGTGTATCGCCCTCTTTCCACTCATACTTAACAATAGTTCCGTCACTATCCGTGCCAGTTCCAGTAAGTGTGACGGTTGAGCCAAATGTTACACTTTGGTCTACTCCTGCGTTGGCAGTTGGTGGGATGTTGTCTCCACTGATATCCTTTAGTTGTGAAAATGACTCCTGTATTAAATCCATAGAGTGGCTAGCAGCAACATTTACACCATGAATAGGTAAATATACTGTTTTTCCAGTTATCAAATAGTCTAAATTCATATCAAATGAATTAAATGTAAATAATTTAATAGTATTTATATATGCTTTATCAAGTATCGAATTTTCTTCATCAAAACTTTCTATCGATTCTGAGAGTAATGATACAGGATCATATTTTGACATTATATTTGTAATTTTTTCACTATTGGTAAATATAAAGTTAGTTGCTACACCCTCTTCATTTCGTAAAATCTCTAATGCATATTTACCAGTACTATTGTTGTATTTCTCTAAAAATAAATCAATAGCATTATAATCAAATGCCATAGGAGCAGTATTAAATGTTACAGTATTTATTCCTGTATACGCCCCAATATATTGTGCTAATCCTCCACCTAGTGAATGTCCCACTATAAATGATACTTTATTGTTATCTACAACAAGCTTAACAAAGGATGTATTTAGAAAATCTATTGCACTTTTGGCTTGATTTGTTTTTAAAGGATAATTTGAAAATAAGTTTAAATCGGTATAAAAATCTATTGCAATATCACCTATGTTATACATAATAGGAAGATCATCTAATATTGCTGAAGTTCCACCAAAAACTATGGCATACTCTTCTAAGCCTTCCTTTTTATACAATCCAGCCATAAAACCATTTTTTTCATAAACCAAATCCACTAATTCCCAACCATCTTTTGTAGTACCTATATCAGCATAACTTTCATTATATATTCTACTGGCTAGATATGATTCATCATAATACTCATTTGCCAAGTTTTTTAGTTCATTCTCCGTTACTGGTATTCTATGATTAAACAAATACTCTGTTTTTTCTCTTAATAAATTATTTAATCCACATTCGTTAATTATTTCTGATTTATACCATGTACCTACCCATCCTGATGGTACATTATCTATAGTAGATTTTTTTGGATATTCAAAGGAATAATTAAGGTTTACATCACCTTTAAAATCACCTGCACTTATTTCAAATCCTGGATTCATATCTGCATTTACTTTTACTCCTGCTCCAAAATCAAGACTGCAACCCAATTCATCATGATTCCATGACCATGGTTGTCCAATTTCGTCAAATCCATAACTCCATCTCTTTTCCGTACCAACTGCATATGTACCTTCTACTCCTGTATTTATGCTCGCACTTGCTACTCTTGTACCTAATATAATCGTATCAAACTCCAAAGAAACTCCAAGATTTGCTTTTAAAGATACTGTACCATCAAGAAACGGAGCTTCCAAAAGTCTTCCATTTTCAGACTTTTCAATATTTTTGATAACTTGAAGACCTTTATTATGGTTTTTATCTATACCCAATGTAAATTTAGAGTGTGTACCAACACCAACACTACCGTCTACAGTTAGTTCACCCTTTGCATCCATATAAACCCATACTATAAGACCCCCGGCTTTTGCACTCGTTAATGCTGATTTTGCAGTCTTGGTATAAATAGGTGTAGGATTAGTAAAAACTAATCCTACAATAGGATATTTACCAATTTTATCTTCACTTTTAAGTCCAGTTAGTGTAAGCTTTACACCCAATATATCAATAGATGATTTTTCAACCTCTTTCCAAGCTTTGTCATATGAACCTAGTACAATTTTATGACTACCCTCTAATTTTGCTTCAGTATCAAATGTCCCAGTCAATTGTGTATTAAATGCCATTGATTGTTTAAATGAACTAATGTCGTGTGACTCTTTAATTTGAAGATTATTTAAACTGCCACTAATTACCAGTTTTCCTTCTTTAGTTCCGTCTATAGCAGTAAGCCTTGATGGATCAGAAATCATATCTTTGAGCTTCACTTCAAGATTTAAACTGATATTACCCAAATCAATACTTCCATCACCACCTAAAAAACTGTCTCTTTTATTTTTATTCCCTGATGATATAAAAACCACTCCTCCATTTAAAAAACTTTTTTCTTTTACACCTGCCTTTCTATTATTTTTCTTTTGTGTAAATGCTCTGCTTGAAGGAGTAACTGATGAAGGGGCAATTACACCAACAAAATTACCAGAATTTAGCTCTACAGTTGATTCCTTTAAAGATGACTCTTCTACAATATCCATTAAATTTACTTCTGACAGGGTTATAGTTGAGCTATCTTGCGAGTTACTGTCAACTGATTCAATTTTTCCTGAAATACCTAATGGAAATCTATCGTCACTTCCAGGAGGAAGAAAAAAGACTTTACCAACTTCAATATCAGCAGTAGCATCTTTTGATATTTTTAATCTAGTTTTATCACTAACATTGCTATCAATTATTTTTTTTGATGAAGTTTTGTCTAACAAAATAACATTTGATGAAACAATACTTGTGTTTTCAGCTTTTGATGTATTTTCTCCATCACTACTCCCACCACACCCAGACAATAAAACCACCAACACCAAACCAATAAAATCACGATAAAATTCAAATAGTTTCATAAAAGATTCCTAAAGTTTCAAAATTAGTATACTGTATAAGTATTTACTTTACATTAAGGTTAATTTATATTTATTTTAAGGAATTTTATGATCAAAGTTCTCCATAAAATAAATTCATACGAATTTATTCCATCAAAAAGCATTTTAATTTCAATATGCTTATTTCAAATTTATGCTATAATCCCCCTTCAAAAATTTTACCTTTGGAGTGACATTGAAACAACAATATAAATCATATCAAGAGACCGTTGACTTCTTAAAAGAGTGCGTCAGACTCTATCCAAATATCATCACAACACAAAGCATCGGAACCACATGGGAAGGTAGAGAAATCATCCTTGCAAAAATTTCACTCAATGTTGAAAATGCAGATTTAAAACCAGCACTTTTATATACAGGAACCGTGCATGCAAGAGAGTGGATTGGAAATGAACTTGGAGTTGAATTTATTGATTTTATTTTAAAAAACTACGAAACAAATCCAAGAATTACTGCAGCACTTTCAAAAAATACACTTTATTTAGTACCATGTTTAAATCCAGATGGATTTGAGTACTCACGAACGCACTTTTCATTTTGGAGAAAAAATAGACGAAACAACAAAAATGGTACTTACGGTGTAGATTTAAATAGAAACTTTAATATCGGCTATGTCAAAACAACAGACACAAGCTCAAATGTTTATAGTGGTCCAGAACCATTTTCAGAACCTGAAACTAGAGCCATTAAAGAATTTGTCGATGCTCATGATAATATTACAATCGCACTTGATTATCACTCACAAGGAAATGTATTTTTTCCAGCTCACAAGTTTAACCATGAAGCAGAACTCAATGGAACAGACTTAAATATCCTTTGTGCAAACATGAACTATGAGATCAAAAAAGTAACTGGTCGAGAATATGGAATCCATAGAGGAAAACCACCAACCAAACTTATCAGCGGAAGTGGACGTGAGTATTACTACTCAAAAGGTATTATCGCTGTAGTTGTTGAAGTAGGAACAAGAAATATTCCTGATTATATGCAGAACATGAAAGAGAGTGTTAGTGAAAATATCCCTGCACTTATGTATGCTTTGGGTGAAGCACAAAATTATGCAAAACATTCACCAAATAGGGTAGAAAACTTTCAAATTCAAGGCGTTACACAAGAGAGTGTAACACTTCAATGGGAACATACACAAGAAGTAAAAGATATCTACTTTGAAATCTATCGAAGTACAAAACACAAACATGCCTGTCGTGAACATAACCTTATCGCAACCACAAAAAATCGCTACTATACAGACAGTGAGCTTATAAGTAATACCACTTATTTTTATGCGATTAGAGCAGTTGACAGAATCAACCATATCAAATCACCATTTGCACCAAAGATCAAAGTACAAACCGAACTCAATCGTGAAGAGTTTTCACGTACTATCTTTCCAATTGCTTCAGAGATTGGATATGTGGCTGAAAAATCTCTCGAACAAAATCGTGAACATTTTGGTAAAAACTCATTTTTCGTAGGTGTTAGTGAAGCACGCGGAATTAGTTATGGAGTCATGGAATTTTCACTTGAAAATATTCCAGATGGTGCGATTATCAAAGAAGCATCCATCGCAATTTATCCAATGAACAGAGTGAATGCAAAAATAGAAAAATATGGTGAATGGTCTATCTCTTTGATCAACAAACAAAGCGTTCCTGAAATAACAGATTTTCATCAAATTCACCAAGGAGAGGTAATCCAAACCTTGGGAGATTCCATCCCATCAGAAAAGCTTACACAAGGTATTTGGAGACATTGGCTTTTTAATGGTGCTGAGAGAAAACTACTCCAAAAAGAGATTAAAAACTCTAAGGTTCTTTTTAGATTACAAGGGCCAAAAACACTTCCACTTGGACGAGATTCACAGATGATGATGTTTGACTTGGGTTATGGTTCATTTGGTGGAGGAATACACTATAGACCACATCTAGAGATAAAATATACTATGCCTTCAACTGAAATCATCATCAAGCCATCAAAACTCTCTATTATTTCTAAAGATGGAACTATTGACAATGATTTAGCATGTGGTTTTGATAAAGATGGCGATAAAGTTTATGGATATATGGATTTTGATTTAAGTACACTTCCTGATCCTAGTGAAACTATCATCACTGATGCTTATATAGAAATTCAAAATAAAAACAAACCTAAGATAAAACAAGATGTTAGGTACAACATTGAATTTATTGATGTAGAGAATCATGGTTATCAAGAGATAAAAAATAGAGAACGCATAGAGTTTATTGGTTACGAAGTAAGTAAGAGTGATTTATCTAAAAGCTCTAAACATCATTTCTTATTTGACACCTATAGTATGCTCGAATTAGAATCTTTTCATACCCAAAATAAACATGCCTCATTCATGGTCAAAGCAACTATTTCATCAGAATCAAAAAACAATCTAGTAAATTGGTATGAAAAAGATAGCAACAAAGAGGTAAAACTCATTGTTAAATATATCAAAAGAAGAAAATTTGCAGTAAATCCCGCAACTAACTTAAAAACATCTATCGAAAAAGGGATGGTAAAACTCTCATGGGAAAATCCAAAAGATGATGCTTTTGTCGGTGCATATGTCGTAAGAAATAGATTTCATATACCTAAAAACCCTCAAGATGGAGTCAAACTCTATGCAGGAAGTGACAGCTACACCTATGATAACTACGGCTCAACCAAATTAGATAAGCATTATGCGGTATTTACTTATGATGATGTTCCAAATTACAGTGAAGCAACTTTTATAAAGTATAAGGCAAAATAAATTGGCAAAAAAAGCAACTAAGAGAGAGATAGAAATCATCAAAGAGCAGTTTATCAAAACATACTCTGACGCAGTAACAGAGCTTGATTATAAAAATGATTTTGAGCTCCTTATTGCAATCATCCTCTCTGCTCAATGCACCGATAAAAGGGTCAATATCATAGCCCCTGCCCTATTTGAAAAATACCCAACTCCATCTGATTTGGCACAAGCAAACCTTGAAGAAGTGAAAGCATTACTCAATACTTGCTCATTTTTTAATAACAAATCTAAAAATATCATCAAAATGGCAATGAGTTTAGAAGAAGAGTATGCAGGCGAAGTTCCAGCCGATGCAAAAAAGCTTATCAAACTTGCAGGAGTTGGACAAAAAACTGCCAATGTCTTTATGATTGAACGCCATGGAGCAAATCTGATGGCAGTTGATACGCATGTATTTCGTGTTTCACATCGTTTAGGGTTAAGTGACGCAAAAACTGTTGAGAAAACCGAAGAAGAGTTAGTTAAAAAACTAAAAGATGACTTACATATCTTCCATCAAGCGATGGTACTTTTTGGAAGATACACGTGCAAGGCACTGAAACCTGAGTGTGACAAATGTCTTTTTCCAGAGGTTTGTAAAACAACTAAAAGTTTTAAACCTTCTTAAAACATATAATTTACAAACAACCTTGTATTTGTATAAGATTGACTATCATTTGCATGGTCATGCATATCACTATAGATCAAGTCCAAAGATAACTGCTCATTTACAGCGTAACTTGCCATAAGATCAATCTCATTCAAATCAGCGCCATCATCACCCTCAGCACCTAGATAAGAGAGTGTAAAACCTAAACCATCTACACCATATTTTTCTGCGTCAATTTCAAGTCCTACACGATATGCTTCACCATTTTCTCCAGCTTCAGCCATAGTAAGGTGTTCACAACTTATAAAAAATGGACCTCCACCAAAAAAGTTTTCAGCGACCTGTCCATTGGTTGAGTCTGCTTTATTGTAGGCACTCTGGAGCGTAATACCACTTCCTTGTAAGCCTAAAGAAAAATTAACACCATACACACTTACTTCATTACCATTATCATAATCTTGAATGGTATATTGTCCAGCAACACCAAGATTAAATTGGCCTAAACTACTTGCATAATCTGCTTCCAAATAGGTGAGCTTTGCAAAATCTGAAGCATTATAAAACCATCCTTGAAGTGTAACATCTTCAAAACCTTCATAAGTGATACCAAGCGCTTGAACACCGTCACTATCATTTATCTTAGTAAACTTCTCTGCAATATCTGCATCTACTCCTGACATTTTCTGCAAGTGTGCTAAAACGATTGTAGTATTTGTCAAATCACTGTTGACTATGCTAAGTGCCTCAAATGTATTTGGAATCATACCTATATCATCAGTATCAGCATAAGGTGTATCTAACTCTTGTCGTCCAACTTTTAACAACGTGTTTTTAATATCAGCTTGAAGATATGCTTCACCTAAAATGGAGTATGAGTTTTGATCTGAGCTAAAGAATGCTACACCGTCATTGTGTTTTTCATTGATACCATTTGTAGTATAAAATGAAGTACCAAAACTTATACCAGCGATTGGGGCAGTCTGCATATGGAGCTTACCACCAATTGACATCTCTCCCTCATCTTGATGTTGCAAACCAGCTCTTATATATCCATCTGTAGTTACATTTTTAAAAGCCCCTTCTAAACTTTGGGCATATAAACTTGTTGTTAGAACTACAACTAAAGCTAAACTAAATTTCATCTTTGTCTACCTCTAGTTTTTCTACCTCTCCACGGCGAAGAGCCACCATAGAGTTCCCAACTTTAAGCTCTAATGTATTTCTCGCTAACGAACATGCCATAATCTCAAATTTTGCACCTTTATAAATTCCAAAAGAGTATAGTCTCGTTTTCAAATTTTTACCTGCATTAATTTTTGTGATGGTACCTTGATCACCTTTTCTTAATTCACTTAAATTCATGATAATCCTTTTGCAATGTTATAGGCTATAAAACTAAGTACCCATGCAGTGACAGTTGTGAAAACAAATAGATATCCTAAATACTTCCAACCTCCAGCTTCTTTAACAAAAACCATTGACGCAGCAAGACATGGAAGGTAAATCATTACAAAAACGATAAATGAAACTGCCGCAGCAAATGGTATATTTTTTTTGATCTGTTCTACTAATCCACTATGCTCTTCATCAACATCATCACCAAGTGCATATAGCACGCCAAGGGTTGAAACGACCACCTCTTTTGCTGCCAAGCCTGTTTCAAGTGCAACTGTCAATCTCCAATCAAATCCAAGTGGTGCAAACAGTGGTTCAGTTGCTTTTCCTATCTTTCCTAAATAACTATTTTCTAATAACTTCTGTTTTAACTCATTTGTCAATTCACTTTTAGAATCATCAGTAGAAGCAAACTCAATCTTCTTTTCATACTGCTCTTGAATATGTATATTTTTAGGATAATTACTTGCAAACCAAATAAGTACAGAAGCTGCCAATATATAAGTTCCTGCTTTTTTAAGATACATCCATGCATTATTCCAAACTGTATGCCAAATCAATTTAAATGATGGTAAACGATACTTTGGCATTTCCATTACAAAAGGTTCATCTTCATTTTTAAAGACAACCACATTAAGTACTTTTGCAGCAATTAAACCTAAAAGTGCTCCTGAAATATAAATCAAAAATAGAATATTTCCAGCTTGTTCTTGAGCAAAAAATGCTCCTGCAAAAAGAACATAAATAGGAAGTCTTGCTCCACAACTCATAAAACCGATAATAAATAGTGTAAGCAATCTATCCTTCTCATTTTTTAGTGTACGTGCAGCCATATACGCTGGTACGGAACAACCAAAACCCGTAACAAGTGGAATAAAACTTTTACCGTGTAGCCCAAATTTATGAAAAAATCCATCTAACAAAAATGCAACACGACTCATGTATCCTGTAGTTTCTAAAAGTGCAATTCCTAAAAATAAAATCATAATATTTGGCAAGAACATCACCACTGCCCCTACACCAGCAATGATACCATCAGCGATAACGGAACCAAGATCACCATCACCAAAAATTTCAATAGCACTCTCACCCATAGCACCAAAAAGTTTATCAATCAAATCCATCGGAATTGAACCAATTTCAAAGGTCAATTGAAAAAGTCCCCACATAAGGAATAAAAAGATAGGAACACCAAAAAATTTATGAATTAATAATGAATCAATCTTTTGAGTCATATTTTCTTTTACAACTGTCTTTAAACTTTGAACTTCAAGGGCTGCACCACGAGAAAATGCTTGTCTCTCATCTTCGAAAATTTCATCAATATCTTTAGTTTCATAATGAAGATACATATGACTTAATGAGCCACGAATAATCGGTAATAATTCCATCCAAATTGGCTCATCATGCATTTTTTTATACATACTAGGTTCTTCTTGAAGAAGTTTCAGCGCCATATCTCTGTATTTGATATCACTTTTATATTTTTTCTCTTGTAAAAAAGTTACAATTCTATCAATCTCTTCTTCAATAGTATCACTATAAATTACTTTTGAACTATTCGTTGGTTGAGTAGCACTTAAAATAATAGCTGATTTTAGTGTATCAATACCAATATCTTCTTTTGCAGAGGTTTTGATACAAGGCACACCTAAAATGGCACTAAGCTGTGCTTCATCTATTGAAATACCCTCTTTATCAGCTTCATCGCTCATGTTTAATGCTACGACAACCTGCTTTCCAAGTTCTAAAAGTTGCATGGTTAAAAGTAAATTTCGTTCAAGGTTTGTCGAGTCTACAACATTTACGATGACATCATAATCACCCTCACGTAAAAAGTTTTTTGTTACTTTCTCTTCAATTGTATACTCAGTTAGTGAATAAGCACCTGGTAAATCTATAATATGGATATTGTAATCACTGCAACTCTTTTCATCACAGTATTGAAAGTCAACTTCAGTTTTATCAACCGTTACACCACTGAAGTTTCCAACTTTTAACTGGGAATGGCTCACAGCGTTGATAAGCATACTTTTTCCGACATTTGGCTGACCGGCAAGTACAACATTTATATTATTCATTTAGTCCCCTGATTTCATGATATTGGAATTGATTATCATAATTGGAAGAATTTTATCAGCTACCAGCTTAAAAGATTATTAATACTGATAAACATTTTCAGTATTAATAATCTTATGCTCTTTATTATTTACATTTTAGACTTTGCTTCTATTCCCATGAGGCTTAAACCTACACGCAAGCTTGTTGCGACCATAGCAGAAAGTTTTAGTAACTGGTCTTCATTGGAACTTCCAACAATCTTATGTTTGTTGTAAAACTGATGGTAAGAGGCTGCAAGATTTCGTAGATATTCGGTTAATTTTTGAAGCTGTCTTGATTCAAATGAATCTTCTAATACTTCCGGTAAAAGAAGTGCAGAAAAAAGTATATTTCTAGAATCTTCATCTAAATCTTTGAGATGTATATTGATAATATCATCTACACTTTTACCACTTTTTTCAAAGATTTGATTGATACGAGCATGAGCATACTGTATATAATAGATAGGGTTTGAACTATCTTGCTGTTTTAATAAATCTACATCAAATTCTAAATGTGTATCACTTTTTTTAGTTAAAAAGACAAATCGTAATGCATCGCTTCCAATCTCTTCTATCACATCACTCATGAGGATAAAATTACCAGCACGTTTACTCATCTTGTATGGTTCACCACCTTTTAAAAGTGCTACCATTTGGGAGAGTATAACTTCAAGTTTATTTTCATCAAATCCTAAATAATGGATCGCAGCTTTTACCCTAGCGATATAGCCATGGTGATCTGCTCCCCAGATATTAATATACTTATCATACTCTCGTTGAAATTTATCATTATGATAGATAATGTCTCCAGCAAGATAAGTAGGTCTCCCATCTTCCCTTACTACAACACGATCTTTTTCATCACCACATTCGCTTGACTTTAACCAGACTTTTCCATCTTCTTCAAAAACGGCATCATTTGTTTTGAGTTTTGCAAAACTTGCATCCCATAACTCAAAAAGTTCTTTTTCACTTACAAAGTTTTCAAATTCGATATCAGCCATAGCAAGATTTGAACGAATCAATTCCATCATCTTGTCTTTACCCCATAAAGAAAGTTTAGGGATATTGGCTTCATCACTAAAGATTTCTACACCAAACGCTTCTTTTGCTTCATCACACAAATCATAGATATACTCGCCTCGATAATACTCTTCGGGCCATCGTACTTTATTATCTGTATATCTATCTTGTCCCGCTAAAAGCACAGAAAGTCCAAGCATCTCTATTTGATTTCCAGCATCATTTACATAATACTCTGTCGTAATTTTATACCCTAAATGTTTACCAATCTTAGCAAGCGTATCACCAAACACTGCCCCTCTCGCATGACCAATGTGCATAGGACCAGTAGGATTTGCACTTACATACTCTAGTAAAATAGTTTCGTTTTTCTCAGTCTTGGCAAAATTGAGATTATCTTGAATCGCTTCAGTAGCTTTTGCATTTAAGAAATCATCACTCAATTTAAAATTGATATATCCTTTGATAGCAGTTGTACTTTCAAAAATAACTTCATCATCAAACTTTAAACAGAGTTCATCTGCGATAATCATTGGGGATTTTCTGAGCTCCTTAGCCAAAGAAAAGGCTAAAGGCGTAGCATAGTGACCAAAAGAGTTATCTTTTGGCTTTTCAAGAACGAAGTCATTCTCGATATGTTTTTTTATTGTATCAATTACACTTTTTTTCACTCGTAGTTTTACCTACGCTTTTTGTGAATCTTCAGCTTTAGTAGCGTTAACTACCTCTTCCTTAGTCTCTTCAATTTTATCTTTTGCAGCATCTGCTAATTC
>JADGDK010000179.1 GCA_016744895.1 Campylobacterales bacterium | reverse complement strand
TCTCAAAAAGCGTATGATGGCGGTTTGTATATCCTACATTTTCAAGATCATTGTGTTTTCCACCAGCACGCAAACACACTTGTGAACTTGTTGCTCTTGGCGGATTTGGAGCGGGGATTTCACCTGTAAAAATATTTTTAAAAGGTACCATTCCAGCGTTGTTAAATAGCAGTGTTGCATCATCAGGAATGAGCGGAGCACTCTCAATGACTTTGTGATTTTTTTTCTTTAATTACTCTAAGAATTCTTTTCTAATATCCATTTCAATATATCCCTTTGTAAACTAGACTTTTTGTAAAGTTCATAAAGTCTATTAAGATATTTTATCGAAAAAGTATAAAATCTACGATCTCTTTGGCTCCATTTGGTTTGACTAATGCTTTTAGTGTAGTGGACATCTTTTCTAAATCAAACTCAAAAATCATCTCTAAATCATCTGTGCTCAACTCATTTTCTCTTTTGACAAAAGAGAGTCCCTTTTGTGCTAAAAAATCAGCATTATAAAATTGATGATCTGCCGCTGCAAATGGATAGGGAATATATAAAGCAGGAAGCCCTGATGCTACTAATTCCCAAAGTGTACTCGCCCCTGCTCTGCAAATTGCAAAATCTGCCTCTTTTATTTTAACTTCAAGTTCAGTCGAAAAAGCAAAAAGGTTAACTTCATGATCGAGTTCTTGATAAAACTTTTTTAATTTTTCTTCATCTCTCTTACCACATTGATGGATAATTTTTATCTTTTTTTCTTTCAATATAGGGGCAATTTTCATCGCATAACTGTTAATTGCCGTGGCACCTTGAGAACCTCCTAAAAAGATAATAGTCTTAATCTCATTTCTGACTCTAGCATTTTTAAAGTAGATCTCTCGCACGGGATAAGAGTCCACTGGTGACTCCTCTAGGTATGAAGAAAAAATTCCTTCTGATTTAGATTTTAAAAGCTTGTTTAATCTCCCTAAAACTGCATTTTGCTCATGGATAAAGAGTTTTTTTCTAAAAAACACTGAAGCAAATGAAGCAGGAGCCGCGGAGTATCCCCCAACTGAAAAAACTGCATCTATTTTATGCTTTTTAAATAGTGTTCTACAGGCTATAGCTGATTTGATAATTTTTGCTAATGAAGTTATTTTTCCAAGGTATTTTTGATTTACCACACCTGAGGTTTCAAAAAAATACTTTGCTTCAAAACCCTCATCTTCTTCAAACCATGTTCTATCTTGTCCATGCGTTGAGCCGATAAAAATAGGTTTCATCCCTTGGTCATTCAACGCTTCTTTAATTGCTTTAGCAATAGTCAAATGCCCACCTGTGCCACCGCCTGTAATTGCTATATTCATTAAAATCTCACTTTTTTACTGATCATCAAAACCATACCTATCGCAATAGAGTGTGCCAATAAAGAGCTTCCCCCATAACTTAAAAATGGTACCGCAATTCCTTTGA
The DNA here is from genome assembly GCA_016744895.1 of Campylobacterales bacterium. Classification (GTDB taxonomy): domain Bacteria; phylum Campylobacterota; class Campylobacteria; order Campylobacterales; family QNZT01; genus SZUA-1433. Next base: position 2,200 of record JADGDK010000179.1, on the reverse strand, counting down.
TAGGGGTAATCCCTGTAATACCAAAACTATTGATAAAAAGAGAGGTTCCGATTAGAAGCGTAACACCTAGTGCAAAAAGTGAATACATTCTATTTTCACTTCTATTTGCAATTTTTAGAGAACGAAATATGATTATAAAAAAGAGTGCTATTACAAAAAGAAGCCCTACAAGTCCTAACTCTTCAGCAATTCCAGCCAATACAAAATCAGTATGCACTTCTGTTAAATACCCTAGCTTAATTGTACCATTTCCAATTCCTTCACCCAAAAAACTACCATTTTTAATTGCATAATAGGAGTTAGTAATTTGATATGGTGCTTCACTCACCTCAACACGAAGACGTTCAGATATGGACTCTGGTAAAAACGAGAGTACAAAATTTTGGATATTACTCCACCATGACATCACCCGTGCTACACGATGTTCACTTCCTACAATTGCAACAATAAAAACAATCATCGCACCAAACATAGAGAACATAAACAACCGTGTACTAGCACCTGCCATAAATGCCATAACAGTCAAAGAGGTACCCAAAACAATGACTTGACCAATGTCATTTTGCATGATGGCTATAAGATATACTACAATCCCAAAAGCACCTACATAGGGTAAAAAAGTCAAAATTTCATCTTTTAACTTATCCACTCCAGATTCAATTTTTCTTGAAAAACTCCAAGCCAAAAAAAATATAAAACCAACTTTAAAAAACTCAACAGGTGCTAAAGAGAGCATAGGAAATTTTATCCAACGTTGTGCACCACCAACAGCAGTAACATACTGCTCTGGTAAAAAAGGCATTACACTCATCATAATTAAAAATATCATAAAAATTGAAAATCCAAGTAATTTAAAATGTTTATCTGGATTAAGCCGTGAAATTGCCCAAATTAAAAAAATACAAAAAAGCCCAACGATAAATTGTCTAATAAAAAAATGAAGTTCTGGATATCCATATTGGGGTGCGGTATATACTGTAAGGGACATAGAAAATACAATCCCTATTACAATAAGTGTAATAGTTACAAAAAAAATAGTTTTATCAGCAACCACAGAAAACCCTAATATATTTTAATCAAAAACATACTACAAAAATTTTGATTAATTAAAAATTTTAGATAGAATAATTAAAATAATTTAATTTTTAAAGATTAGGAACGGTATCTGCTCTATTTTTAAGGATACAGCTAAAAGAAGTATGAAGGATTTTAGTGGAAACTACAAAGTCATCTGCAATTGTTGAAAAAGCACTAGATTTTAGATCTTTGCGTCAAAAATTGATTTCAGGGAACCTTGCGAATGTTGACACCCCTTTTTACAGAGCTAGAGATATTAGTTTTGAAAATATTCTTGCAAAAGAAGCGGATAAATTAGCTGGCAACAAAAAGCAACCAGCTTTTGCAAAAACAGATAACATGCATCTTGATCCTATTTCGTCAAATGGTGCGTCCCAAGCAGAAGTCTTTTTTAGAGGGGCACATCCAACAAGAAATGATGGAAATAATGTTGATTTAGATGTTGAGTCAACAGAGATGAGTAAAAATGCCATGATGTATACCGCTTTAATCAGTGCAAAAAAGAAGAGTACGATGATTTTTAAAAGTGTTATTGAAGCATCTGCTAAAGTGCAGTAAGATAAATTTATACAGCATGGTTTATCTATGAGTGGGCACTCTGCCGAAGAGAACTTAGTGTTAGCGTAGATACTTGGGCTTTGCTCAAGTATCGTAATAAAAGGTAGGAAAGTACAGTAAAGGAGTTAAGAGATGGCGTTTTTAAGTGGATATGATATTAGTGGATATGGACTTTCTGCGCAGAGATTTAGAATTAATCTTATAAGCTCCAACATTGCTAATGCCAACACAACCCGAACTGATGAAGGTGGACCGTATCGAAGACGTGAGGCAGTTTTTAAAGCAGTTGATTTTAATTCACTTTTAAACAATGAGTTAAACAGCTATATGAAAGATGAAAATACAATCGATGATCCAGCAGCAATGGAATTTCCAAAACCACCTTTAATGAGTGTTACGGTAGATAAAGTAATTCGTGATGATACTCCATTTAAATTACGATTTGACCCATCTCATCCTGATGCTGATGCAAATGGTTATATATCACTTCCAAATGTTAATCCAGTCATTGAAATGGCCGATTTAATAGAAGCAACACGTGCATATCAAGCAAATGTAGCAGCGT
>JADGDK010000178.1 GCA_016744895.1 Campylobacterales bacterium | reverse complement strand
TTTTTCACCTGTTGAGTATTCTTTTAATGTATAAAATTAGTGCATTTCATCTTAAACGTGAGATAGATAGGGTGATGAGTGTTCTTGTTTTTATTATGTTGCCGGGAGTAACGAGTGCTGCAATTCTTGTAAATAGTGCAACCGTCTCAATCTTTTTTACACTACTTTTTTTATATTTATTTCTAAATAAAAAAGAAAATCTTTATGCTCTCTTATTACCACTTTTTGTTTTTATAGATGATTCATTTTTAATACTTTTTTTAGCTCTTTTTGTCTATGGATTTTTTAAAAAAGAGTATTTTATTATGGCTTTATCGTTTATGCTAATTTTGGTTTCCCTTTATATCTATGGTTTTGACTTTACAAATGATCCAAAAGTATATTTCTTTAATGTATTTGCAGTATATGCGGTAATTTTTTCTCCATTTCTTTTTCTTTACTTCTTTTATGCACTTTATAGAATACTTATTAAAGAGGAAAAGACAGTGATATGGTATATCTCTTTTGTGGCTTTAGTCTTTTCAATTGCACTTTCAACAAGAAAAATGATTTTGATTGAAGATTTTGCTCCATTTGTTGTCATTGCCATTCCTTTGATGTACTCTATGTTTTTAAAAAGTTACAGGATTAGACTTCCAGAGCTTAGAGGTACACACAGGTTTTTTGCCGCATTTATCTTTATTTCCTTGATATTGATTTTTTTCTTGACGCACCTTAACAAATATCTGTATCTCTATATAGATAAACCCTCTAAACATTTTGCATATAAATACCATGTTGCTAAAGAGTTGGCTATGAAATTAAAAGAAAAAGGTATTGATGAGGTTACATCACATTATAGAATGGAACAACGTTTAAGATTTTATGGCATTAATCGTGGAACGAAATATATCATTCAGGATAGTCCAGATAGTAACACGATTAATAATGTTACTATAGGTTACAATTCAGGAGCTATTAAAACATATTATGTTTCAAAATTACACAAAAACTAAAAATTTATAATAAATATTAATCATTTTATCTAATATCTTATTCTCTATTGTTACAATATCGGAATATTTTTACAAGGAGAAACAATGGCTCAAAAGTCGATACGAGAATATGATGCTAAGTCAATATTGGCAAAGCATTGGGATAAATATTTTCCAAACTTTACATATGCATATGAAACTGTGATGGTTCAAAATGGTTCACAATTAACTGAGGCGGCGAAAACTAAATCTTGGTTAACTGAAAAAACTTTGGTAGCAAAACCAGATATGTTATTTGGTAAGCGTGGTAAAAATGATTTGGTACTATTTCGTGATAGTAAGCCAGGTGATGTAAGTTTAGAAAAAGCAGCAAGCTGGATTGATGAAAAATCAAGTTCTAAACAAGAGGTTTATTTTTCATTTGATGGTGATACGCCAACTGGTGAACCATCAGTCGATATGTTAACTCATTTTGTTGTTGAGCCTTTTACTCCTCATACGCAAGAAGAAGAGTATTATATCTCTGCTACTTGTGTCGGTGATGATGATATGCTTTACATGTCTGCTGAAGGTGGAATGGAAGTAGAAGAAGGTTGGGATGAAAAAGTAACAGAAGTTGCATTTTCTATTACGGACACGGAGGAGCAAATTGCTTCTAAAATTAAAGCAAATATTCCTGCTGATGTAGCTGATGCTGATAAAGAAAAATTTGCAGAGTTTGCAATTGGTTTCTTTCAATCATATAGAGAATTAAATTTTGCATACCTTGAGATTAATCCTTTTGTAATGCAAGGTAATAAAATTGAACTACTTGATATGGTTGCTAAATTAGATGATACTGCTGGATTTATGATGGTAGAAGAGTGGGGTGATGTTGAATACCCTACAGCATTTGGTATGGAATCAAAATCTCCAGAGGTAGAAGCTATTGAAGAAGCAGATGCAAAAACAGGTGCTTCACTGAAACTTACACTTCTTAAACCAGAAGCTAGAATCTGGACGATGGTTGCTGGAGGTGGTGCTTCAGTTGTTTATGCTGATACAATTGCTGACTTTGCTGGCATTGATGATCTTGCAAACTATGGTGAGTATTCTGGTGGACCAACAACTGGTGAGACAAAATTTTATGCCGAAACACTTTTAGATCTTATGACAAGAGAAAAAGATGCTGAAGGTAGAGAAAAGATTATGATTATCGGTGGTGCTATTGCTAACTTTACGGATGTCGCTAAAACTTTTACAGGAATTATTCAAGCATTTGAAGTATATGCTGATAAGATGAAAGATGTTGGCATCAAGATTTATGTTAGACGTGGTGGACCAAACTATGAAAAAGGTCTTAAAGATATCAAAGAAGCAGCTGATAGATTAGGTCTTTACATAGAAGTTTATGGACCAGAGACTCATGTTACTGACATTGTTAGAATGGCATTAGAAGGAGATAAATAGATGGCACAATTATTTACAAAAAGTACTCAAGCAATTTTTTGGAACAACAACAAAACTGCAATCCAAAGAATGTTAGATTATGATTATACAATTAAAAGAGAAACCCCTTCAGTAGCAGCTATCGTTGCACCTACAAGTGGTAATAAGTTTGAAAAATTCTTCTGGGGACCAGATGAGATCATGATCCCTCTTTATAAAAGTACTTCAGAAGCAAAAGATGCTCAGCCACAAGCTGATGTTTTATTAAACTTTGCATCATTTAGAACTGCTTATGATGTCACTATGGAAGCATTAAATATCGGTGGATTTTCTTCGATTATGATTACAGCTGAAGGTATTCCAGAAAGACTTGCTCGTAAAATGAATGAGTATGCAAGAGAACATAATGTAACAGTTATTGGTCCTGCAACTGTTGGTGGTATTGCACCAGGTGCATTTAAAATAGCAAATGTTGGTGGTACGATAGAAAATATCGTAAATTCTAAATTACATAGAGCTGGTTCATGTGGTCTTGTTACACGTTCAGGTGGTCTGTTTAATGAGCTTTCAAATATTATCTCAATTAATGCAGATGGTATTGCTGAGGGTGTTGCTATCGGTGGTGATAGATTTGTTGGTTCTGTATTTATTGATAACCTTCTTAGAATGGAACAAAATCCAGAAGTAAAATACATGCTTCTTTTAGGTGAAGTTGGTGGTACTGAAGAGTACAAAGTAATTGATGCGATCAAAGCAGGGAAAATTACTAAACCAGTAATTGCATGGTGTATTGGTACGATTGCTAAGTATTATGATTCAGGTGTACAGTTTGGTCATGCAGGTGCTTCGGCAAATGCAGAGAGAGAAACAGCTGATGCAAAAAATGCGGCAATGGCTGAAGCAGGTATTTATGTACCAACATCATTTAATGAACTTCCAAATAAAATTGCCGAAGTATATAGTGATTTACAAGCGCAAGGTATTATTTCAGAAATTGCAGAGCCAGAGATGAATACCGTACCTAAAGTAAGAAGAAGTAAAGAGTTTATCTGTACTATTTCTGATGATAGAGGAGAAGAAGCACATTACTGTGGTTTCCCTATCAGTTCTGTAGCAACACCTGAGACAGGCTTTACTGTTGGTGATGTTATGAGTATCTTATGGTTTAAGAAGCGTTATCCAAGATGGGCAGTTGATTTCTTAGAAACTGTACTAAAAACTGTAGCAGATCACGGTCCAGCAGTTTCTGGCGCACATAATGCAAAAGTAACGGCACGTGCAGGTAAAGATGTTATCTCTTCTCTTATTGCTGGACTTTTAACTATTGGACCAAGATTTGGT
>JADGDK010000177.1 GCA_016744895.1 Campylobacterales bacterium | reverse complement strand
ATTTTGTCGTGTTGTAGTCTTATGATAGAGAGGATGATTTGAAGGTTATTTTTGATTCTGTGGTGTACCTCTTTTAGCAAGAGATCTTTAGTTTTTAACGCTTGATTTAATTGTGAAGTTTTCTGTATCACTTCATTTTTTATAATTTGCTCTCTGTTTCTGTCAACTTCATCTTTTTGTAGTTGTAGGATTTTATAACGATCAGCAAAAGCTAAAGTCAGTGCAAGTGCTTCAATAGTAGTTGCCCACATGAGGATATTTGGAAAGTAGTCCAAAAATGAACTCAGATTAAATGCATCGGAGATAATCACCAAATAGGCAATAGAAACAACTCCAAACCCTAAAATAAAAAGCCGTGCCTGTTTCCGCCCCCGTTGATACGTCAAGATACCTGCAAATAGATTGAAAAATATAAAAACTACACCAATAATAAGTACCAATGAGAGGTTATCGATCATAAACATCTCTAAAATAGAGATCAATAGAAAAACCATATAGATATTATAAACCCAAGAGTACTTTTTGATCTTTAAAAAAGAGATAGAAAAGAGTATTGATGAAAGCATCAAAAGTCCCAATTTTACAGTTAATAGTTTCATATCTAATATCACAAACTCATAAGGAAAGTAGATCTGTGTTAATCCTAAAAAAGTTGCTTGTTGATACAGAATCATAAAAAGATAGAGACTATAATAGAGATAGCTTTTATCTCTGCTATAAAAAGCCAATAGAAAAACATATATCATCAATCCAAGTATGATACCTAGCATCAAAATACGAGGTCCCTGTTTTAAGATATTACTGCGTCTAAATTCTGTTTCATTTTGTGCCGTCAATGTAAAATGAAATGAGGTATATTTGGATGCTACCTTTAAGTAGTAGTCTTTAGCACTTTGGGAAGGTATCTGTACCTTGTAAGCGTAATATATCGTAGAGTGCATACCTGTGTCGTGAAAAACGCCTTGATATTCTGGGGCACTCTCTATCCCTCTATAGAGTGCGATAGACTCCAATGAGGGTGAGTTTAAAACGAGCACTTTTTCAAGATTCTTTTGAGATCTATTTTCTAATTTAAAATGGATCCAAACACTTTTCCCTGATAATCCTACATTGATATTTTGTCTCTTATAAGGCTTAAAAAATCCTTGTGAAACAACCTCTTTAAGTGACATTTCATTTTCATCAAGATAGACATCACTATGCTCTAGTATGGAGTGTGATGTTCCCTCTTGAGCGATATCTATCTCTGCGAGTGCATGTAGATTTAGAGATATTAATAATAAAAATATAAATTTTATAAAGTGATTTTTAAACATAAATATTATTTTATCTAAATGTTTCTATTTTAAAAAGGATTGTATGTATAACTATTTAGCTTTTAAATGTTTTTTACTTAGGGTGTCTAATAATCCTTCAACACTCCAGTACAATGAATTTTAAATCATTGTACTATGTCAATCAACAGATTTAGTCTATTTTAGAAAACGAATAGGTAAAGAAGGTATGGTTATATCTTTTTCTTAAATTTCAATCCAAGTATAGGTTGTTATCTCATATACAGTACCATCTCCATCCTTATCATAAGAAAGTGTTAGCCTATTACCATTGGTATCGTAGGTATAGGTTCCTATCTCATCTGCAGTGCCATCTCCATTATTATCATAAGAGTATGTTAACTTATTACCATTGGCATCGTAGGTATAGGTTGTTATCTCATCTGTAGTGCCATCTCCATTATTATCAACAGAGTCTGTTAGCCTATTACCATTGGCATCGTAGGTATAGGTTATTATCCTGTTTGCAGTACCATCACCATTATTATCATAAGCGTCTGTTAGCCTATTACCACTATCGTAGGTATAGGTTGTTATCTCATCTGTAGTGCCATCTCCATCATCATCATAAGAGTATGTCAACTCATTACCATTGGCATCGTAGGTATAGGTATCTATATAATCTACAGTGCCATCTCCATTCCAATCATAAGAGTGTGTTAGCCTATTACCATTGGCATCGTAGGTATAGGTTGTTATCCTGTTTACAGTACCATCTCCATTATTATCAACAGAGTGTGTCAACTCATCACCATTGGCATCGTAGGTATAGGTTCCTATCTCATCTGCAGTGCCATTTCCATTATTATCAACAGAGTGTGTTAGCCTATTACCATTGGCATTGTAGGTATAGGTTGTTATCCTGTTTGCAGTGCCATCACCATTATTATCATAAGCGTCTGTTAGCCTATTACCACTGGTATCGTAGGTATAGGTTGTTATCTCATCTTTAGTGCCATCTCCATCATCATCATAAGAGTATGTTAACTCATTACCATTTGCATTGTAGGTATATGTTGTTATTCTGTCTGCAGTGCCATCTCCATTATTATCATAAGAGTATGTTAACTTATTACCACTGGTATCGTAGGTATAGGTTGTTATCCTGTTTGCAGTGCCATCTCCATTACTATCATATTCACTACTGACCTTTCTAAACATTTTAGCATTTACTGTAACTTCATCAGTTGAGTTTGTGCTACCATCACTTACCGTAAGCTCTATCCTATACTCACCTGTTTTATCTGTGGATAAAACAGCTGTACTAGTATTGGCATCTTTTAATGTTGCATTACTATTTAGAGGAGTAGAGACAATTACCCAGCTAAAGGATAGTGTATCACCATCTATATCACTACTTGCACTTCCATCTAGCGATACATTGTCATTATCTTTTGCTGATAAATCATTTCCAGCATTTGCTATCGGGGTATCGCTTACAGGGTTTACTGTTATGCTTACTGTCGCAGGTGCTGAATCTGCTGTTCCGTCGTTTGCAGTGAAGCTAAAGTTATCACTTCCAGTATAGTTCGCTGTTGGAGTATATACACCACTTGCAAATGTTCCATGGCTTGGTGCTGATGTAACTGCATAAGTCAAAGCATTACCATCGGCATCAGTTCCTGCTAAAGTTATGGCTTTTGTTGTATCTTCATTTAGTGCTACACTTTGGGGTGTGGCTACTGGAGCTGTATTCTCTACAGGATTATTTCCCCCACAACCACTAAATATAGTTGCGCCAAATAAACCTATTAAAACTAAAGATAACTTCATAATATGCTCCTAATTTTTATTTACAAGCATATTGTAATATATATTCGTCTCAAACTTGTCTCAAAAGTACTGTGTAGCAAATAGTGGTGCTTTAGTATAAGTTGATGATACAAATCAAAAGCAAATTTGTTATTTACTTAAGTTTTGAATTTTTGTCTGACTATATCCACTACATGGATGATAGAAAAAGTGTTAAAAATATGATAGATAGATGAAATACCATGCTTACCTGCTTTCTCTATTTTCCCTAGAATTTTGATAACTTGGACCAAACTCTTGGCGATGATGAACTCTAAACTTTGGACGAGGATTTGTCTCATAATAAAGATATTGACCAACATATTGGTTGGGTTCTCTATAGTGATGTGCCTCATTCCAATCATTGTTGTCATGGTGCATATAAACTCTGACATGCTCTACATTTGGATCAAAGTGTCCTCTTTTGTGAAACCTATCATCATAAGTATATTCATAATTATAGATAAAATAGATATTGTTATAAAAATATCCCATATCATCATAATAACTATAATACAAACCATTGCTACTACTATATCCAAGTCTATTATAGTTAAAATTTCGATACCTATTGTCGTAGCTATGATGATCTTTTCTAAACTCTTTTTTTGTGTCAATCTCACTAAATCTTGGAATGATATAAAGTGTCATTATAGACGTAATAAACATAAG
>JADGDK010000176.1 GCA_016744895.1 Campylobacterales bacterium | reverse complement strand
GCAAAAGGCTTAAATGTCATCATGGCTTTTGATAACACTGATGTATATATGACAGTGAGTGAAGTTGCTAAAAAAGTTGATATCACACGAGCAAGTGCAAGAAGACTTCTTCTGACGTTAGAATCTATGGGGTTCGCAAAATCCAATCAAAATAAATTTTCTTTACTTCCTAAAATTATAGAACTGGGATATAGTTATTTTGCTTCACTACCTTGGAGTGACTTAGCACTTAAAAACATGAAGCAAGTGGTAGATAAGTGTAAACTCACTTGTTCTGTTTCTATATTGGACAAAGAACATATTATTTGTATTTTACGTATTCCCGCAGGACGTATTATGAATGAGGGAATACAAGTAGGAACAAGACTTCCAACGGCATATACTTCTACTGGGCGCTTGTTTATGATGCATATGGATGATGAGTCATTGAAAGATTTTGTGGATACTTTGCCGTTGCAACCTTTTACAGAAAAAAGTATCACAAATCCTTTAAGACTTTATGAAAAGATACGATCAGATCGACATCTCTCTTATGCGATGGTTGAAGAAGAGGTTGAAGATGGGCTTATCTCTATCGCTGTACCAATTTATAATAAAGATAAAGAGATGATTGCCGCAATGAATGTTGCCGCACACGCAAGCTATCGAAATAGTCAATTTCTCAAAGAAGAGGTTTTACCAATACTACAAGCTTCAGCCAAAGAAACTAGTAAAGCGATACGACTCTTACAGTTTTAATCTATCACATAATCGGTAGTGATGATCTCTAAGATATGTCCATCAGGATCAGGAAAATAAACACCTCGACCACCATAATTATAGTTGATTTTACCGTTTTTTCTGTCATAGGGGCTACTACCAAAAAGTAAGTTAGCCTCTTTGATACGTGTAAAAATAGCATCAAATTCTATTTCACTTACTTTAAAGGCATAGTGCTGTTTTGAAAAATGCTCTTTTGTAAAAAAATCTAATGTTAAAGTATCATTGACTATAACTACTGCAAAATGTCCCCACTCTTTAACAAACTCAAATCCAAAAATATGCTCATAAAATTTTGCAGAAGCAACATTGTCTTTTGCATTGATGATTGTATGATTTAAAGTTATTGCCATTTTGATACTCCTTTCTTTTTTGTCATGATAGCATGACAAGTGTGTAGGGCGTGTTTAGTACTATTTACTTTTAGCAACCATAATACCACCAAAGATGATGAGTCCAATGCCAATAAAACTAAGCATACTTGGAAGATCATCTCCTAATAGTATACCAATGATAATAGAAAAAAGTATGACAGAATAACTTGCTGCACCGACAATCCCCGCTTTTGTTTCACCATAAGCTTTGGTCATATAAAATTGTGAAAGATAAGCAAAAATTCCTAGTCCTAAAAGATAGAGCCATTCAAGACCTTGAGGCATTGTAAACTTTCCAAGTATAAAGTCATAGGCAGGATTCATATAATATTCAGAGACAATCATAGAGATAAGTGGTATGATTAGTCCCATACTCATAAATATAAGTACGATAGCTCTTGTATCATAATAATTTTTCAACTCTCTGATACTTGTAAAAGCCAGAGCTGCACCGATGGCATTTAAGAGTCCAAAGATATGGCTCTTCTCTAATGTACCTGAGGGCTGCATCACAAGTAATAGCCCCAAAAACCCTATAAAAATAGCTAGCCATCCCTTGCTTCCAATTTGCTCTTTTAAAAACCAGTAAGCAAATAGTGCTGTAAATATAGGAGAAGTTCTTGAAAAGGTAACTGCATCTGCTAGTGGGATATGGGCAAGGTTGTAAAAATAAGAGAGCATTGCGACCATACCGATGAATCCTCTAAAAAATAGAAGCCAAGGTCTTCCTCCAACTTGTTTAAATGGGGTTTTAAATAGGGTTCCAATGATAAAAAGAACCCCTATTAAATTTCTAAAAAATACAATCTCTATTGTCGACATTTCTGCACTTAAAACCTTTGCAAAGGCACTTACAATTGCAAGTGAAAAAGAGGCAATGAGCATAAAGAGTACACCACGGTTAATCTTTGCTAAAGCCTCTTTCATAATTAATGTCCCCTTCCAAGTAGTTCAGATGCTTCCATAATTACTAAAAAACCATCTTTATCATGCTGTTTTACGATTTCACGTAGTGTTCTTATTTTACTGTTGTCCACAACTATCATGATGATTTTTCGTTTCTCTTGTAAGTCAAACCCTAAACCCTCAAGTATACTCCCTTCTAATCCTAACTCATCCGTAATGTGTTGTGTGAGAATTTCTACATTTTTAGAAGATATGTGCACAACTTTTTTACTTGGACGACCAGAGATGAGCATATCCATACTGCGACCTGTTGTATAGACAGAAATTAAACTCCATAGGGCACTTTCTGTACTTGCAAAGACAGCACCTGCGATGATAACTATCATAATATCTAAGGCGATGATAACGTTTGCTTGTTTCCAGTCCATTTTATCCGCTATAATTCTAGCGATGATAGATGGCCCACCTGCAGAGGCATTACCTGCGATGATAAATCCAAGTCCAAGTCCTATAGCAACACCACCAAAGATACTAGCCAAGATAGGTTCACTTGTCCATCCTGTTACTTGAAAATATTCTCTTAAGATATCAACGACCAATGAAGATACCATAATTGAAAATATGGTTCTTAGGGCAAACCCTTTGCCAATAAATTTTAGACTGATTAAAACAAGTGGAACGTTGACTGCAAACATTAAAAGACCTGCAGGTATACCTGTAAAATAGTTTAAAAGTATAGATATTCCGGGTGTACCACCAGAGACTATCTGATTGGGAATTAAAAATAGTACAACACCTATGGCTAACAAGGAAGCACCAACGGCGATATAAATATATCTTTTTAACTCTCTATTGATAGGGAGTTGTGATAAATTACTTATCAAATTCAAAACCTTTTATAGGGAAATTTTGTTTAAAATGTAAGAGGGGATTATAAGGATTTAGGATTAAATGCCCCCTAAAAAGAGGGCATTTTTGATTAAAATGGATATTTATGATTTCCTAGTCCTTCAACTGTAACCCATTTGAGTTCTGTCATCTCTTCAATTGAAAAATGACCACCTTCACGACCCATACCACTCTCTTTGACACCACCAAATGGAATGTGTGCTTCATCTTGAATAGTTGGACCATTGACATGTACCATACCTGATTCTAACTCTTCAATGAGTATTTGTGCTGCGGATAAGTCATTTGTAACGATTGCTGAGCTTAGACCATAGTTAGAGTTATTTGAAATGGCGATAACTTCATCTAAATCTTTTACTTTTACGATAACTGCTGCTGGACCAAATGCTTCTTCATGAAAGATAGTCATGGATTCATTAACATCTGTAACGACTGTAGGTTTATAGTATGTACCTTCACTTTCTCGTCCTGCAAGAAGATTTGCACCTTTAGTAACAGCGTCATCTACTAAACCATTGATAAATTGACATTGTGCTTCTTCGATAAGTGGCCCAACAATTGTTGTAGGATCATCTGGACGTCCCACTTTTAGGTTTTTAACTTTTGCTGCAAATTTTTCACAAAATTCATCATATATTTTCTCTTGTACAAGAATTCTTGAACCTGCCATACAGATTTGTCCTTGATGTAAAAAGATACTAAATGCTGCTGTATCTACTGCAAAATCAACATCAGCATCATCAAGGATAATAGTTGGAGATTTACCACCTAGCTCAACGGTACATTTTTTAAGATTGGCCGCTGCCGCTGCCGCTACTTTTTTACCAACTTCAGTAGAACCAGTCAGTGTAATCATTGCAATTCTAGGGTCTACTTGGAATGAATCACCTATATCTCTACTAGAACATGGGATG
>JADGDK010000175.1 GCA_016744895.1 Campylobacterales bacterium | reverse complement strand
GTGTAAAAGAGCTTTTTAGAAGTTTTGATGAGGATGAAAACTCAAATGATAATGAAGAAGACAGTAGCAGTGACGATGAAAAATCTTCATCTAAAGGTAGTGATAACAAAAGAGAAAAAAAGGTTAATGAGAGTTTTAAAACACTAGAAAAAGCAAAAAAAGAGTGGATTAAAGCTTCATCTGTGGAAGAAAAAGAAGATGCAACGGGTGAAGAAAAAATGCATCAATCTTTACAACTTGCATTCAAAAAGAAGACATTAAAAGAGAAACTTATAGATTTAGGTCCTACAAGTAAATTAATTAATGAACTTGTAAAGTCTATGGAAACTGCACTTAAAAGTGATGGTGGTTTCGATAAAGAACTTAAAAAGCTTGAGTATAAACTTCCATTATTTAATGATGCGCTAAAAGCAAATCATCAAAAAATTCTTGAAAATATCATTAGCATGAGTAAAGATGATGTTTTAGCTTCTGTTCCTGAAGCAACTATGGTTTCAACCTATATGGAAATTAAAAAACTTGTTCAAACTAAAGAAGCAAGTAAAGATAGTTTTGATCTTGAACCTGAATATCTTAAAGAGATTCTTGAACAGATAAAACGTGGTAAAGCCATTGCTGATAAATCTAAAACAAGAATGGCAAAGTCAAACCTTAGGTTAGTTGTATCTATCGCAAAAAGATATACAAATAGAGGATTACCATTTTTAGATCTTATCCAAGAGGGAAATATTGGGCTTATGAAAGCAGTTGATAAGTTTGAATATAAAAAAGGATACAAGTTTTCAACTTATGCAACTTGGTGGATTAGACAAGCAATTTCTCGTGCAATTGCAGATCAAGCAAAAACAATTCGTATCCCAATTCATATGATTGAAACAATCAATAGAATTAATAAAATTACAAGAAAACATCTTCAAGAGTTTGGACGTGAACCAGATCTTGATCAAATTGCTGAAGAGGTTGGATTGACCGTTGATAAAGTTAAAAATGTTATCAAAATTACAAAAGAACCTATTTCACTTGAAGCGCCTATTGGAAATGAGGAAGATGGAAAATTTGGTGACTTTGTTGAAGATAAAAAATCAGTAGCACCGATTGAATTTATGCTCAAGAATGACTTAAAAGGTCAAATTGATGGTGTATTAGAACAACTTAATGATAGAGAAAGAGCCGTAGTAAGAATGCGTTTTGGACTTATGGAAGATGAAAGTGATAGAACGTTAGAAGAGATTGGAAAAGAGTTGAGTGTAACAAGAGAGAGGGTAAGACAAATTGAAAACTCAGCAATTAAAAAATTAAAACATCCAAAAGTAGGAAGAAAACTTAAAAACTATATTGAAGAGTAGCTTTAGCTACTCTTTACGAAAAAAAGCTGAAGCAATTGCTGTTAGTGGTACTACTGCCAATCCTGTCAAATACCCCATTACATTTAACATGCCATGACGATTAAGATATAGAAATGATAAAAAAAGTGCGAGATATGCAACAAGTCTAAAAATTGATACAGCACCTGATGCAGATTTTCCAAGATTCACAGCAGAGTTTTTCAATCCGCCTATTTTGGCACGCTCCTCTTTTATAACTTCCTTTAAGTCCAACTCTTCACCATAAAGATCATGTGTGTCATCAAGTATATCTAACTCATCACGATCTTCTTTTGGAATGTCTCCAATTTCAATCTTTTTTTCAACCATTTTTTTATAGCCCAAAAATGAAGCTAATGTCACTAAGAGTGAAGCAAAAAAAGCACTTTGTGAACTAATGAGCCAATGATTACCATGATAGAGTGATAATGCAACTAAAGATAAGTCTACGATAATTAATAATATTATCAATTTTTTAATATTTATCATCGTCCTCATCATTATAGTTATTGTTTGCATGTTTGTATTTTGGATCGTCTTTAAGTTTATCAAGTTCAATTATCTGTTTGGAATAGGCACGTTTTATATTTAAACCTGCAGCAAAAATACCCCAAAAAACTCCAAGCCATAAAAGCCAATCGTAACCAATATATTTTTTCATAGCAAGTCCCAATCCTATACCAATAACTACAGCAAGGACAATTGAAATACCTAGAGAGAGATGTTCTGCTCCCTCTACAAATTTTTTAAATTTTGGTTCTTCGTTCATTTTCATGTCTCCTTTCCAAGAGGCAAAGCCACTTGGAAGCTCCTCTCAGCTAAAGCTACAGTACTTGCTAAGAATTTTTTCATTATAACTCTTTAAACACTTTATCAGCAATTTGAATTACTTCATCAATCATTTCATCACTCATGACTGCTGAGATAAAACCTGTTTCAAATTGACTACATGCTAAATAGACACCATTTTGAAGCATCTTTTGGTGAAACAGTGCAAATCTATCTGTATCTGATTTTAGAGCATCATCAAAGTTTTTAACTTCTTCTTCATTAAAAAAGAAACCAAACATACTCCCTCTCACATCAACTTGCAGAGGTATACCCGCACTTTGTGCAGATGTTTGAAAACCTGCCATAAGTTTTTGTGCTTTTTTCTCAAGGTTTGCATGAAGATCTGGTGTAGATTTTAATTTTTTAAGTGAGGCAAGTCCTGCATTCATTGCAATTGGATTGCCACTAAGGGTTCCTGCTTGATATACGGGACCATCAGGTGATAGTTTATCCATAATCTCTGTACTCGCTCCAAATGCACCAACTGGCATACCACCGCCAATAACTTTCCCAAAAGTAATAATATCAGGTTTTACAGAGCTTATTCCTTGTGCTCCTTTTAAACTCGCTCTAAATCCACTCATCACTTCATCAAATATAAGCAGTGCACCGTGTTCATCACAAAGTGTACGAAGTCCTTGTAAAAATTCCTCATCAGCAGGTACTAAACCCATGTTTCCAGCAATTGGTTCAATGATAATACAAGCAATATCGTTAGAGTTTTCAAAACATTTTTTAACACTATCAATATCATTATATTTTGCTAAAAGTGTATGTTTTGTCAAATCTGCTGGAACTCCAGGAGAAGATGGTGTTCCAAAAGTAACTGCTCCACTTCCTGCTTGCACAAGGAGTGAATCGCTGTGTCCATGGTAACATCCCTCAAATTTTACAATATCATCACGATTTGTAAATCCACGAGCAAGACGAATTGCACTCATTACTGCTTCAGTTCCGCTACTGACAAATCGTACTTTATCCATGTTTACAAACATTGAACAGATCTCTTCAGCAAGCTGAGTTTCTACCTCAGTTGGGGCTCCAAAACTAAGTCCTTTTTTTACAGAGTCAATTACAGCTTTTTCAATGTCTTGATCACAATGTCCAAAGATTAATGGTCCCCAACTTTGAACAAAGTCAATATATTTGTTGCCATCAATATCTACAAGATAAGCATCTTTACCATGATCTATAAATATAGGTGTACCACCAACACTTTTAAATGCACGAACAGGAGAATCTACGCCTCCTGGAATAACATTTTTAGCCTCATTAAAAGCATCTTCACTTCTTATCACTTTTTGCAAATTTTAGTCCTTTTTTGTTTTGTGTAGTCAAATAATAGTATAAATATGCTTTCTCCTCATCAGTTAGAAAGTACTCAGGCATTAGACGTTTACCTTTTTTAAGCGCTTTACGAAATTGCCACATTGAAAGGTTATTAATTCTAGGTCCTACAAGAGAAATTTTGTTTTTCCCTGAAACATAAGAAGAGATCTCTTTTCCCTCCCCTTTTTCACCATGGCATTTATCACACCCAATCCCTCTAGGATTTTTATAAAGCATCTTTGCATATTCATCATTAGATATGAAGCTCTCTTCTGCGTAGAGAAAGCTTTCAAGTAGGAAGAAGATGAATAATATTATGCGCATTTATACCCTTATTGGAAGCTTTGTTTGATAT
>JADGDK010000174.1 GCA_016744895.1 Campylobacterales bacterium | reverse complement strand
GGGTGGACAGTTGACTGAAGCGGTACGCCGAAAACCCTATAGTGTGATCTTATTTGATGAAGTGGAAAAAGCACATCCTGATGCTTTTAATATCTTACTTCAAGTACTTGATGATGGACGATTGACTGATAACAAAGGTGTGACTGTTGATTTTAAAAATACAATTATTATCCTTACGTCAAATATTGCAAGTGACAAGATCATAGGTGAGATTGATTTGGAAAAACGAGAAAAATCAGTTAGAGATGAGTTAAAACTACATTTTAAGCCAGAGTTTTTAAATCGTTTGGATGATATTGTGATCTTTAATCCATTAGGTCTTGAAGAGATTACAGCGATTGTAGATATTATTTTAGCAGGGCTTCAAAATAAACTAAGTGAGAGAAGTATCACACTTAGTATGAGTACTGAGGCAAAAGCACTGATTGGTGAAGCTGGATTTGATCCTGTTTATGGTGCAAGACCGCTTAAACGTGCAGTTTATGAAATGATTGAAGATCGTATGGCTGAATTGATCTTGGAAGATAAAGTGATTGAGGGAAGTCATGTAAGTATCGAGCGTGAAGAGGATACACTTACGTTTAATATCTCATAATAAGAGTAGGGTTTTTTAACCCACTCTTATTTTTTTAACTCTTTGTTGCACCAATCTACAATGATTTTTTTATCTGCATCACTCATGACTGCTTCATCATGTAATCGAATGTAGTTTGGTAAAGGCATCATCCCATTATTTACAGTTTTGATAGAACGTTTGAGTCTTTTTATTTTTATTTCTGGATTGATATTTTTCCATTCAGAAAAGTTAAGTGCTTTTCGTCCATCATTCACATGGCCGATAATATTCCATGATATCGGAGCGATGGCACTATATCCTGGCCATGTAGTTTCGTGTGAATGACAGTCATAACAACTTTTTTTTAGAATTACCATAACTTCATCTGATGCGTTTAGTGTGATGGCACTATTAACCGGAGGATTTGTTTTGTTAGTTGGTATAAATTGAATTGCGATAAGTAGTAAAATTAAAATAATAATAGTTTTTTTCATATTTGTCCGTTAAGTATATTGAAGTGATGTCGATATTATAGATAGAAAACCTTATAAAGGAGATATCATGGAACATAAAAGAACGATTTCAGCGCTGTTAGCGCTCTCATTGATTGCCATTATACATCTAACAACACCTACAACTGAAGATTCTACAAATATGAAAGGGATCAATAGTGACTTAATGTGGCTTACTATATCTTCTTTCAAGCAAGTCAATGAGCAAGTGCAAGAGTGCTCCCATAATAGTAATTGCGATAAATAAAACTTTCCAATCCATAGGATAAATCTATCGAAATCTCTCTAAGCCTGTGTTGAATTGAAACATGGGCTTTAATATACTTCATATTTAAATTTCATTGTTACGATAATTATCAAATATTGATATTTAGGTCGATTTACATGAAAAAGGATTCTTATGTACGGTGCATCAATGGCGACACAAAATTATAATAGTTTTGATTTTAGTATGAAAACTTCCTCTGGAGATCAAATAGATCTTGCCATGTATAGCAATAAAGAAGTAGATATGTCTATGCAAAAAGATAAAGGTCTAGAGCAGATGAGTATCTCGATACGAGAAGAGTATGGTTATAGCTTTTCGTATGAAGGAGATGGGATTGATAAGCAAGATTATAAAGAGATACAAGAAGCATTAAAAAAGATTGAACCACTTTTAAATATGTTTCAAATGGATAACGCGAATCTTTCAAAAGAAGAAAAGACAAATGCGGCATTTGATATCAATTCATTTTTACCAAAACCTAAAGATGATAACCACAAAAACTTTATAAAAGATTCTGTTTTAGATAAATTTGATGATATGCTAAAAGTGTTTGATGCAGTTGATGAGATACGCGAACTTGCAAAAGATATATTTGATATGTTAGAAGAGCAAATGGAGGGATTTATGGTTTATGCGTAATCACCATAGATTTTATCTATGGTGATAAAATCAGAAAAATAGTTACCTCTGATTTATAATATACTCATTGTTGATTAGACTTCCGAATGAGACCGTAGCAGTTTTATTTTCGTCAATTCCATATATAGAAACTGTAGTCCATCCTGTATCACTTGTTTGTGACGCAGTTGCATAACTATAGACAGCTTCTCCTGCTATTTGAGGTTGAGAGATATTCACTCTATGTGCACCTTTTCCTGAGTCATTTTGTACAATTCTTATACTATATGAACAATCAGGTCTTCTATTTTCTGTATTGGTACAACTTAAAGTTTCATTTTGAAGTCCTGTTCCGTGTAATAATATTTTTCGTGAGATCCCAAGGTGTTCATTTTCAAGTCTTGTATTGGCATAGATAAAGACATTCTTACCAACCATTTCAGGAACATAACGAAGTTCAGCAAAAGCAAGACCATCTTTTACATCTGTAGTTTCAAAAGTTGATGCGGCAGCATTAATTATTGTTTGTCCATATTCAATGTATCTATATTCATCGCCAACGACATAACTTACCCCTTCAATATCAGATCCTTCATCTAAACCGATGAGTGATAGTTCGTTATCACTATTGATATTTTGAATATCCCAACCTCCTAAATTTGTTGGTTTATGGTTTTCTTTATTTGCAAGAATAATAAGTGTGTCAAGTGATGTAATTGTATCTTTACTCATATCTATACTTCCAATAGGCAATGTAAATGTACTGTCACTTTTGTTCAAGTTACCTTGATCATCTTTATAAGTGATACCAAAAATATTTTGATAATATCTAGTGCTGACAGTAGTTGTACGTATTGTTTCATTAGTTTCAACTACTTTACTAGTAGTAAGATACTGATAGTATTTACCAAAATCATATGGAATTATACGATTACTGTTAGGGCGTGTAGGTAATATTTGATCATCAAGTACTGTCTCTGCAAATGTTTGTGTTTCATAAATATTATCTGGAATATTGATCTCTATATTATAATCATCTGCAACACGTTGTGTAGCACCATTATAAGCATTAGAGTAAAGTTTTGGATTATTGATTACCCCTACTGATATATTTGTACCATCTTTAGCTTTATTTCCATAGCTATCAACAACATGAATGACAAATTTATCTGTAAATAGTCCATTTTTGTAACTGCTTCCAATTCTTGTCATTGCCATACTAGAACTTTTATTTTTTTCGATAACAATTGGTATTTTTAATTTAAATGGATTATCGATATTTTCAATCTTTACCTCTAAGATAATATTTGTAGTTCCTGAGAGATCTTCCATTTTTAAGGCTACAGAGTCAGCTGCTTTAATAGATGCTTCTTCTATCCCATATATGCCACCTTGTGCACCACTAAATGTAATAAAATTAAGATATGTACCTTGTACATTTTCATTTTGATTTTCCTCTTCTACTGCTTCTGCTTTAAGTGTTATATTTTCAATAATAGATGTATCGATAGCCGCGTTAGTATAGATATTTTTAATATCAAAAGAGAGTTGTCCAACTTCACCTTTAGAGTAGTATCCTCTTTGGTTATATTCATCTGAAAAACTAACAGAAACTTTATAAGCATTTTTAGCATCGATTTTGATGGTTCCTGTTGTTGTATTTTCATCGTTTACGATACTTCCACCAGCAGTAGTTTCATTTGTATCATTAATAAAGCTTCCGCCACTATTAGGAATTTGATTATCAGGATTATTAATAACTTTTGCTGCTTCCTCTATTCTGTCTGATGTAGAACAACCAAATATTAATACTGATACAAGTATCACTATACTAAATAAGGTGAGTTGACTTTTCTTCATACTCGAAACTCCTAAAATTTATTATTTGATCTATAATCGACTATAAATAATAAAACTTTAAACTATCAAATCTTTTTGTTATAATAAATTAAAAAGAGTCAATATGAGTAGATTTGATAAATTAGCGA
>JADGDK010000173.1 GCA_016744895.1 Campylobacterales bacterium | reverse complement strand
CTTCAGAATCAATAGAGACACAACTTATGATGGACAACTCACGGCAACTGATGCAGACGGTGATACATTAAAGTATATGATCATAACACAACCACAACATGGAAGTGTTGTAATACATGATAATGGCTGTTTTACATATACTCCAGATGCAGGGTATCAAGGAGCTGATACATTTAGCTATAAAGCAAGTGATGACATAAGTTCTTGTGCTGTAAAAATAGTTACTATAGATGTATGTGCAGAGTCTATTCAAAAACCAACTGCTCCAACAGAATTAATAGTAAATGTAGTAAGCACTTCTGTCATAAAACTATCATGGAAAGATAACTCAAACAATGAAGAGGGATTTGCAATCTACCAAGATGGCAAACTTATCGCAACTACAACAGCAAATAAAACAAACAAAACAATCTGCAACCTTGAAGAGGGAACAAATTATACCTTTGCAGTCAAAGCAAAAAATCTAGCAGGAACTTCAACAGCTACAACAGCACAAGGAAAAACAAAAGAGGTAACAGCTCCTCCAGCAGCACCAACAGAGCTAAAAGCAAAAGCTATCGGAGAGACTTGTCTCAGACTAGAGTGGAAAGACAATGCTGATAATGAGAGTGGATATGAGATTTACCAAGATGGAATACTTGTCAAAACTGTCTTGGCAGGATGTCATTGTGCGACAATTGGTGGACTTAGTGCGGGGACTGCTTATAGTTTTATGGTTAAGGCTGTGAATAGACTGGGCAGTGGGGATAGTGGGAGTATTTCTGTTAAGACAAAAGGAACTTCTTCTATACCAACACCGACTGTAACCAATACAACTAAAACAATCACTTACGATTTAGCAGGAAAAGTCATCAAAGAAGATTTTAACAACGGTAAGTATATAGAATACACCTATGACGACAACGGAAATCTCATAAATCAAAACGTAGTAGGAGGAGAATAGTTATGAAAACAGGAAAAATTTTACAATCAGCAATGTTATGTTCACTATTATTAGGAGCCAATACCCTTTATGCTGCAAAAACTAAAGTAGATGTAATTTTTGCGATGGATACATCAGGCTCAATGAGTAATGAAGCTACAGCATTAGTAAATTCTATGAATAGCGCGACTACAGAATTATCAACAGATTTTGATTTAGATACAAAATTATGGGGTATTACTTATAATCGTTGGGGATTAACTTCTTCTGTATCAAGGGAGGTATCAGGAGCGACTTCAAACAATAGTGAAGATTGGGGTCCAGCTGTAGTTGATTTATCAACAAAATATGCTGGATGGAGAAGCAATAGTATAAAAATTGTTGTTCCCGTATCAGATGAATGTCCAGAAAATGGTAATAGTTGTAATCAAAATGATATAGATATAGCAAATTTAGCAAGATTGACTGCAGATACAAACGATGTTAAAGTTTTGCCTATTATATCTACAAGTAGTAATCAAGTGACTTCTCTTGCAAACATTATGGCAACCAATAATAAAATTTTAGTATTCCCTACTGCCTCAAGTGTCTCAACTGAAAGTATGGTAGATGCCATGAAAGAAATCATCGCAACCATCACAGGAGATATCGTACTCCCACCAGAAGTTGCACTCATAGATCAAACAAATGGATATCTAAACATCTTCCTTAAAAAAGCACCAGGTGCAACAAGTGTAAACTTCCAAGTGCTTGAAGGAGCAACAGTTATTCAAGATTCAAGTTTGACAAATATCGATAAAATCTCTATCCCAATTACAGATAACCAATCTCATGACTACACTATCAAAATGAGATCAGTTGGTAAAGACTCTGATGGAAATGCAATACATAGTGATTTTGTAGAAACAGCTGCATCTTATAAAGTAGCTAATGACCTTATCGATATATGTGGAGGTTCGGCAACAAAAGTTTCAAGAGGATTTAAAAATTCAAGGGCAATACAAAATGATATGTGTATGTCCACAAGAGATGGAATTGTAAGTAATACAGTAGCAAAAAATGCAGGAATTATGGATCCAATAAATGCAGTTACTGGAAATTTTGAATTTTCATCAACAGCTATAAGTATCCCCACAGCAGGTATTCCATTTGTTGCAAAACATTTTTATAATTCACTAGATATTAAAAGAGGATGGAATTTTACTTTTATAAGTACAATAAATCTATCTGATTTAAATAAGCTAGTAGTAAATTGGGGAGATAGTACAGTAGAAGAGTATATCTCTACCGAAAGTGGATGGACTTCCAGATTTAAACCAAATAAGCTTTATACCCAAACAGGTGTTTATGTTGTAGAAAAAGAAGACGGTACAAAGTATAAGTTTGATTTACAAGGAAAAATTAGTGAAGTTATTAATAAAAAAGGTTTAGGATACAAATACATTTATAATGGAAACAATATAGAAATCAAGGATACTTTTGACAATCATTTAGCAAGTATTGAAAGAGACTCTAACCTAAGAGTAGTAAAAATCACAGATGCAAACTCCAATGCAGTAGAATACACTTACGACACAAACGCTAATATCTCAGAGTTCAAAAACAGAGAAGGACAAAGTGAACTTTATGAGTACGATACAAACAATGTTGTTTATAAAGTCATCGGTGCAGATGGAAATGCTTTTGTGGAAAACACATATGATGACCACGGAAGAGTTTTAACACAAGTTGATGGTAGAGGAAACTTAACAGAACTCTCTTACAATGTAGATGATGTAACCTATATCAATTTAGAGACAACCGTAACCTATCCAAATGGTGTAATTCAAAAATTTGATAATGCCTTTATCAAAGTAGGCTCAACTGACATAGATAACACAAAAATAAACTATAACTATGATGCAAACGGTAAGATATCAGAGGTAAAAGACCCAAATGACAAAACTTGGAAATATGAACGAAACAAAAAAGGACAAGTTACCAAAGCAACAAATCCACAAGGACAATCAACACTCTACCTTTACGACACAGAAAACAACCTCATACAAGTCAAATCAATAGACGGTAAAATTACGAAGTTTGAGTACGATACAAACTCAAACCTTACTAAAATCACTTATGCAGACACGACAACTTCTTCATTTGAGTACGATGCAAACTCTCTATTGACAAAAACTATAAACCAACTTGGACACACAACAGAATATACTTACAATGCAAGAGGTTTTATAGAAAAAGTTACCATGCCAAATGGTGCAACCATCTCTTACACTTACACACCTTTAGGAGAAGTAAGCACAGTAACAGACCCTCTAGGAAATGTTACAAAATACGAGTACGACAAAGAGGGCAGACTTGCAAAAACAACCAATGCCCTAAACCATAGTGTCACTTATGAGTACAACGGTTACGGAGATTTGATAAAAATCACCGACCCAAAAAACAGAACACTTGCGATGGAGTACAACACCGATGGGCTTCTCACAAAAACTATACTTCCAGATGGAAACACTATCGAAGCAACTTATGATGTAGTAGGAAGACTTATCGAGTCAAAAGATATACTTGGGCGAATTGCCAAAAAAGAGTACGACTCATTTGGAAGAGTATCCAAAGTCATAGACCCAAAAGGCAATGAGTTTTCATTTGAATATGATTTAGTTGGTAACCTCATAAAAGTCATAGATGCAAACGGCAATGATGCAGGAACAGAATACGACGAACTTTATAGACCATCAAATTCTATTGATGCAAAAGGTATCACAACTTCCACAACCGCTTACAATGACCTCTCACTTCCAACAAAAGTAGAAGATGCAGTGGGTAAATCGTTGGAATTTTCTTACGATACTTTAAACAGACTTCAAAGCTCTACACTTTCAGGATTGTTAACAGCACAGGCAACTTACAATGCTATCGGTCAGATGACAAAAGTAATCGACCCAAAAGGATACGAAACACTTTATGAGTATGACTTACTTGGAAATATCACAAAAGAGACCACACCGTTGGCAAAAGATACAACTTATACTTATGACATAGCAGGAAGAACC
>JADGDK010000172.1 GCA_016744895.1 Campylobacterales bacterium | reverse complement strand
GGTAATATCAGCACTCATAGCACCTAAGCCAATAAATACTGCTTTTTTATAACTTTTTAAAGCCTCATTCATGATGAGTAAATTGATAGGTCCTAACGGTACAGCTGCACCAAAACCTAGCATCATTCCTTCAAAAAATATAGAAAACATTTGTGCCTTTTAAGAAGTTACAGACCCCAAATCAAAGGGGTCTGTATAAAGTATTTGGAATGGTTATTACATCATTCCTGGCATTCCGCCCATACCACCCATATCTGGCATTGGAGGCATTGCAGGAGGAGTTTCCATCTTCACATCACTTACTGTTGCTTCAGTTGTAAGTAATAAACTTGAAACAGAGATCGCATTTTGAAGCGCAACTCTTTCAACTTTAACAGGATCGATGATTCCCTCTTCGAACATATCTACATACTCACCAGTAGCAGCATTAAAACCATGGTTGTCATTTTGATCAATCATAACATTGTTAGCAACAACACCAGCATCAAATCCAGCATTTGAAGCGATTTGTTTTAATGGCGCTTGAAGTGCTCTTTTTACAATCTCAGCACCAATAAGTTGATCACCCTCTAAATCAAGTGATATTTTTGAGCTTGCATGAAGTAATGCCGCTCCACCACCGATAACTACACCTTCTTCAACTGCCGCTGTTGTAGCAGATAAGGCATCGTCAACTCTATCTTTTTTCTCTTTCATTTCAGTTTCAGTTGCAGCACCAACTTTGATAACAGCTACACCACCACTAAGTTTTGCAAGACGTTCTTGAAGTTTCTCTTTGTCATAGTCACTTGAAGTTTCATCAATTTGTCTTTTGATTTGAGCTACTCTAGATTCTATAGCATCTTTATCTCCTGAACCATTAATGATCGTTGTATTGTCTTTATCGATTACAATACTTGATGCTGAACCAAGATCTTCAGGTGTAACGCTATCTAATGTTCTTCCTAACTCTTCAGAAATCAACTCACCACCAGTAAGAATTGCGATATCTTCAAGCATTGCTTTTCTTCTATCACCGAAACCTGGAGCTTTAACAGCTGCGATATTTAAAATACCTCTTAATTTGTTTACAACCAATGTTGCTAGCGCTTCACCCTCGATATCTTCTGCGATAATAAGAAGTGGACGACTACTTTTTTGAATCTGCTCTAAAACTGGAAGAAGATCTTTTAAGTTTGAAACTTTTTTGTCAAATAATAATACAAAAGGGTTCTCTAAAACCGCTTCCATCTTCTCAGTATCAGTTGCAAAATATGGAGATAGGTAACCACGATCAAACTGCATACCTTCAACTACATCCAATTCATCTTCGATACCTTTAGCCTCTTCAACAGTGATAACACCATCTTTGCCAACTTTATCCATAGCATCTGCGATCAAGTTTCCGATCTTTTCATCAGAGTTTGCAGAGATACTTGCAACTTGTGCGATCTCTTTTTTATCTTTTACCTCTTTAGAAATCTCTTTAAGCTCAGTAATTATTGCAACTGCAGCTTTATCCATACCTCTTTTTACTTCGATAGGGTTTGCTCCAGCAGTGATATTTCTAAGACCCTCTTTGAAGATTGCATGTGCTAGTACAGTTGCAGTTGTTGTACCATCACCTGCCTCTTCAGCTGTGTTTGAAGCTACTTCTTTTACAAGCTGTGCTCCCATGTTCTCTATCGTATCTTCTAGTTCGATCTCTCTTGCTACTGAAACACCATCTTTTGTGATAGACGGAGCACCAAAGCTCTTTTGAATCAAAACATTTCTTCCTCTTGGTCCCATAGTCACTTTGACCGCATCACTTAACTTTCTTACACCCTCGTATAATGAGTTTCTAGCACTATCTGAAAATTGAATCTCTTTTGCCATCGTATGTATATCCTTATTTTTTATCTATTGTTTAATTTAAAATTCCAACTATATCATCAACATCTAACACTAAATACTTACTGCCATCTACTGTGATCTCTGTACCACTATATTTTCCAAAAACTACATTATCACCTTTTTGAATCTCTCCATCTTCTTTCACTTCATTGCTCACTGCAACAACAGCTGCTTGAGATGGTTTCTCTTTTGCATTGTCTGGGATGATGATACCAGAAGCCGTTTTTGACTCTTCCTGAACGATTTGAACTAATACTCTCTGCCCCAATGGTAAAAATGATGCCATTTATAATCTCCTATATAATTTTAAAAGAGAGATTGTATCTAATATATGTTTATATTTAGTAAACAAGAGTATGGCTAAGACAAATTTAAGTTACTATTTGGCATAATCCCATTTCAAATTTGTGGCAAGGTAGCTCAGCTGGTTTAGAGCGCTGGTCTCATAAGCCGGAGGTCGTGGGTTCAAGTCCCACTCTTGTCACCATAAAATCCACAAATTTGAACCTTACTTTTTTATTCTTCCAATAATTTTTAATACTCGCCAATTCAAAAAATAAGTGCAATTTTTCACCTAAATTAAGCTGCTAATTTTCTAGTAAAATCTTTAAAAAAGACTTCATTAGGACTCTAGACTATGATGTTTGTTAATATATATTGATGAAAAAAGTATAGCTTATTACATTTTAAAAAAGTCAAATAAAGCTTGGGCATATTGTTTATTGTTAGAGATACTGTTATGATTCGTATCTTCTATAGTTGTGACCGTACGTTGATATGATGGAAATGCATCTATAAGATTTTGTGTATTTTGTACTGGTATTATTTTGTCATCTGAAGCAACAAAAATTAATGTAGGTGCTTTAATTTGATTGACTCTAGAGAGTGAATCGTATTTATCCAATAAGATAAGAGAGATAGGTAAAAAAGGAAATTGTGCGTCAGCAATATTTTCAGTGTAATCAGTGTTAGCTTATTTATTTCTCTTTGGGAGGCTATATAAGTCGCTACACCACTACCTAAGCTTCTTCCTATAATTGAGATGGATTTATATTTTGTTTTAAGTGTGTCATAGATGTTGAGCGCATCTGAATAGAGTCCTTGTTCACTTGGTTTTCCACTACTACCACTATAACCTCTGTATTTAACAAGATATATCGTGTAATTTGGGAAAATCTTAGAGAATGTTAAAGCATTGTAATCAACATTTTCACCATTACCTCCAAAATAGATGATGGCATGTGCTTTCTCTTCATTGACAATAGTTGTTTTTATATGTTCTTCAGCGTTTTGAAAAGTTTCTTGTTTAAATGTATGATTAATTTCCGTAGTTGGAAAATAGATAAAGTCACGCTGTTTAGTAAAAAAATATCCACATATAAAAATATATATGAATAAAGTAATGCTCACGCTAGATATTAGAATATTTTTCACTTTAATTTTCTACCAATTCTATCAAAATCTTCAAAATTTGTCGAAACAATAGTAGGTTTCCCGTAGATAAGTTCAGCAGGAACAGTACCCCAAAATCTACTGTCATTACTATGATCCCGATTATCACCCATGACAAAGATACTATTATCCCCGACTATAATGGGAGCCATCTCAAATAACTGTTTAGGAAAATACGTTTCTCCTTTTTTGAC
This sequence comes from Campylobacterales bacterium, assembly GCA_016744895.1. Taxonomy (GTDB): domain Bacteria; phylum Campylobacterota; class Campylobacteria; order Campylobacterales; family QNZT01; genus SZUA-1433. The sequence goes on along the minus strand of JADGDK010000172.1, from coordinate 562 downwards.
AGTATCATCTGTGTGAATTCCTGAATGCTCATTTTGATATGGATTTTTTATCCATAGTATTCCCTTAATATCAACAATTTGTTCATTTGTATAATGTGCTTTAACGTAACTATTTCCCTCTTTTGGAAGTAAATAGAGATCTTTATCTTTTATAGCGATTGTATCACCACCTGTTGCCACACACCTTTTGAGAAAACGAGTATCTTGGTTTAACGGATATTGAAATACTACTAACTCACCTCTTTTTGGCATAGTGTTGTTTTTTCTAACAAGAAAATTTTCATCCTTTAATATAGTTGGAGACATGCTCTCTGAAGGAAGGCTGAAACTTCTAAGAGGCATCGCAAAAAATATAAAATAGAGTATAGGATACAACACAAGGATATAAAGAAAAATAAAAAACCAATTGAATTGACGATCATGTTGTTTATTGATTAAGTGACCTACATTAAAAATGCTGTATAGATAGAGTGCTATAATAAATATAGGGGCTAGACTAGTTTAGCAGGTATAAAGTACGTAAGGGGTACGATTATATCGATGAAAAACAAGTACATAAAAG
>JADGDK010000171.1 GCA_016744895.1 Campylobacterales bacterium | reverse complement strand
TGATTTTTCAAGACTAAAATACTCACGCTCTCTATGTGGAGAGAAAAAGTTTCTAAAATCTTCAATAGTATTTGACATTTGATCGGCAAGACGAAGTCCCTCATCGACTTGTTTATCAATAAACTCTTGATTTAAATTGCCTGTCATGCTTTTTGTACCAAAACTTTGTATCAAAATTGTCAATGCATTTAATGGCTGTCTCCATTGGTGTGCGATATTTCCTATCATTTCACCCATCGTAGCAAGTCGTTCATGTTGATACATGATTTGATCTTTTTCCCTGTTTCTTATGACCTCTTTTGTTACTTTTTCTTCATAGTTATATGCTAAGCTTTCATAGTCATTCATTTTATTTTTGATAACTTCTGAAAGTGAGCTGATTAATTTTTTCGTACTTTTTACAATGGAATTTGTAAAAACAGCAGAAAAAAGGACTAAAAATAGTGTCAATATAATCATCATCCAAATTGTATAATCATACTTTTTATTTATAAAGTCAATCTCTTTTTTTGCAAGTTCATATTGGAATGCACTTAATTTTGAAAAATTTTGATGTAGTGTATTTAAAGAAGTTCTTAGTTCTATACTATTTGGGGAGACTTTCAGATGTGAAAAAACTTCATTTATATTTTTGTCTGTTTTTTTGAGAAGTTTATTATAATCCTTTTGATCCTCTGGATTTAATTTTTGATCAAGTTTTTTAAAATCCAGCCATTGTGATAAGTCACTTGCTCTTAAATTTTCAATGGTATAAAGTGAATTGAAATTATTTAAAGTTCTTTCAAATTCATATTTTGTCTTATAAAAATCACTATAACTACTTTTAAGTTTATAAAGACTTAAATGTGAAAATGCACCAAAAAAGAGTATGCCTGCAAGTGTGACAGCGATCAGTATAAGAGCTTTTCGAGCAACAGAAATATGATCTAAAAAATTCTTCGCTCTATTTTTCATTAACTACTCTTTATCCTATATATTGTTTGTGTGATTAAATAATATCGGTCTTTTTGGAAGTTATTTTAGGTTAGTTAGAGCAAAATTATCGAGGTAAAAATAAGATATTCAATATATTTTATTTAATGAAAAGAAGTACAAGATATCTATTTTTTAGCATTAAATTTATTTTGAATAATTATTCATTTTCTCTTTTCTATAAACCATGTAAATGAAGAAATGGATACAATCTCTTGATGTTCATTCTTCAGTATCACATTGACTTCTATTATCCCTCTTGATTTTTTTGAAAATTGCTTCATAAAGCGTTCTTGTTCTTCTTGAGATAAAGATGGATATGTAGTGATTGTACCTATGGCAGTTTTTTTATATTTGATGCTCGAGCTTCGAAGAAGTGGAATGATTTGATCTTTTAATTCAGGGAAAAGCTTAGATAAATAAGTACCACTTGCTGCTTCAGCAAGTATAAATTGTGCACCTGCGTGCATTGTAGCGATATGATTTTGATTATTTTCTGATAGTTTTAGGGAGAGTGGGGCGTTACCCTCTCTTTTGATACCAATTAATTGTAATATTTTCATAAGCTATATGCCCGAATGATTCTTGCAAATTTAAATAAAAAGGCAGCATGATCAATGGCATCATAGATATCATTATCATTCCAAAGGTGTGCTTTTAATTCTTCTATATCATTGTTATTAAATTCTTTAGGATTATACATAGCCTTAACCGCTTTTTTTGCTAAAAGCTTATGTCTATCATCTAGTGGTATATCTAAAATATTTTCTTTGAGTGCTTTTAAACTTTTTTTATCATATCCCTTTGTTAAAAGTAGTTTTGTATTAAAAGATTTACAATATGAAAAATCCTCTTGATTTGCAATGTAAAGTCTTAACATCGCAAAAAAATCAATATTAATATTAGGATGCGTTAGTAGATATGTGATCTCTTGTAGAAATAGCTGGAATCGTTTTGGCGCTAAAGCTGCTAAAAGTTCCCAATGTGGAGGTAAAATTCCAAACTCTTTTTTAGTTTGCTCTAAAGTATTTTGTACTTCTTGAGTAATAGTGGGTTGATATATAAACATAAATTTTCCTTTATAGTAGACTGGTCGGTTTAATTATAAAGGAAACTAACTTAACTAAGCCTTTATATAGTCAAGAATATGTTGTGTATCTTGTAAAAATTGTTCTTTTGAAGAGTACTTGGGGGAAAGAGAAAGTGCACCCCATGAAGCTGTTATCATATGTTGGGAAAGTAATTTGCTATCTAATTCTTTTATCATTCCCTGCTTTTTACCAATATCGATAATTTTGGCAAAATTGTCCCTCATATATAAAAATTCTTCATGACATAGTTCAGTGATCTCCTCATCAAGTGATCCCATCTCAAACATTAATTTATGAAGTGGACAGCCATATGTGACCAGCATTTTATTTTTACTAATTTTTTTAAATAGATAATGGATAATATCAAGTGCTCTGCTTTCCTCATGTATTTCAATAAAAAAAGCTTCTCGTACTTTTGGTATCAGTCTCTCTTGGATCATTGCTACAACCATCTCTTTTTTTGAGGGAAAATGATGATACATTGATCCTTTAGGAACACCTGCAATTTTAAGTATATTTGCTGTACTAGCTCCAGAGTACCCATACTTATAAACTTCATTAAATGTAGTATCTAAAAGTTTATCACGACTTGTTATCTTACTCATATATTCTTCTTTTTTAAAATTGCAACACCACTTTGAGGTATTAAAAGTTCGGCTTCTAATTTATCTGCAAGCCAAATAAATGATGCTTTTGTGAAAAAGCGTACATGTGTTACGTCTCTTTTATAATACCAATCTTCAAAAGCTTTATCATCAGGTCTAAATGCAGTCATAATCCCTAACATACCATTAGGCTTAAGGCACTTCCAAAGTTTTAAAACTTCCATATAGGGATTATGTAGATGTTCAATGACTTCAGTAGTGGTGATAAAGTCATAACTGTTTTCAAAAACTTCTGGAGTATTATGATAAAAATAGTCATAGATATCCATCTTATAACCTAATGTTTCCATCATGATCGAAAGTGTAGGTCCGGGACCTGAACCAAAATCTAAACCATATGCTTTTGGGGATAAAAGCTCAGAAAGAGGTTTTGCCAGTCGATTTAAAAAATCTTTATAACCTTGATTTTCAGGAGAATTTTGATGCATATCATATTTTGATTTTTCATCTTCTTTTGATATAAAAAAAGATGATGGTACAAAAACTAAGTCACATTGAGAGCAATGTACATAGTCTCTATTTTCTGCGTAAGTGAGTAAAGTGGTATCTATATTTTGACATAATGGACATATTTGAGTTTCTACTTCTTTCATTCTCTTATGATAGGACAAAAGAAGTTATAAGAAACTTGAAGCCAGAGTATATAAAATAGACTCGGCTTCTAGTTTGACTTCACCTTATTTCGCGCAAGGATCGCAAGGTGGAGCTATTACTTCACAAGGCTCACATACATAAGCGCAAGGATTTGATACTGCTACAACTGCTGAAGGGCAAGTTGAAGATTTTGCAACTGCATAATTAGGTGCAGTATAATTTCTAGCACTTCCACCAGTAACGCCTGCAACAATTCCTAATCTAGCACCACCGATAGTAAGACCTGCATCTACACCGATAAGCATAGTATCCGCTTGTACCATTCCTGCAATTGCCATAGAAGCAATAGCTGTTTTAACAAATAATTTCATTTTTATCTCCTCAAAGAAGTTTCTTTCATTCCAGACTTATTAAAAATCTGTCTAGCATTTTCTGTCATACCTACGGATCCAATAGGTTTCTATATAGTTAGTATAGATAAAATATATATTTCACTCTTAGTGTAAGATACTATTTCTTATAAGTAAACAAATTAGCTTACAAAAGAAATAATACTTTACCTAATGTGGTGATATGTTACCCACAGAAACATAAAAAGAGAATAAAAGTAAAAAATAATATACTTTGTTAAGTTTTAGTGATTATATGCCGATTTAAGAGTTTGTATATTTCGACCTAAATTGAGTAGTAGCATATCAGCAGTGACAAGTGCTGCCATAGACTCTGCAACGATTGAACCACGAATCGCTACACAAGGATCATGGCGACCTTTGAGTGCACA
>JADGDK010000170.1 GCA_016744895.1 Campylobacterales bacterium | reverse complement strand
AACTTTATGAGGGGCATGAAGGATTTGTTGTTTTTAGACATCACCCTTTTGATGCACCAAAGATAGATAAATTTGCTGTTGGCATCGATACAGGTTGTGTATATGGTGGTAAACTGACTGCTATAAAATTTCCTGTCAAAAAAAGTGGCAAAGTAAATACTAAAAAATATCAACTTATATCTGTTGATGCTCAAAAGGATTATTGGAATTAGTCAGCTGTCATTTGCTCTAGTGTGACATCAACACTTTGTACTAATGAGTCAATATTGTAACCACCCTCCAACAAAAAAGCGATAGGTTTATCTCCTGTAAAGTTTAAAATCTTTCGTACCATCTGAGAAAGTGCGTCAAATGAAATCTGTGCACTTGAAATATACTCATCGTTCATCAAATCATAACCTGCAGACACTAGTACGATATCAAAATCAAAATCTTCGGGTAATGCGTCATAGAGCGCTAAAAACTCTTCATCTTCTATCTCATCTTTATAGGCTATATTTTTATTAAAACCTATTCCATCTCCTCTCCCTGTCTCACTCTCATCTCCTACAAAATAGGGGTAATTGTTTTTTTCATGCGTACTAAAATAAAAGACACTATCATCATCATAAAAGATATCTTGAGTACCATTACCATGATGAACATCAAAGTCAATGATAAGTACACGTTGATACCCAGCATCTTGTGCATATCGCGCCATTAAAGCCACATTGTTAAAGATACAAAAACCCTGTCCTGTAATGATTTCTGCATGATGTCCAGGTGGACGGAGATTTAAAAAAGCTCGACTAATCACACCCTGTTTAAAAGCATCAATAACATTTTTGGTACTTGTGGCAGCTTTTAGTGCTACGTTGTAGCTTTTGGCACTTAGTATTGTGTCACTACTGGCAATCATACGGATGTCATTATCATATCCACTCTCTACCCAATCGACATAACCTGAATCATGTACGGCACTGAGTTCATCTTTGTCCCCTACTCTTGTTGGAATATGAAATAGTTCATATTTTTCTTGTACCATTTCATCTATGGATTCAGTTCTGAGATTAATTTCGATATGCTCACCTGTATCGTGAAGTGAAAAATCGTGGTCGTACATATAACCAATCATGATTGATCCTTGTTTTGGTTTATGTCATGATATCATTATGCAACGTAATTATCTATTCATAAATTTTTCCATCTCTATTTTATGGTGCCACTCATTATCCATATTTTTAGATCTATGGATTATTTTAAATGTTTTAGTCATAAAATAGATACAGATCAGAAATACTATAATTTGTTCAGGTCTACTCCATAAAAAGATATTAAAACTACCATTTAAGAGACCCATTACTTCATAAGCAACAGTAATTTGTAGAATAAGATATAAAATTGGTTTAGTTATTGAGTTTGTTCGCTTATTGATATATTTTGATCTATTCACTTTGTATCCTAAAAAACTATTTTAGTATAAATATCGACATAATATTATTTGTTTTTAGGATATTTCTCCTTTAATTTTTTTGACCCATTCATCCAGCGTTTTTTCAAATCCAATTCCACTAGACGCATAAAAATTTAATGTTTTAGTGAGATAACTTTGTTTTACCCATCCTCCATACTCATGAGGGTATAAGTAGCCTTTAGGATTTGGGCTTTTTAAGTGATTTGGTACTTCTAATTTTTCTTCGTGTTCTATATATTTTTGTGTTGCGTTAATCGCTGCATAAGCGCTATTTGATTTTGGGCTTGATGCGAGATAGATAACACATTGAGAGAGGATGATGCGACTCTCAGGGTAGCCTATTTTTGACACGCTGAGCATTGTGCTTGTTGCAAGATTCAAGGCATTTGGATTTGCATTTCCAATATCCTCAGATGAAAGAATGACAAGCCTTCGTGCAATAAATTCAGGGTTTTCACCTCCATCAATAAGTCTTGCTAGATAATACAGTGCTGCATCTATATCACTTCCTCTGATACTTTTTATCATTGCTGAAGCAAGGTTATAATGAGTATCATCACTACTAACACCATCTTTTAACATTGTTGGGCGTAGGGATTTTAAAGTTTTTAATGTAATGTGATTGTCCACTTTTATAGCAAATTCAAGTAAATTTAAAAGTGCTCTACTATCTCCAGAACTTGAAGCTGTCAGATAAGATATTGCGTCATTATCTATGGTAAAGGGAATCTCTTCTTGTACACGCTGCATAAGCTTTTGAAGATCATTTGCTGTAAGTGAATTAAATTCAAATAGCATTGAACGAGATCGGATACCTGCTGTTAAAGAAAAATAAGGATTTTCTGTAGAAGCACCAATGATAATGGCTTCATTATTTTCCATAGGAATTAGTAAGACTTCTTGTTGAGTTTTACTAAGGCGATGTACTTCATCTACAAAAATCAAAGGTTTCATAAGAGAACCTTTGTGCGTTGTAAATATTTTTCTAAATTGTTCTACCTTTAAACTGGTTGCATCTAGTAGATAAAAAGGTGCATCTAGTTCTTTTGCAATGATTTTTGCCATGGTAGTTTTTCCAGTACCTGGGGGACCAAAAAAAAAGGAGTGTGGAATGTTTTTATTTCTGAGAAGCTTATAAAAGGCAGAGTTTTCAGAGCAAAGATGAGGCTGTCCTATAACATCCTCTATCTTTTTAGGTCTAAAAAATTTAGAAAAATCATCCATCTTTATGAGGTTTTCTAATCCCTTGTAAGAATGTGTGTAAACTATGATACTCAGTTTTTGTCAGAAATCGCATCTTTCCTAATGGGATATCTAAACTTACTCCTCCAAATTCTACTCGTTTTAAGTCCATCACTTCTGAATCATAATATCCAAAAAATCGTCTTAACTCTCTATTTTTACCTTCAGAGATAGAAACTTTTAGTTTAGAAAAATTGGGATCATCTTTTTGAATTTTATATCCGATAAAAGGCTTAAAATCCATAGAGACTATTTCACTTTTTTCATGAGCACCTTTAGTGGCAAACTCAGCTTGAAGTCCTTCTTTCATTCCCGTTTGCATTGCTTCAGTCACTCTTCCTCTGATCTTTAAATAGTAAACTCTCTCCAAGCTGCTAGTCATTAAAGCTGTTGCTACATCAGGAGCATCGGTAAGTAAGATAAGCCCTTCACTGGCATAATCTAGCCGTCCAACAGGTATAAAATGATGATATCTCTTAGAAAGGTTATCATAGATGGTTTTTCTACCACGATCATCCTTCTTTGTGACGAGTTCACCCTTTTGTTTATGATAAACGATGACTGTAAATTCATTTTTTGGATGCATAAATCGGTCATTGATGTAAACCTTGTCACCTTGATTTACCTGTGTTGAGAGGTCTGTAATGACCTTACCTTTCATCTTTACTTTACCAGCTTTGATAAGTTCATCAGCTTCACGGCGAGAGTATTTTGAATTGTGTGATATGTATTTGTTAAGTCTTGTTGATTCCATAAAGAGAGTTTAGCATATTTTACAGAAAGAGAAACACCTTTCTATAAAATATCAAGTAAAATGAAAGACCTTTAATTGTTATCTTGATTATAGAGTTTTTATTTCAACTATAGATGTATAGGGGATTGTCTGATAAGTTTTAGTATCATTTTATAGAGATCTTCATCTCTATTGTTATATCTAAATTCGCACTCTTTAAGATGTAGATAGATTGAATCTGATGAAACACCTCGAAAACGCATAAGTCTCATTTTAGTATAACCCCAAAAAAATGAGGTATCAATAGTTTTTTCTTTAAAGGTAAGGTTATAATGTTTTTTATGTGTAAAATCTAATATCCCATGGTAGTTAATTGGAATGATATTAGATATATCTATGGTAGATTTTCCTTTGATATAGTCACGGATAATGCTGTGATATTGATCAGGGATATAGTGTATATGTACAAAAGCATCATTTTTATTAATACCAAATAAAAGTTGATTACTATGGAGTTTTCTAACAGATTGATTTGGATCGCATTGTTTTGATATAACGATTCGAATTGCTTTGATATAGCTATTGATACTATTTCTGCTTAATCCTGTAAGTTCTGATATTTGATTTGCTTGAAGATCGAGTGAAAAATATTTTATTATTTGTCGAAATTTAGCTTCTGTAATTCTAGATCTTACTACATATTTG
>JADGDK010000016.1 GCA_016744895.1 Campylobacterales bacterium | reverse complement strand
AATATGATTTAGCAGGGTATGTACTCAATAATGCACAAGGTGTCATTATTGATATAGAGGGGCGTGAGAAAAGTATTAATGATTTTGAGTTAAATCTTATTACTTCACTTCCTGTACTTGCTAAAATAGATACTCTTGTAAAAGATACATTGCCATTGCGAAATATAGATGGATTTGAGATACTTAAAAGTGAAGAGAGTAGTTCAAAACAGGCTATGATTCCATCTGATATTGCGTATTGTAATGAGTGTAAAGATGATATGGACAATCCAAATAGTCGATATCATAACTACTGTTTTACAACTTGTACTAATTGTGGTCCAAGATATAGCATTATTGAAACTGTACCTTATGACCGTAAATACACATCTATGAAGTATTTTAAAATGTGTGATCAATGTGAACGAGAGTATACTAATCCATTAGATAGAAGATACCACGCTCAACCCATATCATGTCATTCATGTGGACCTATACTTTCACTCTATGCCAAAAATGGAAAGTTATTAGAAACGGGACAAAATGCAATTGCTTTAACTGCAAAATTGATTCAAAGAAATCATATTGTTGCAATTAAAGGGATGGGTGGATTTCATCTTGTATGTTGCTCTACAAATGCAAACATAATAAAAAAGTTACGTATGCAAAAAAATAGACCAACAAAACCATTTGCAGTTATGTGTAAAGATATGAAACAGGTTCAGATGGTTGCAAAAGTCAGTATGGATGAAGAGAAAATGATAGATTCGATGTATAAACCTATCGTTTTAGTAAAAAAGATTAAATATAACAGGTTAGAAAAAACAAAATTTAAAGTGGCAGAGTGTGTTGCCCCACATACGAATAAAATTGGTATTTTTTTACCTTACACTGCACTACAGTATCAACTGTTTAAACATCTTAAATATCCTATTGTTGCAACGAGTGCAAATTTAGGCAGTGAACCAGTGATCAAAGATCATCGTCAGCTTATTGATAAGTTAGATCATGTTGTTGAGTATTATCTTGATTACAATCGAGATATCGTAAATGCTTGTGATGATAGTGTACTTCAAATGATAGACAATAGACCTATTATGATGCGTCTTGCTCGTGGATTTGCACCATTTAGTTTTAAATCTCCTTATGTCGTAGAAAAACCAATTTTAGCTGTTGGTGCAAATCAAAAAAATTGTATTGCTTTGGCAATCAATGACCAATTGATCTTGAGTCCTCATATTGGAGATTTAAATTCACTGATTGCTTTTGAGTATTTTACTAGGACTATCGAGACTTTTAAAATGTTTTATGATTTTAAACCAGAACTTATCGTTTGTGATAAACATCCAAATTATGAGACTACAAAATGGGCAATGGGTCAAGAGTGTGAAGTAATTCAAGTACAACACCATTATGCACATGTCTTAGCGTGTATGTTAGAACATAATATAGAGGAAAAAGTATTGGCTTTTTCTTGGGATGGTACGGGTTATGGTGATGATAAGACAATTTGGGGAGGTGAAGTTTTTATCGCAAATGAAGAACAATATGAGCGATGTTTTTCATTAAATTCTTTTAAACTTTTAGGGGGAGATATGGCGGTAAAAGAGCCTAAACGCGTAGCTCTTTCTTTGCTTTTTGAATGTTATGATCTTGAGACTATTTTGGCTTTAAATATACCAAGTACAAATGCCTTTACCGAAAAAGAGATCAAGTCACTTTATATTATGTGGGAGAAGAGTTTAAATGCTCCTCAAACAACTTCTATGGGGAGACTTTTTGATGCGGTTGCAAGTATAGGAGGATTTCTCCAGACTGTATCTTATGATGGTGAAAGTGGTTTATTGATTGAATCAAATTATGATGAAAGAGAGACAGGATATTTTAATTATGAGATTGTAGAAAATGAGATTAATCTTTTGCCAATGATAGAACAATTAGTTGAAATAACGAAGATGAGGATTTTAAAACAGAAAAAGTATAAGTTAATTGCTACAATGTTTATTAATACCTTAGTAGAGATTATCGTAGAAATTGCAGAGCAAAATAGGTCATTGCCTGTTGTATTAACTGGTGGTATTTTTCAAAATAAAACACTCCTAACACAACTCTTTAAATGTTTTGAAGAGATGGGGATAGAGTACTATTTTCAACAAAAAACACCTATCAACGATGGCGGTATTGCATTTGGACAATTACTAGCGGGGATTAAGCATCTTCAAAAGTGATGATCTCCCTAGAGAGATCTCTCTTTGTTTGCACCTACCAGCCAGTAGGCAATAGCCAATCCAACAATTACAGTACCAATAACCAAAAGATCTTCTCCTTTTCCTGAAGAGAGTGAATAGATAAGTACCTTTCGAATTAGTGCTGCCATCGCTAGCATGATAAAAGCACCTATGGCAAAGCCTTTACCTTGAAGATGTTTGATCTCTTCGTGAATAAGTTCTATGGCTGCCCATAAGACCAATAAACTACCTAAAACAGTTAAAATACCTTTTTCAATGCCAATGTCAGAGAAAAAGAGAAGATAGACATCATAAGAAAAAAGTCCAATTGCAAAAAATGCTACTAAAGCTAATGCTCCGGCAAGTAAGAAATTGATAAAAGAAGTGAATTTTTTAAGACCTGCTAAAATACTCTTTTCAAACTTTGACATGGAGAGAAATTTACTAAGTTCCTCTTCTCTATAAGAACTAGTGAGTACATCAAGGTTCATGTCGATAACTTTCTCAATAGCTTTAGTCTGTTGATATGTTGTTTCATCTTGGTTAGGGTTTTGTTGAATATGTGTGATCACAAAAGTACGTACAAATGTAAAAGCTGCGTTGACATAATGTGTTGGTAATCCAATCTTGACATGTACTTCACCAATTTTATAAAGATACATAAAATAAGTCATGTCATATTGTCCACAGAAAAGATTGATAAACCAAGCTTTGATTTTTCCCCGATGATAAGAGATGATCTCTTTATTTTTTAAGAATGTAGCAGTTTTACCAAAACCCCAAATATAATCATAAAACCCATCAATGAATTCATCTGCAAGTGCTTCCATTTGTGGTTTCAGTTCTAAGAGTAGTTTAGAGTCTTCTTTTGTAAATTTATAGTGTGTTTTCAAGTTTTGGTAATGTTGCTGCATATCTTCTCCTTGTATAGTTGACATAGTATCTAAGATAGGGGTCATAAAAAATGATTAAGGTTAAGATTTTACAATTGTGTTAAAATTTCTCGCTGTATTTGTTTTGTATAGTTAAATTTAAACTCTGCTTCTTTGAGATAGTAAAAAAAATTCTCTTTATTTATACCTTTGTATTTAAGAATAAAATCTTCAAAATAGCGCCAAAACTTTGTGATGTTGTTTTCATGTTGTTGTAGTTTTGCGACTTTGTGTATCAATAAAAACTTGGAAAACTCACGATGATAAACTTCTTCTAAATTATCGTGGATAAATTGATTTTTATAACGATTAAGTGGTGGCATAAGTATATTGTAGATTTTATCTTCATAATCAAAAGTAAGAAAATTTTGAGAATCAAAGATATACTTTTTATCATGTTTTTTGGCTTTTTCAAGGTAGAGATATTCATCATATTCACTTACCGAATCCTCTTTTTTAAGGTATTCATCTTCCAAATAAGTAGCGATTTTTATACGAAACTCTTTATAATATTTAGAAACACTCACATAAGAGAGTTCTAACGTTTGAGCACATTGTCGCATTGTGAGATCATCGATGAAACAGTTGATAATATTTTGTTTTTTCTCTATTTTCTTTGGACTAAACTTTTTTTTACAAATACTGCATTTAAGATATCCATTTTGTAAATGGTAAAGTTTGTTGTGATTACAGTAGATACAGTTTAAATTTTCCAAAGTTGTTCTCCCATGATCATATTTATTCTTTGATCCTAAGTTTAGTGACACCCCAATTGTGATGCATAGGTTTTCCTTCTATGTTCCATCCTAATTTTTGAAGCCTTTTACTGATAAGCCAATTCATTCCACCATGTCCTACTACCGCGATAGTATTGTGTCTTGCTAAACATGTTATCAGAAAATCAACTGCTTTTTCTGCTTCTTTTTTTGAAGCGATCAATGTACTATTTGTTCTTCCCAATCCCATCATTTGAAGTATACGAAGAAGGCTAAGCCATGATTTTGGTTTTAGCTTGACAAATGGTATTGAGGAGTCTGGGATTTTTGCTTCATCAAAAGAGGAATGGCTTTCATAAGTCACTCGACCAAGTAGTTTTATGGAATCAATCGACCTTCTTTTCTGACTGCTTATCACAAGGTCTACATGTGTTATCAATGTATGCAAATTATGAGTTGGGATACTATTTGGATCTAAAGGTGCAGTGTCGTAGGCATCTACCCACTGTTTTATCTCATGTGCATAGATACGTTTACTATTGTCAATATCTACTTTGCCATGACGGATTAGATAGATCTCTTTCACACTACACCTTTTTATTGATTTATCAAATTAACCATTATAATATATGTGTCTCTTTACCATCTAAACTAATCTGATTATTTTCTTCCCAATACTCTGATATACCCTCTCGACCGACATTATTTGCCCACTTTAGTAGGCTGTTTCGCTCTCCAATATATTTAAACTTTGGTACACCAAATCCACATGAAGCCAAAACCAGTGAGATATCAAGCACAAAAAACTGTCTCACCCCAAGAAATTCTTCAAAATGTCCACTCATCTCATCCCATGACGCATCTCTTGGGTGTACCACTTTTGCACTACCATAGGCCTTTAAAATCAACGGCTTTTTATCAAAAGAACACCACATGATAGTCATACGACCATTCTCCTGTACATGTGTTGAAGTTTCGTTTCCACTGCCTGTGTGATTGAGCCAGACTATCTTTTTTCCATCAATCACCTTAAGTGTATCCATTCCTTTTGGAGAGACATTGATAAACCCTTCACATCCTGCAGAGCCTATGAAAAAAAGATGTTGATTCGCAATAAACGCAATATGCTCTTGATTAAGTGCATCAAACTTAACTGCCATGATAAAATACTCCTTCAATTATTTTTACCGTTTTACCTTTGATCAAAATCCGATCACGATTTTATGTATACCATAACGCTTCATAGAAGACATATTTATGATCCGCTACAACCATTGCTACAAGAGACGTTTCCCCCACCACATGAAGAGCTTGAAGTATTTTTATCAGATCTTCGTTTAGGGTCAAAAAGGTCTTTTACACAGATTTCATCTTCTTTTTTACTATGACAATTAATGACATAAATATTGCCACCTTTGATTTCTAACAGTTTATCCAGTAAAAACAGACGTGGTAACTTGTCTGGTACATTATATAAAATATCCTCTTTTTCACATGAGAGCATCCATGCCGTTTTTAACGCTTCATCCATCTTACTGCTATCAGCAATCGAAACGCTAGGGATATGGTGAAACAACCGTCCAAATGCTTTTTTGGAAAATGCTTCATACTCTTGTGTAAAGAGTAAAAACTCATGCCAAGCATCATCCACAACTTTTGAAGGCATAGCTACCATTCTATTATTTGCTTTGTTACAGATGTAAAAATAATCTTTTAAGCCCTCAAAAATATCTCGAACTTGTTCATCTGTAAAATGGTATGACTTCTCTTTAAAACGTTCTATCACAGTTATAGGAAAGTCATACATCTGGATAAAATATCTTCTTTGTTTATGCTTTTTCGCATAAATAAAACCGATACCAAAAAGTAAAATCACTACACCTAATACGATTTCTTGCATCATGATAACTACCTCATTCTATTAATCTATAATATATTATACCAAAACTAAGGAATTTAGATAGAAATCACACTTGCAGAGATTATAGGGATGTGGAGTTTACAAATACTTTAAAAGGGCTACTACTATTTAAACCTACGATCTTTCAATGATATGTAACCCTTCCTCTTTAGAAGGTGCTTCAAAATATTTACTCACCTCATAAAACATCTCTTGTGTATCAAATTGTGATCGTTCAGGCTGCTCTTTTCGACGCTTAGAGATTTGTGATAAACATCTTTCATCGCTGATGTTTAAGTAAATCAGTTCATGATCACTACCAATCTCTTGGCAAATACTTAGTAACCATTTTCTTTGCCGCTGTGTATTTGCTGGAAAATCCATCACCACTGTTACACCTGCAGTAAGTATGTTTTGCACATGAGCCTTTACAAATGGTTTAATCTGTTGTGCATACTTTATATAGTCATCAAAGGTATTGATTTGTGCTGGATAATGTGAAGAGAGCCATTCATCTTCAGAGATCAATACAGCATTAGACTCTTCGGCGATAGCTTTTGACGTTGTTGTTTTACCTGCACCCATTTTTCCGCAGAGGAGTATGAGTTTGGTGTTGTTGATATTATCCATTTTAAGCTCCATATAGGTAAGTTACACTCTATTATTTAGAAATAATGTTATCTTCAATAAAGATTTATTACTCACTATATAGTATTTTTTAATATCAACAATTAAATTTTAAATAAAGTTAAAAAGTCTTTTAAATCAATGAGAGATGAATGTTCAAAGTTCCATATATCTTTTTTTATAGCCATTTCATTAGAACAATATTTACTTTTATTTCCTCTATGCTTACTGCTTTTACAAGTATCAAATTTTAAATAGTTGTTAATCCAAAATTTGTCAAATTCTTTATCACTTATTTCGCAACCTGTACTTTTTAAACAATTACGCCATTCAGATAAACAATCTGCATAAATTGACTCTTCTGATTTTATAGTTTTTAAAACAGTTTCAAGTTCACCTTTACCATCAATATTCATAATATAACAAGCTATGTCAATATCTAGCTCTTCACTTCTCTTTAATTCATTTATGTTAGTTAATTCTACATCTGAACAAATAGTTTTTAAAGAATCATTAATAAATTTAATTCTCTCTTCTACTCCTACATCATCAGCATCTAATATGATGCCAAGTTTAGTAAATTTATCAAATCGTATTCCCTTAAGCTTATTGATTAAATTTGTATAGCCACCCAAACATTCATAATTATTTATGGAACAAATTGGATTATCTACTTTAATATCCAAGTTTAATTTACAGATAAGTGCTTCTATAAAATATTTATCATTTTCACTTTCAACAACTATTGAACTACTCACCTCTAATTTCTCCATTATGCGTTAGTGCATAATTCAATTGATTAGTATCTCTTTGTTTTGCAGTAATTAAATTTGTTTTTTGATTTCTATAGAATTCAAAATAAGTACCTGCATTATTTTTATTTACATGATTAAAAGATTCAATGCATTCTTTAGAATGTGTTGTTATAAATATTTGGCAATTTGCCATTTTAGATGTTTCAAAGATTATTTTCCATAGTTTCTCGTAATTTGTGTAATGTATGCCATTTTCAATTTCATCAATGAATAGAAAACTATCTTGACTTGCCCATATTGCACATATTATTGCTATATATCTATTAATTCCTTCACCTAAAGAAGATAGAAGGACTGGTAATTCTCTATTCTTTAATTGGATTTTTAAAACAATATCTCTTTCAGTTGCTTTTTGTTTTAAAGCAAGAATATTTTCATCAAATATTTTTAAAGAATTATTTAAAAATTCCTCTTTATTTAAATCTATTAATTTACCATAAAAAATTGCTATATCTCGTTCATCTGTTGTTGTAGAAGTTATAAAATTTACTTTTGCTTTATTTTCACTATATCGCTCTCGTCTTATCATACTGGGTCTATTTATAAACCTGTCGATTGTAAAAATTCTACTATCATCATTTATACTTAATTTTAGTGATGGTTGATAATAAGAGACAGTTAAGTCTTCTTCCTCAAATAGATTTTCTTCTTCTGGTGTCTTTTTAATATATTCTAAATATTCAATCCTAACTTCTTTATTATTCATAATGATTGTGACATTAGAGCTATCATCATATATAAAATCTAACTCAAAATATTTTTCTCTATTTAATCTAATAATTGATTGTCTTCTTCTCATCATTTCATATATTTTGTAAGCTAAATCATGAGAAGTCTCAGAAGAAACTGATAATTCAATTGCCTCCATTAAAGAAGTTTTACCAATATTATTTTTACCACTTATTAAATTTACTCTTTGAAAGCCATCTACTTCAAGCTTTTTAAAACATTTAAAATTAGTTAGATTCAAGTTTTTAATAAAGTGATTAGTCATAGTATAGTTCCTTTAGTAATTCTCTGTATATTATCAAATAATAACTTTTTCTTTGTTTCCATTATTTTGGGTGATTTTTTTTTAAAAAGTATAGTGATGAAGTAAAGAGTTTGAATTTATTGTTATAATTCATTCTTTTTAATACTTGTGATTATATATCTTTATGCAATAAACATTATATTAATATCTACTCTAAACAAATCCCATCTCCACCAAAGTCCGATAAATCAACAACAAAGACCCCACGATCGCCATACCCAACACCGCTACTTTTGAGTATTTTGGATCAAAGTACTTTGTAAACTTTGGTGCGATCAAATACCCTATGATAAACCCTGGCATCATGTAGAGTCCTGATACCATTTGATCATTGCTAAACTGTCCAAAGAGATAAAAGATAAAAAGCATTACTAGTGAAAATAACGTATACAAGGCGGCTAATGTAGACTTGATCGATTTAAGAGGATGGTTTTGAAACAGTAGGGCTAGTACTTGACCACCTACAGCCGCCATCGCGCCCATCGTTCCAGCGATCAAACCACCTGCAAAGTTCATCTTTTTACTTAACCTAAATGATTTAATTTTGATACTAATAAACACGGAGAACAAGATCAGCATCCCAAACACCAAGCCCAAATACTCAAAGTGAATTTGAGAAAACAAAAATATAGCGACAAATATCCCTGCCAACATTCCAAAGCTAACATGGTAAATATTTTCCACATCGATATGCTCTTTACCCTTGTACGCCATCATGATAGTAAGGGCAAGTGAAGCTAATACGATGGGCACAGGTACAAGCGTATAGCTGATCATCGCTAAAAATGGTACGATGATCATCCCCACACTCACACCCGTCGCCATCTGTAACACAGAACTAGCGATGATGATAAAATTTACCCATAAAAATATACCTATATCCCACTCCATGTTAGCCCTCGTTTTAGTATAATCATCATATTATAGCGATAATTACAACTTAGACTTATAAATGTACACTATCTTACTGCCACAAACGATGCACTACCCCCTCGGTGTTTGTGATACGTACCAGTTTATTTGCAGCTTGGGTATCCATCAGATAGATATGACCTATATTGCTAGCATTCATAAGCTCATAGAGGCTATATCTACCCATACCAAACCCTTGAAATATTGAAAAATCAGGTACTTCACCAAAAGAGACTACCTGTGTAGGGTCTGATGCTTGCATAGCATAAAATTTCTTGTCCTCATGAGTCACATAGTAAAGCGTATCCATCGACGGATCACTGGCAAAAGCATCTCTATGAAAAAGTGTCGTATATTTTCCTCCTACTAGATGTAGATCACTCATGATTGTTTCTCCACTTCCATCATCATGTAAAAAGCCAAGGTTGGTAGTAGTGCTTGTCATACCAAAGTGATAGATCCAGTCTCCCGAAGTTGTCACGATACTTGAAGCACTTATCATAGTGACTATCTTTTCATCGGTGAGGTCAGATTGGTTGAGTGATTTCATTATGATAAAGTCATTATCCGCAAATGTTTTTCCTTCATTTTGAACGTTTAACAGTACTTTATCATCACTCACTCTCATTTGAAAAAGATTTTTTTCTGGATTATTGACTTTGGCACTTATCAAAGCTTTGGTAGCAAAATTATAACGGTAGATTGAGATATAGGGTGTCACGCCCACAGCAACAATGTTATTTTCAAACACCAAAAAGAGTGCGCCGTTTTTATAGGTCATCTTCTCTAGTGTTGTTTTCCCTAGATCTTCTGCCAGTATCGTCTGTAACAGTTCTAAGCTATCTGTTTCAGACTGATAAAGATGGATACTGACATCACCAGTGCCTTGATTTTCACTATAAAAGAGGATACCTTTAGAGGGTAGATATAGCGTTTCGATTTTGCGAAAACCATCGAGTTTTACACTACAATTTTCCAGATTTGTATCACACTGTTGTAGTCTTGAGGTATCAAAACTATAGTCATCTTCAAAAAACATCCCTTTGATCGCACCACTTTGTGCATCATGTATCGCTATAAGTGGATCAAAGTCATCAGGTAGTGTTTTTGGTACGTCAGCATCACCATAGCCTAACTGTACTGCTTTGAGTTTTCGCGTATCTGTCTCTATATAACTGATCCAACTCTTGTTGATATCAGCACCATCCAAGAAAAGTTCAAGCGCATTGATCTCTTCATCTTGTTGGGACGAGATACGCATAGGTGTCACCAAGGCTAGCTCAGATGCCTGTAGATGGATCTTATAGAGCTTGTGTGAATGGTTGGTATAGATATGGTACTTTCTCACCATATCTGTTACATTTTCACCGCTTGCATCCAAGATCGGTACCATAGCACTGGTTTTTCGCATATTGGTATCTTTGAGTCTGTCTGTTAAAGCAGTTGCATTGGTTTCAGGATCATATACATAGAGATTTGACTCTGTGTCTGCTGGATCTGTTTGTGTATAGAGCATATACCTTTTGTAGTTTACCTCTGGTGTCTCAGGGGTTACGACTTTAGGAGAGGAGCTTCCTCCACATCCTCCCAAAAATCCAAGCAATATTGCAGTAGTAGTTATATATATCAAGCCCTTTTTATTCATGATCACTCCTTTAAATATTTTGCTTTGCATTATCACATGTGATTGTTCCCTGAATGTTTCATTGCGTATTAAAATTAAGTTTTATGTATAATATTTTTATGATAATGATTGATTTCTTCAAACAGTTTATGTATGGTAGTGATAAAAGAGAGATCTTTTTACATGGGTTTTTTGGAAGTTACCTCTTTGTCATGACACTTGCGGCTGTTATCGACTACCAGATTCAAAACTATACGGATGCTTATATCGAGCTCTTTTTTATTATCGTGACACTTTTGAGTCTTTCATATTACCTTACTACGAAAAATACCACTGTAGCTATTTACACTATCGTACTTATGCGCTATTGATTTCAAATGGTTTTAATATCTCAGTTTTTCATATCATCGTGCCGTTGGGGTATTTTCTACTCTTTTCACTCAAACACTCGCTGATTATCACGATGATACATCAATCAGTGGTGCTTGGTATATACACTTACGGTTATCATCACTACCCAGACAATACGCTTTTACATGACAAAGCTATTCTTGCTGCGATCATTATGGCATCGCTTATCGTGATACTTTTTGGTGTGGTCTATCATCTAGCGGTAGAAAATTCCTATCGCCAACTAACCGACTCCAACAGACAAAAAGAGCTCTTACTCAAAGAGATTCACCACCGTGTTAAAAACAATTTAAACATTATTTCCTCACTGCTTGGACTTCAACAGTTGGATGAGAAAAACCCTGAAACCAAACGTTTGATCATCGCCAATAGACTCCGAATCGATACGATAGCAATCGTTCATGAGATCCTTTACAAACACAATGACTTTGAAAAGATCGATTTTTACGACTACATGGATAAGCTCTCTTCTACTATCTTTGAGATGTACGATAGCGATGCGAGGATTACTATCCAAAGTGATCACATAGTCCTGCCATTTGAGCAGATGTTAAAGTTTGGTATCATCACCAATGAACTGATCATCAACTCAATCAAATATGCATTAACCAACACTGATAATGAGATAAAAATCACCTTTACCCAAACAGATACAGCTTATCTCTATCACTATGAAGATAGTTCTACTGAAAAAGTCAATCCTAAAAACCTAGAACAAGAGCAAAGTCTAGGTACAGACTTGATTAACATGATGGTAGAACAGATGGATGGTATCATAACCTTATCTACGGATAACGGTCTTGTCTATAAGATAGAGGTTCCACGATGAATAGCAATGCAAAGATCTTGATCGTCGAAGATGAACGTATCCCTGCTGAGTTTCTTAAAAAAGTACTTTTACAAGCTGGCTTTGAAGTAGTAGGTATCTGTGACACGGGTGAAAAAGCAATTTCGGAATCGATCAAACTCAAGCCTGATGTTATCTTTATGGATATCATGCTCAAAGACCATATCAGCGGAGCAGAGGCTGCCCTACAAATCTCAAATAGCATCGAAACTAAGATCATCTTTTTAACAGCGTATTCTGATGATGAGATGATTGCGTATGCACTTGATGCAGGTGCAGTAAACTATCTTATCAAACCCTATAAAGAGAAGCAGATTCAAGCAGCGTTACAACTCGCCCTCGGATATACTAAGCCTATGCAAACCCAAACAAGTAAAAAAGAGATGATTTCATTACAAGATAGCTATACATTTGATACCACCCAAAATAGACTTTACTATCAAGATAAAGAGGTAAATCTCGGACGTCAAACACTCAAACTACTCGCATATTTAGTAGAGCATAAAAATAGCACCGTTTCACTTGATGATTTAACGACTCATGTGTATGGAAAAAACAGAGAGACAAGTAGTATTCGTACACTTATCTTTAGACTCAAAAAAACATTGGGGAGTGACATCATCACCAATGTTAGCGGTATAGGGTATAAAATCATCACACAGTAGATTTATACCCAAACCTTTTTTCTTATTTTTCACGAAGATCTACAAGATTATGCATCACCCCATCAAGTCCACCATAGACATTGAGCGTCTCTACGCTTTGGGTGATCTTTTCCAACGCTTCAAGCTCTTTGAGCCTTGCCAAAGTAGGGTTGTCTTTCATCAACTTGGCTGTGTTTAACAATGATCTTGTTGCGGCTGTCTCCTCTCGTCTTTTGATGAGATTTGCCTCTGCACGTTTACTCGCTTCGATGACATGGTTAAAGATCTCTCTCATCTCACCAGGCAGGATAATATCTTTGATATGCATCGACTCTATTGTTACACCGATCTTTTCACAATGTACTAAAAATCGCTCCAAAATCTCCTCACTCAAGCTGTTTTTATGCTCTAATATTTCATCCACCGTTTTTGTACCGATATGCTCTCTGATTGCAAATTGCATGTGTTTGTAAAGATATTCATGTGGGGCAAAAGCAGTCTCCATATAACGTACCGCATCACTGATCTTATAGTGCATTGTCACATTACATCTCAGGGTGACTTTATCGGCACTGAGTAACTCTTGACCTGTGATCTCCATCTCTTTGACACGCTTGTCAAGCTTAGAGGACTTGATATCAAAAAAGTCTGTATAAAAAAGATGCATACCTACCTCAAGCCTTTTATCCAAGACATTGTCAATATAGAGATATGCCCACTCATGTGCACTGATATTGACTCTCAAAATATGCTCCCAACTCCCCTCCAAAAGTTTGACATACTTAGTGGAAACACGCATCTCTTCTTTGACATTGACTTTTTCCATTTTCACATCATACTCTTTAAAATAGAGCTTTGTCGCTCCAGCTTTTAAAAGCTCAGCAAACTTTCCATCGATCCAGATAAAAGCACGCTCCTCTTCACCAAGTGCGACTACCTCAAAATGTTTTTTGATCAACTCAGGGTACTTTTTATAAAGTAACTCACTCTTTTTTGTATCAATCCCAAAATGCTCTACACTAAACACTTCATATCTATAGGCACCTGTAAAGTTTGGAAACACATACCTACCACTCTCTAATACTTTAACTAACTTTTCATTTTTATAAAGTAACGCTTTTTCACTTTCTTTGACTGTTCCTATCAACATTTCTACTCCTTTATAGATGCACCGTAAACGGAGCATGATGGATAATGTGTTTCCAAAGTATCTCCAGTTTACACACTTCTAAACACTCGAAGTTGCAACTTTTTATACTTTTTCTAACACGATATACAAGATCATCGCTCTGGTTTTTTGGTGCGTTTGTTTTGAAAGAGATAAGCTCTCTTGGGCTTTTGTTATGCTTTACCGCTTAGCTACATACCTTTCAGTATGGTGGGATTCGAACCCACGAATTTAAAATTTGGGTCAATTCACAGTTGACTTGTGCAAGTCTCATACATCACTCACAGCGTAAGTATGCAAGCAGGCAGTATCAAAACTGCCTTTGCACAGTGGTAGTATAGGGTAGTTAGTGGACGTATTTTGTCCGTTGTGGAATATGTTTTTTGTTAAATTTTGATTTTTCGAATATCAACCTCGTCATCTTTGGAATAAGGTTGAATTTCTATTTTCAATTTATTGTAGTTTTGTTATATTTTTAGCTTTTTGTAACATTAATATCTAATTCGTAATAAATTTTTAAACCTGTTTGTTTTTTTCTTAATAATTTAAAGTCAATTAAAAATCTTATATCTTTTAAAATTGTTTGAGATGATAGTTTAAATCTTCCAGAAATTTCTTTAGAAGTCATAGCAAATGCTCTTTTATTTCTTGCAATTAATTTCAGAATATTTTCTTGACGCTTAGTTAATTTAACAGCCTGTTCCTCAACTTTATCAAATACAATACTTTCTCTAAAATAGAGAAATACTCTATCATCTAGTACCTGTAATGCATCAATCATAATATCTTGAATATAGTAGATAAAATAAGTCAAATCTAGTTCATTCTCTTCTACATCGATGAATGCTTTTTCATATTCTTTTTTTCTCTTCTCACTTAAGTGAATGATTTCAGATAAAGATATATAATAAAACATATCGAAACCATTTTGACCAAGTAAGTGAGTAAATAAAACTCTTAATGTTCTTCCATTCCCATCAAAATGAGGATGTATATATCCATATAAAAAATGAAATGCGATAACTTTATATATGGATTCAATATATTCTATTTCACAATCATCATTATCTGAATTAGTAAATGAATAAAGCTTATCAAGCATATTTTTCATCTTATTAATATCAGAAGTTGGTCGAAAAACAACTTTTTGTGTAGCTGTAGTTATTTCAACACCATCATTCCTATAAACTCCTTCATCTTCTTTTTCATCAAGAGTATCTTCTGATATCATTTTATGTAGAGATAAAACAAATTCATCATCTAGTTTTTGTTCTTGATGGTCAAAAATATATTGTAAAGCTCTATAATTATTAATAATCATTCTTTCTGATTTGTCTTCAGGTGTTAATTGTTTTTTAATGATCTCTTCTGTTCTTTTTTTTGTACTATGAGCACCCTCAATTGATGATGAATGAAATGCTTCAGAAAGCAAGGTGTCAAAAATCAATTCTTTTTTATAACTTTCTTTAAAAGAGTAAGAACTACTTCTCCAAAAATTCTTGATTCTATCAACATTTTCTTTCATAAGATGAGTTTCAACAAATGTAAAGCTTTCGCCTTCTAAGTTGATTAATTCTTTTTTATTATTTCTATATTTGAGTATTTTTTTATAAACTTCATCATAATCACAACCACTTTCTATAATGAGTTTTTTTCTATATTCAATTTCTCTTGGAGTATAGTATTTATCAACAGTTAAATACTTCATCCATTCTTTAGATGAAGTTGGATAGATTTTTTTAGTCATGTTAACTCCTACTAGTTTCTATTTGAAATGAGTTCATTGACCTTAGTCATCACTCTCTGAAAATCATCTGTATCTATCGGATAAGAAGGGCTTTTCCTCCCAGAAATTTTTCCATTGTAAACCATTTGTATCTTGACAACTTCATGATTTGATTCACCCCAATATTCTAATCCAATTGAAATTTTATATTGGGTGTTTTTAGGATGTGGATCACTAGCATCTACATATACTGTTTGTTTGCCATTTGGAAAAAAGGTTTTTGCCATATTTAAGTCCTAACTATTATTTTTAACTATTATAACTAAAAAAATAATAGTTAGTCAACTTAAGGTATTCTATGGAAATCTAAAGGTTTAATTTCTACAATATAACTACTTATTCAACAAACATTATATCAATACCTACAACAAAAACAAGCTACTAACTAACACTTGAAATATCTAAGCATAAAGAAATCATCGCGTTAGAAACATTCTCCCTAGCTTTCCCCTCTAACCTTTCATAAAAGTACTCTGTTTGGTAGATTTGAGCCATACTTAGAAAAGAGTCTAACACTTTTTTTCGTCCTTTTTTATAGTCTATATCACTCACATGTTGATACTCTTTTCTGATCCACTTTTCATACTGAGCATAATAAGAGGTATCTACACCTAAGATAGAGAGATCCATATCGATGAGATACTTTTCATCTTTTGTTTGTGGAGTGGATGGATGCTTGGTTAAAAGGATAAGGTGTTTTACTTTTTCTATCATCTCTTTGGGAATATCGATAGCCTTTAGAAATCTAACAGCACTTTGTGCACTCCGTGCTTCATTGTCATCTCGTTTTGGATCATAGACCATGTCATGAAACCAGATTGCCGTCTCAACACAAAAGTGATCGTTGATCAGGTGTTCGACTGTTTGGAGATGTGAGAGCAGAGACGTGACATGTTGTAGTGTATGGTAGTATCGATGCGTTTGGGAGTATTGTGTACATAACTGATCAAATGTATTCTCTAGCTTCACATGATCATGTGTGGCAAAAAGTTGATACCAACGTTGTTGTAATGCTTCTTTAGACATCAAGATGCATATCCACCTTGCTCTCTAACTCATAGATTAACGATTCATCCATATAGAGATAATCATCAGGAATATCTAAAACATATATCTTTTTACCGTTTAACATCTCTAAAAATTGTGTTTTGAGTCTGCTTTTATGTTTTTTTTCCATCACAAAGATGATATCTGCCCAGTGGATATCTTTATGATTGACAGTTCTTCTTGCTTTGGGACTTGTACCAGCAGATCGGACGTTAAAGCTCTGCTCTTTTTTATAGATGGTCTCTGCTGTGGGACTGCGCCATTTGTTTCGACTACAGATAAAGAGTAGATTTTGTTTTGTATGCATAGTATTTACCTCAACCCCGCCAACTTCTTTCCTATCACCTTCTTAATCATTCGCTTTAGATTTTTAGGTGCAATGATCTTGATATGTGGAAGCCATTTGATCACCAATTCTTCGACCTCTCTGAGGTTACTCACCACATACTCTACCTCGATATCTCCATCTTCAAAAGTTTGAATCACCTTTTGACTTGGCAGGTATTTTTTCATAAAAAAGTACTTTCGTATCTTACTATCCATCCTAAGTCTTACAGTGATCTCCTCTTTACCAAAAGAGGCCCAAGGGGTTTGGATTGTTTGGATAAAGTCGATCATATCAGTCTTTTGATAAAATGTTTTCTTACTCTCTTCGATATCTAAGATGAGTGCAGTTCGCAAAAACTCAAAATTCTTTTTTGAGATATTTTCACCCGCAAGATAAAAGTTTTCATTGATAAAGAGTATCTTATAAGGCTGAAACCACCTCTTTGTACTTCCACGTGATATCTGATATTCAATGCGAATCTCTTTGTTAAACTTGATCGCATATTCAAGCTTTTTGACAATCTCTCTATTTTCTACATGTTCAAAAGGTCGGGTCTTAAAGTCATAGACACGTAGAGATTTTTTCACAAGATCTTTGGTTTGCTCATCGATACTCTCTTCCATCGAAGCCTGTCCAAAAAGATTGATGATATTGGCTAGTGTCATCAAGTCCGACCCCATCAAAAGATCTTCCAAAAGCACCTTTTTATAAGCTTTATAACACTCACCATCTTTACGCATAAAGTCACCAAAACTCTCGCGAATAAGCTCAAAATCGCGTCTAATCGTTCTATTACTCACTTCATAAACCATCGCAAGATTTGAGACACATAACTTTTTACCGCTATTGAGCATTTTAAGGATTTCGATGGTTCGATATAGGCTTGATTTTTGGCTCATAATCACCTTCTATTTTTTACTGGACAAAATACGTCACTAAATTATTGTACCATATTTTCAAATATAATAAAGGAGAATTTATGACTTTAGAGATACAAAATAGAACATTAAACAGCGGTTACAAACAAAACAAAAATAGATTATGGAGAATTTATGAACAATCTAAAGATCATCGCTTCAAAGAGAAACTGGATTGACCAGCGAAGTGTTGAGACATTAAAAAAGATCACCACCTATAGAGGTGTACAAAACGTTGTAGGACTACCAGACTTGAGTGTCGGTTTTGTACCAAACGGGATGGCAGTGATGAGCAAAGACGTGATCTATCCTCATCTCATTGGAGGTGATATAGGATGTGGGATGAGTCTTTTTGCACTCCCTGTAAAATCCAAAAAGATCAAAATAGATCGATTTGAAAAGAAGCTTTTAAAACTAAACAGTCTCAGTGACGTAGAAATAGATACACCTCTACGTGAACATAACTTAGGCACGATAGGCAGGGGCAACCACTTTGTTGAATTGCATCAGTTAAACAGTGGTGATATGGATAAAGATATGCTCTATATCTTAGTACACAGTGGTTCAAGAAGTTTCGGGCAGATGGTGTTTGATAAAGTTGCAACCTCTTATAAAAGTAATGAAGGGATTGATGCAAAAAGTCCTTTAGCCAAAGCCTACATGAGCGATCATGATAAAGCACAAAACTTTGCTAAAAAGAGTAGGGAAGAGATTGTCAAAAGAGTACTCAAAGCATTGAATTTAGTGGGTTCGTTAACATGTGTCAGCAACACTGGACACAACAGCATTACACAAATAGATAATCTCTGGCTACATAGAAAAGGAGCCACGCCCACAGATAAAGGATTAGTAGTGATCGCCGGTAGTCGTGGAACACTCAGCTATCTTGTCAAACCTTTGGCTGACACTGCACAAGCAAACTACTCACTAGCACATGGTGCTGGACGGAAGTGGGAGCGAAACAGTGTAGAAGCAAAGCTTAAAAAACTTGTCAACAAACAACAGCTTTTACGCACAGCCATCGGTGCACGTGTCATCTGTCATGATAGTAGTCTTCTCTACCAAGAAGCCCCACAAGCCTATAAAGATATTGATATTGTCATCAGTGATCTCATTGAAGCAAAGTTAGTAGAGGTGGTAGCAACTTTTCGACCGATCCTCACCTACAAGGAGTAATTGATGCTTATTTATATTAGTAGTGCAAATGTAGTTGATGAAGTAAGTAGAGGGATATGGTATTTTTACCAATGGATAGAGAAAAGATATGGTTTTTGTGTAATCAAGATCGAAAAGGGTATACAACCAAACTGTTATAACTCTATACTTTTAGACAGTCATGACAAAGCCTTACAAAACCTCCAAGGTACGCTGATTTGGCAAAGTCAAAGTCCATTTCGTCCCTTACATAAACGTAAAAACTGGTACTTTGAACTCATATGTTATGAGGGGTTTGAACCTATTGACTTTGATGATACACGCATCATATACCATAGCATGAAAAGTCCCAAAAAAGGAGGACAACATGTCAACACTACCAACAGTGGGATACGTGCACTCTACCCACCACTAGGTATCAGTGCTGTTAGTTTTGATCAACGGTCACAACACCAAAACAGACAGATTGCACGTAGACGCTTAGAGGAAAAGCATAAGTTACAACAGATAGAGATAATCGAAGCACAGATCCAAAAGCGATGGCACAGTGTAAAAATGATCAAACGAGGAGATCCTATTAAAACCTTTTATGGTGAAAAGTTTAAAGTGCTAAAAAATAAATAAAAATGGACAAGATATGTCCATATTCTATTTTATACTGACACCAAGAAAATATAAAGGAGTAGAGAATGGATTTAAAGACATTAGGATTTAAAGAGATAGAACATGAGAGATTTGATAAGACAAACACACCCTATAAGATCTATGCTGATCTTTTAGATGATACGACACAAGATCAGTTTGAAGCGGTACTTAGCAAACCTTATGTGACTTATGGGGCATTGATGCCCGATGCACATGCAGGCTATAGTATGCCTATCGGTGGAGTATGTGCTACAAAAGGAGTCATCGTACCACAGTTTGTGGGATTTGATATCGGGTGTGGGATGTGTGCGTATCAAACAGCATTTACCAAAGAAGAGGTCAAAGCCAAAGCTGAGTCTATTCACCAAAAGATCAGTAGCACGATACCGCTTGGCTTTAAAAAGCACAAAAACCACCAGTCGTTAAAGCTTGATCTTCCACTTACAGCGTTTACAAAAACAGTTTTAAACGCTGTAGGATTGATGCAGTTAGGAACTCTTGGTGGTGGAAATCATTTTATCGAGCTTGGGTATGACAGTAGTGATAGGGTATGGATTGTGATACACTCAGGGAGTCGTGGTTTTGGACATAAGATCGCTTCGCACTATATGTACCAAGCCTACTTAGAGAAAAATCCAAAACTTAACAACATCGACAAACATCTAGAGGAGTTTGCACAAAGAAACCAAAAACTCAAAATTGATAATCCAAAGACATATGTCAAGGCTTTTGAAAAATTCAGGCATAAAAAACAGCTTGAACTCAACAAAAAGGTCAACCTTGATAGCTTAGAGGGTATTTGGGGTTTAGATGTAGAGAGTGCGCTTGGACGCGACTATATCACTGATCAAAACTTTGCACTTTTCTTTGCACGTGAAAATCGTAAAAAGATGATCGAAGTAATTGTTGATATTTTAAATGAATCCATAGACATACGAGATAAAAAAGTATTTGATGATGAGAGCAGGTTTATCAACAAAAATCACAATCATGCAGAGTTTGATGAGACAAGAGCAGAGTGGATACATAGAAAAGGTGCCACCCATGCTGAGGAGGACATGATGGGTGTGATTCCAGCGAACATGAGAGATGGCTCTTTTATCGTAAGAGGAAAAGGATGTAAAACATCCCTCAACTCCTCTTCACATGGTGCTGGACGGGTGATGAGTCGATCAAAAGCAAAAAAAGAGATCACTCTCGAAGCATTTAAAACCTCAATGCATGGCAAAGTAGGCACCATAGATAAAAATACTATCGATGAGTCACCATTTGCCTATAAAGATATCTTTGAAGTCATGTCTCTTCAAAAAGAGTTAGTAGAAGTGGTCGAACACATAGAGGTACTTATCAATGTCAAAGACAATACTAGTCGGTATTAATTATTTAAGATGTATGATATAAGTCATATCATACATCTTGACTTCCCATCATCTGCATAAACTCCGCCATCTTTTTTTCGTTAATTGCGTTGAGACTTTTGATCACACTTTTTTGATCATCTTGACTCTTATTTTGATTGATTTTAAACTTTGCCTGTATCTTAGTCACGTCAACTTCAAAAACCCTAAAGTGCTCCATTAACTCCTGATATCTAAACTCACTAGGTAACTTCCAACCCTTTTCGCCCTCATAGTATGCTGTGATCTCAGTGATTAAAGACCAGGCTTTTTGCGTATCATCGATATAGGCTATCTTTCCATAAAGATGTACTGCACTATAGTTCCATGTGGGTACTTGAAAGGCACTCGCATAAAAACGTGGAGAGATATATGCATGAGGACCTTGAAAAATCAGACAGATCTCTTTATTTTGCTCGATATTTGCATGGATATTGGCTTTTGCCAGATGTCCGTAAAACTTGCCATCACTGAGTCGGTTGATTGGTAAGTGTGTCACTTCAATCCTACCTTCTTCTTCAGTCACAAGTGTCGCAAAAGGATACGCTTGGAGAAAATCCTCTATACGTGCTTCATCTGTAATCTTAAATATTTCTGGTGAATACATAAACTTCCTTTATAAATTTAACTAATGATTTTGATCATATCTTCCATAATTTGTTCAGGTTGAGCAAACTTCTCTTTTGAAAAACTCTCTTGTACCATAACAGTGAGCTTTGAAATATTATGTCTTTTAAAAATTGGTAAAAAATACGCATCCTCAAATCCTTCTGGATAAGTCTCAAAAAAGTACGCTTCCATATCTTTTAATTTTTTAATATTCACAGTTTACATCTCTTTACAATAAATCAAAATACTTAAAAAATATATAGTCAATTCTATCTTTTTTATCGCCTATAGTTTTAACAATACCGTATATATCTTCTGCATCAAAGGGGTTTTAGTACCTAACCTTTTTCCCTCTTTGACAATATACCCCGTCAAAGATTCCAGTTCAGTTTTTTTACCAGATTCAAAGTCAAGCTGCATTGAAGTTTTTGAACCTTTTGGTACATTCTCAGCTTGTTTGACTACCTTAGCAATATCCTCTTCATCGATAGGAATTGCTAAAGAATTGGCAACATCTTTGATCTCCTCTAACACTTGCATCACTAAATCCCTATGCTCTGTAATTACCATATCCATAGATAGATCAAGATAAGAGGTTATCGTTGCAAAAGAGGATATAAAAAGATACTTCTTCCAACAATCATACACTATATGATCACTAAGTTTTGACTTTAATCCACTTTTGTTCAATACTGTTTCAAGTATAACCATCTTTTCAGTCTGTTTAGAATTGCCAAATAGCAGATAAAAAAGCGGTGATTTTTTAAAAATTACACCAGACTCTTTGATATGTGAGATGACATAGACGCACCCATCACATACAACACCATTAGCCAAGTATTGGCTAAGCACATGCTTATGATCTACACCGTTTGATAGTGGGATAATGATACTTTTATCATTGATAAATGCTTTGATCTCTTCACAAGCAGAAGCAAAATCATAACTTTTTGTTGCAACAAATACTACATCAAAATAGTGACCTTTTTGAGGGGAAATCTGTGGTTTGACAACAAAAGTATGCTCAACATCAGTAACTTTTAATCCCTCTTTTTGAATCGCTTCTAAATGTTTTCCTCTAGCAAAGAGTGTTACATTTGCCAAATCTGCATTGATCAATCTAGCGGCAACATATCCACCAACCCCTCCTGCACCGATAACAGCGATATTGAGTCTATTTTGTCTCATAAACTCAATACATGTTGTTTTAATACTGCTGTATAAAACGTACCTGTAAAGACTGCTTTGTCTTTAACACTTCCATTGACTGATACTGTAAACTTCCGTCCATCACTCTCAGTTACTTGTCCTTCAAAAATGATCTCTTCATCCACTTTTACAGGTGCTAAAAACTTCACTTCACTCTTTGCCAGTACGACAAATGGATCATTGACTGCTGCCATCGCTGCAAAGTCTGCGGCACCAAAACAAAAACCACCGTGAACAAGTCCCTGCTCATCAGCTACCATCACATCTGTTGTTTTTAGAGCAATCTTTGCATATCCCTCTTTCAGTTGAATTACTTCACCGTTTAATATATGATCTATTTTTAAATGTGTATTTAATTTCATTGTTTTCCTCTTCTTTTTTACTTTTTAATTGTACCATTTTTATGAGGGTTTTCGATAAGTTGATAAGCACCTTCACTTATCTTTGTAAACTCCCAGATCTCAGTTACCAGTTTCTCTAAAAACATTTGATCATGACTAATCAAGATTATTGTGCCATCATACGCTTTTAAAGCAAACTCCAATGCCATGATAGAGTCTAAATCCATATGATTAGTTGGTTCATCAAGGATAATCAACGAGGGGTTTTGCAAAAGTCCATAAGCTATCATTAGTTTTCTTATTTCACCTGGACTTGGTAGCATACTAGCTTGCAGTTTTTTAGGATCTGAGGCTAGTTTTCTGATAATTGTATAGATCTCACCTTTGAGGGCATTTGGTAAACAATTGATCTCATCAAATAGTCTCTTATTTTGTTGATTACTAATCTCTTGAGGGATATATAAATAGTCATTTTTGCACTCTACCATAGCAATTACATTTGCTAAAAAACTACTTTTCCCTGAGCCATTATCTCCAGTAATTCCGATTTTGTCGTATTGATCTATGGTTAGTTTTGGGTAGGATAGCTTTTTTGTTTCTGAGAGAACCAAGGCTCCTTTTTCTACCGTGATTGGAAAAATATTACTAGCATTTTCTGCGTTAAAAGTGATTCCCAATGTATAGGTCTTATCCACTTTGATACTCTGTGACAATAGTTGCTTCTGTTGTGATTGCAGTTTTGTGATGATTCTTCCGTCATTTTTATCCTTACCAGTTAACTTGGCTAAGTTGATCTTATTTTTACGGTCACTATCATTTTTACCAATACTTTTTTTTGAGAGTCTTTTCTTAGATTGACTCACTTTTTCTCTTTGAGATTGTATGGATTTTTCTAGTTTTTGTAGTTGGTTATTTTGCTTTTGCTTTATTTTTTTTAAAAAGGCTATATCTTTTTCATAGGCAATCATCGCATTTGTATATGAAGTTTTAAAACTGACAACAGTTTGATTTGTAATCATCATTGTGGCTTGAGACAATGTATCTAAAAGTACTCTATCATGACTGACTAATATACCAATACCTTTAAAACTTTTAAGGGCATGCGTTACAATTTTTTGACTTTTATTATCTAAATGATTTGTAGGTTCATCTACTAGTAAAATATCAGGATTTTTAAAGAGCGCAATTGCAAGTTGGACTCTTTTTCGCTCACCATGAGAAAGATTATGCCATTGACCTAACCAATCATCTTTGATACCCAAAAGATCTCTTATTTTAAACGCTTTGCTATTAAAGGTATAGATAAAATCTTCGAAATCTTTTGGTGATTGTTCCGTACTTTGTGTACAGTAGTAGGTACAGTCATTGTCTTTGATCATCATATTTTCATTTTTGATCTCTTTTGCGATGAGTTTTAAGAGTGTACTTTTCCCAGAACCGTTGGCTCCGACGATACAACTCCATCCTGTTTCAAACTCCAAGTTAAGATCTTCAAAGATTGGTATTGCTGCGTTTGGGTATTGATAATATAGGTTTTTGATAGTTAAATGTTGCATGAATATTCCTTGACTACGGGGAAGATGTGGATAGCAAGGAGGTAGGTTTTTAGATTTTCCCGCTATCTTTAGCGTTTTATATTCATCTTTTTTCCTTTTTTATTAGTATGGAATTTTATCGTGTTTTTATTTATTATATGATTTTTTTTACCTTGAGTGCCTCTATCACAATCTGTTTTCTTAATTTTAGATCTGCTTTACTAGTGACATTTATATTGCTGGCAAACAACCAAACTCTACCTTTGCACTCCAAATATCCAACATACCAGCCCACTTTCCCCGACCATCCTGTTTTTGCGTACAGTTTATAAGTAGGTGTTGTGTCAACCAACATAATCTTTTTTAAAACTTTAAAGTGTTCAGGCTTAAACGGTAACGTTTCCAAATAAACTTTACGTAAAAAATCGATCTGCTCTACGGCGGAGATAGCAAATGTTCCCTCTAACCAAAAGCTTATTAATGAATCATCTATCTTTTGGTTACCGTAGTTTAATTGGTTTAGATAGTAGCGATAGCGCTCTTTTCCTATCGCTTTAGCAAAGTATTGATAACACCATATACATGAACGTGAAAATGCAGTTGCTAAAGTCTGATCTTGATTCCATACTGAATATTCTCTCTCTTTTCCATCCCACTTTAAAATCTCTTTTGCATCTTTGATCACACTCTCTTCAAGTGCGATCAACGTATTGGGTATTTTAAAAGTAGATGCAGGTATAAACTGTTTTTTTGCTCGATCTGTATTGTGTATATAACTTATGTTTGTATCTAAAGAAGTGATGACGAGTGTCCCTTCAATATTATGTTTTTCATATATACTTGTGATATCTTTGTCACTGGCAATAGCTAAAGAAGGAAATATCATACTTATGATGAGAGATAATATATAAACTGTTTTGATCATATCAACCTTTTAACCTATTTTATGTATCTTAAAAAAAGAGTTCACGCTGTTTTTCATCGAAAATATTATCATCCTCTAACTTTAAACCTCTGTTTTCAATTGTATTTTTTACGATATTTTTATTGTAAGGGTGTACATCTTGACAATTTAAAAATGCATCAACTTCCATCCACTTTGCATCAATGATTTCTTCAGTATCAAGGATGTTTATTTGTGTTGACAAGGCTTGTGCGCTGCATATGATATAAAGATTAGATTTCTCAAATTGTGCTGAAGTGAAGTGCCCTAAATGTGTTATTGAGCCAAGCTTTATCTTAATACCTGTTTCTTCAAAAACTTCTCGCTTTAGTGCTTTTGAAAGATTTTCGTTATCATCGATATATCCACCCGGTAGTTTATACTTTTGCCATATCTTGTCTTTTACTACCAAAAGCTTACCTGAGTCTATGATAACTGCACCAATTCCTAAGGTGTGATTAATTGCTGTAGGTATGATAGGATTATCAATCAGTTTTTTTACCATGGTGATGTCCTCTGCATTACAGTGGTGAAAGATAAAATCATGTTTAGTGAGTAGTGGAATAAAGTCGGAATTTTCAATAGAGAGTCGAATCCATAATAATCTTTTATCTTGAAGATGCTTTATAATTTGATACAATTCTATTTCAAATACTTCCAAATCTTGTGGTAGGGTAGTAGTATCTATGGTCACTCCATCATATTTATCTTTTATAAGGGTGATAGAGGTAAAGTTAAATGTTTCTGTCATGGTAGCTTCTTAGTAGTCAAAATTTTATATAAACTATCATATCAAAAATATACTACAATAGGTTACGTTAGATCAGATAAAATTTAGAATGAAAAACTATATGAAAGAGAACCCTATGGAGCGAACACTCAATTTTGAACTTACACCTCAAGTCGTTGAAGAATTACAAGCATACAGTCAACTGTTGAATAAAGATATCAATACAATCTTGAATGAAGCATTAACTGCATATTTTGAAAATGCACACAAAAAAGTTATGGCACAAAAGCTAGAGACAGATAATGGTATGACAAATTTAGACTTTGATGAGTTTTGGGATGGAGTGGATATTTAAAAGTACTCTTTTAACTAACTAAGTATAATTTTTAATTTTATTTAAAGTATAAATAGTGTAAAATTTTGTTTACTTTTTATGAAAGTAAGTTGTAATTTAAGGTTTTTTAATAACTTTATTGAGCCAAACTTGTTGTGAAACAAGGACGGAAAGCCATGGGTCTTTAAGCGTAAGATCGCCAGGTTGCCAAAATGTTCATAGATGATATACCCTATATTTTCTTGTATATTTTGCTTTTCTTCTTTTTTCACAAGTATGTTTATCTCTCTATTGGTTATTTAATTCAATTATTTTGTTGTGCCAAACTTGTTGTGAAGCAAGGACGGAAAGCTATGGGTCTTGAAATAAAGATTGCCAGGTTACCAAAGTACGTTGTGATACTACTTTGTATGTTCAAACTTCCTTCATTTTGTTGCATCAGATCATCATAAAATAAGGAAAAAGTATGAAACTTCAAAATAAATTTATAAGTGCTGTTACAGCAATAGCGATCTTCTCAAGTGTTAATTTACAAGCTGAGGGAACTACATCGACTGGTTTAGATAAGATTGTAGAGATCATCAAAACAGATAAACGACTCCAAAAGCGTGTACCTGCGGTAGAGATATCTGAAGCAGCTCAAGCAGCAGATAGGATGAATGAAATTATTCTCGAAGCTATTGTAAGTACAGGAACTGCAAATGACGGCCTTATATCTACAGCAGATACTCGAGAACTTAATGACTATATTTTTGCCAATTATGCTCAATCTTGGCAGAGACTTCACGGTGATGATGAAGATGGGGTAGAGACAGGATTTCATCTTGTACAAAATGATGGTGCAAGAACAAAGCTTTATGGGAAAAATGCGATCAATAATGTGGCAGATAGTATCTATCATCTAGGTTTTGAAACACATAAGAAAAACCGCCTCTTAAATGAAGATGGAAACAAAAACAGAAGTTTTAAAAAAGTTGGTATTTGGTTGAATAATCTTTTATCTCAAGATTTGGAAGCAGGAAAATTCCAAAATCCTGATATAGAAGAGGTAGCAGGTACAACAGGTACAGGGCTTGATCAGATTATTGAATATATTTATGCAGATATAGGGTTACAAAAACGTATTTCTATAGGAGACATGCGCGAAGCATCTATAGCTGCTGACGCAATGAATCATATCATCATAGAAGCGATTAAAAATACAGGTATCGCAGTTGATGGTGAAATAAACAAAGAAGATGTAAAAGAGCTTAATCAATATATAGTAGCCAATTATCTAGAAAAATGGGCAGAACTTCATGGTGATGATGAACAAGGTGAAGAGACAGGATTTCACCTTGTTCAAAATGATGGTGCAAAAACAAAGTTGTACAATAAAAATCTTATCAATAACATTGCAGACAGTATTTATCATTTAGGTTTTGAAACAGACCATAAAAGACGACTTTTAAATGAAGATGGAAATAAAAACAAAAGCTTTAAAAAAGTGGCACTTTGGTTAACTCTTTTGATAAATGAAGATCTTGAACAGGGATCATTTCAGTAATCAATCTTAAAACAATAGAGGTGACGTAGACTATATCTTGTCTACGTCATAAATTTTATTATTTAAAATCTATATCAAAACATCCGACTGCAATTAGACTCATAAGATTAGAAAACACAAGAAGACTTAAAGTACTATCTCCTATAAATCAACATATATTGATATTGTAATTTATTTATGCTACACTTGTATCATTAAAAGGAAGATGATATGGAAGTTTTTTTAAAAAGTATTGCTGCTCTCAATGATGAAACAAGAGTATTGATATTACGATTTTTGGATGAACATGGCGCTTGTTGTGTGTGTGATTTACAAAATTCGCTTGATATGATTCAATCTCGACTTTCACGTCACCTTAAGATTTTAAAAGAAGCAGGGTTTATTAGAGTAGATAGGAAAGGGACATGGGCTTATTACTCTGTAAGAAGTCCATTAGATAAGTTTAGAAGTGAAGCGATACAAGAGATTAAATATCTTGAGATAGAGCTTCCAAAGTTAAAAAAAGTATCTGATATTGGAGCATGTAAAGTATGAGAAAAAATGTATTAATCTTATGTACAGGAAATAGTTGTCGCTCAATTATGGGAGAAGCACTTATAAATGCAAAACTTAGCACGTGTCTATTTGCTCAAAGTTCAGGCGTCAAAGCAAGTGGTACTGTAAATTCATACGCTGAGGCTTTACTAAAAGAAAAAGGTTACTGGAATCAATCATATCATTCTAAGGTTATTGAAACAGTTTTAGATACTGCTTTTGATTTAATTATAACCGTGTGTGACCATGCAAAAGAGACTTGTCCCATATTTCCAAAAGCTGTAAAAACAATTCACGTAGGTTTTGATGATCCAAGTGGAAAAGCTGAAGTTGAGTATGAAAAAACCCTTAATTTGATTGAAAAAGAGTTATTGCCAATTGTTAAAAAAGAGCTTTGTTAGATGTGGTATGAACGTTCCAAAGAGTTTGTTTATAATGTGATAGGGTTAGAAGGAAAGTTGGCTGATGCTTTGCACTTTTTTATCTATGACACTATAAAGATTTGGTTTTTATTAGTCACAATTATATTTGCAGTTTCATTTTTAAGAACATGGGTAAATACAGAATATGTACGTGCGCATTTACAAGGTAAATCATCGTTTTATGGACATGTAGGCGCTTCTTTATTTGGTATTATCACTCCTTTTTGTTCATGTTCGGCTATACCTCTGTTTTTAGGGTTTATTCAAGCACGAATCCCCATTGGAGTTACCTTTAGCTATCTAATTTCCGCACCGATGAATAATGAAATAGCGATAGCCATGTTGTTTGGAATATTTGGTTGGAAAGTGACATCGATCTATATAGCTTTTGGTCTTACAGTTGCTATCTTTGGTGGTTGGTTGATAGGAAAGCTCAATTTAGAAAAAGAGATTTTAATGGATGTAAAACCAATGGAGGGAGCACTTGAAGCTACATTGGTGAAATTATCATTTCAAGACAGAGCTAAAGAGGCGTGGAACTATACTTTAGATATTTTCAAAAAAATATATATCTATGTCATGATTGGTGTAGGAGTTGGTGCATGGATTCACGGGTATATTCCGACAGATTTTATAGCTTCTTATACGGGTGAAGGGAATCCCTTTGCAGTGATTATAGCTGTTTTGATGGGAATACCAATGTATTCAAATGCAGCAGGTATTATGCCTTTAGTAGAAGTTCTTACAAGTAAAGGTATGTTACTTGGAACGGCGCTTAGTTTTATGATGGCAGTTACAGCGTTGAGTTTGCCAGAAGCATTGATACTTAAAAAAATTATTTCACTCAAACTTATCGGTATATTTTTTGCCATAGTTGGAAGTGGAATAATTGTCATTGGGTATCTATTTAACATTATATTATAAAGGAAAAAATGATGAAAATTGAAGTTTTAGGTACAGGTTGTGCAAAGTGTACACAATTAGAAGCGGTAGTAAAACAAGCAGTAGCCAAAAGTGGAAAATTTGCACAAATTGAAAAAGTTGATGATATTATGAAAATTATGGAGTATCAAGTAGTCAGTACCCCAGGTCTTGTAATAGATGGTAAAGTTGTTAGTACAGGAAAACTTCTTAGTGTAGATGAGGTGCTGACACTTATAAATGTCTAAGATAATAAGTATAAGTTTTAGTACATTAGATTAATTTAAGTTCCAAAAATGTATAAGAATTGGAAGATTTTATTTTACCTTTACAAAAAAGGAGTAAAATTGAACAATCATTCACTAAAAGGAGTCTACAGATGGAATCTCTTAGCTTGCTTATTATTTTTTGGTATGGTATTTTACATGCCTTTGGACCTGATCATTTGACAGCGATTGCTGATTTTTCAATTGGTAAAGCACAAAAGAGAGCACTTTTAATCACTTTTGCATTTGCGATTGGGCATGGTGTGAGCCTTTTTATATTTGCAAAGTTGTTAGAGTCTTTTGAGATTTCTGAGACACTTTTGGGATATGGTGATATGATCTCTTCTGCTGTGATTATTGGGATTGGTATTTTTCTGCTTTTTATGGCAGGTACGGATCGTATTCAGATGGGTACCCATTTACATGACGGCAAAGAGCATGTTCATATCTGGTTTGGTAAAGAACATTCACATCGAGATGAAGATCGTGCGCGTGTAGCTTCAGCATTTACTATCGGTACTTTGATGGGGATAGGTGGGGTTAGAGGTATGCTTATCACTTTGAGTGCGATTTCACATCAAGCGGTAAATCTCTGGATGGTACTTAGTTTCACACTTGGTGTCATGGTAATCTTTATAGGATTTGGTTTTATTATCGCCAAAATCAATGAAAACATGCTTAAAAATAAGAGAAATATCAGAACTATTTTTTCTGCTGCAGGATTTATATCAGTTGTTGTTGGATTAAATATGTTAGCGGGTTAGTAGCGTTACAATATAAAATAATTATAGATATTAGGAAAAAGGGGAATAGCCATGTGCAAAGATTGCGGATGTAGCATAACAGATCACGTACATACAGATACACACGGACATGAACACAGCCATGAGCATCAAGAGGCACATGAACATTTACATCATAATCCACAGCTCAATGATAAAAAAACAATTGATGTTATTACTAAGATTTTAGATAAAAATGATCATGAAGCTAAACATAACCGTGCGCATTTAGATGGACATAAAGTTCTTGGAATAAATCTTATGAGTAGCCCAGGAAGTGGCAAAACAGCACTTCTTGAAGAGATAGCAGAGTTAGTTGATTTCAAATACGCTGTTGTCGAGGGAGATCTTGAGACCAACCGTGATGCTGATCGTTTAACCTCTAAAGGGATTAAAGCGTATCAGATTCAAACTGGAAGTGCTTGTCATTTAGATGCCTTTATGGTGCATAAAGCCCTTCATCACGTAGAACTTGAAGATATTGATGTCTGTTTTGTAGAAAATGTCGGAAATCTTGTATGTCCAGCAAGTTATGATGTAGGTACACATCTTAATATTGTACTAGTGAGTGTTCCTGAGGGCAGTGATAAGATCGCAAAGTATCCTGTAATGTTTAGACAAGCAGATTTAGTGCTGATTACCAAAACAGATCTTTTGCCTCATTTTGATTATGATATCGAAGCAGAAAAAGCAGAGGCTCGAAAGCTCAAACCAAACGTTGATATATTAGAAGTAAGTACCAAAGACAAAGAGAGCTTACAGCGTGTGGTAAATTGGATAAAATTTAAAATGGAGATGAGATAATGTGCCTTTCAATACCTTCAAAAGTGGTAAAAATAGATAAAGAGACCGAAATTGCTACGGTAGATACTATGGGTGTAAAGAGAGAAACTTCTTTAGCGTTGATTGATGAAGAGGTAAATGTTGGGGATTATGTATTGATTCATATTGGCTTTGCGATGAATAAAATTGATGAAGCAGCAGCCCTTGATAGTTTAGAACTCTACGAAGAGATTGTCCAAAAGATGAACGAGGAGGATCAACAACGCCTCATAGATGAGAGTGACAATTGTCCGGGTGGAAAGCCGTCATGAGTGATTTAAAGCTTAAAGACCTCTATGATGGGTTTAGAGATGCTGATGCGATCAAATCATTTGCAAAGCTGATAAAAGAGGAAGCTGCTAAGGTGGATCGTGATATTCATATCATGGAAGTGTGTGGTGGTCATACCCATACCATCATGAAATACGGACTTAATCAACTTTTACCAGAAAATATCAAATTTATACACGGTCCAGGGTGTCCTGTATGTGTGATGCCAAAAGAACGAATTGATCATGCCTATGTATTATCTCAACAGGAAAATGTCATCTTAGTGACTTTGGGAGATATGATTAAAGTGCCTGGTTCCAAAGGCTCTTTACAAGATGCAAGGGCAGAGGGTGCAGATGTACGGTTTGTCTATTCTCCACTAGATACAATCAAAATAGCACTAGACAATCTTGATAAAAAAGTGATCTTTTTTGCGATCGGTTTCGAGACAACGACACCAATGACAGCAGCACTTTTAAACCAAGTTGTTACTAAAAAAATAGAGAATATCTTTTTTCATATAAATCATATCACTGTTCCTGAACCTATGCAAGTGCTACTTGCAAATGATGACTGTAAGATAGATGCTTTTATAGGACCAGCACATGTAAGTGTGATTAGTGGATCAAAAATCTATGAAGAATTTCCACAAGATTATAAAAAACCTGTGGTTGTTTCAGGATTTGAACCTGTCGATGTGATACAGTCCGTTTTTATGATTGTTAAACAGTTTGTAGAAGATCGAGCAGACCTTGAAATACAATATACTAGAAGTGTTAATTATGATGGAAACCTTGTTGCACAAAAACGCAATGCCCAATTTTTTGAAGTAAGATCTACTTTTCGTTGGAGAGGTTTAGGAGATATTCCAAACAGTGCATTACAGTTAAAAGAAGAGTATGCTTATTTAGATGCAGAAAAAATTTATAAAGATATTTTGCCAACAGACGAAATTGATGATCATAAACTTTGTATTTGTGGTGATATCTTAAGAGGTGTGGCAAATCCACCAGAGTGTAAAGTTTTTGGTACAGCATGTAAACCATCTTCTCCATTAGGAAGTTGTATGGTATCAAGTGAAGGTGCATGTGCGGCTTATTATAAATATGGAAATTTACTATGAAAAATATCAAACTAGCCCACGGTAACGGTGGTGAAGAGAACAATGAACTCATTAATAAAGTCTTTTACAAAGCATTTGAAAATGAAATACTCACCAAGGCTGAAGATGCAGCAGTACTGGACAATGGAAGACTTGCTTTTAGTACGGATAGTTTTACCGTAAGTCCTATCTTTTTTAGTGGTGGAGATATTGGAAAACTTAGTATCTGTGGTACGTGT
Organism: Campylobacterales bacterium; assembly: GCA_016744895.1. Taxonomy (GTDB): domain Bacteria; phylum Campylobacterota; class Campylobacteria; order Campylobacterales; family QNZT01; genus SZUA-1433. The sequence continues at coordinate 2,680 of JADGDK010000016.1, read as the reverse complement.
AATGATCTTGCTATGATGGGTGCCCAGCCCAAGTATCTCTCATGTGGTGTTATTATCGAAGAGGGTTTTAGGGTAGAAGAACTTGAAAAGATTGTTGCTTCCATGAAAAAAGAGTTAGAAAAAAATGGTGCAATCATTGTTAGTGGTGATACCAAAGTCGTACCTAAAGGAAGTGTAGATCAAATCTTTATCAATACGACGGGAATTGGATATATACAAAAAGAGAATATCTCTTCAAACAACATTAGTAGTGATGATGTGATTCTTGTTTCAAACTCTATAGGAAAACACGGAGCAGCAATTTTTGCCAATCGTGAAGGGATAGAGCTTTCAAGTGATTTAGAGAGTGACTGTGCTTCACTTTGGCCAGTGGTTGAGGAACTTATCAAAAATGATATCAAAATTACAGCCCTGAGAGATGCGACGCGTGGTGGAGTAGCGGCAGTACTAAACGAGTGGGCAAAACAGTCCAACATCTGTATCGAAGTTACTGAAGCAGATACGCCTGTATGTGAAGAGGTCAATGGTATCTGTGAACTTCTAGGATTTGAAGCGTTTAATCTTGCCAATGAAGGTACATTTGTTGCGGCAATTGCTAAAGAAGATGCTGCAAAAGCAATAGAGATCTTACATCAACTTGATCTCTCTAAAGAGGCGGCGATCATAGCTAAAGTCTCAGATCGATATCTTGAAAAGGTGATCATTAATAGCGAGTATGGTACAAGTCGGTTTTTAGATATGCCTACGGGTGAGTTATTGCCAAGGATCTGTTAATGCATGAGTATTCAATTGTTCAATCGTTATTAGATCTTTGTGATGAAAATGCTAAAAAAAACAATGCAAGTAGTGTGTTAAAAGTAATGGTCAAAATAGGCGCATTAAGTGGCGTAGAGCCACAACTTTTAGAGACCGCATTTGAAACGTTTAAAGAGCATACGATATGCCACAATGCAGAATTTGTCATGCATCTACAACCAGTAAAGATACGTTGTAGATCATGTAGCAATGAGAATGAACTCCAAGAGCACGAATATATCTGTCCAGACTGTGAGAGTGTGGATATTGAGGTAATTGATGGTGAAGATATGTATCTGATGCAGTTAGAGTTAGATTCTTAAAACTGCTACAGAACTTTTTCATTTAACTTTAGCATTGAAATTTCAATCAAAGTCAAAAAACTATCTACAACTGCAACCATGTCTCTTGTTAAATTTTTAAAAATCATAATATTTCCTTTTTTATTAAATTGTCTTCTTTTAGAGTGAACCAGTCCACTCTAAAATTCTTCTCAACTAAAGCACAATGCCCAGCATCGTATTTCATATTCTGCTTTTGTTCTGCACTATTGTAATGGAAATAATAATTATGATACAATTATATTTCAAAATGAAATATAATTTGTTAAAAAGGGGTGGAAATGTTTAATTTTAAAGATATGCTTCCTAAGATAAAGGATGTTATTTCGGCAGACTTGGGAGATAAGAAGGTTTTTGATAAAGATGTAGCTGATGCACTTGGGATCAATCAACTCACTTTTGCAACAATGAAAAATAGAGGAAAAATTCCCTATGAAGAGATTTTAAATTTTTGTGCTCAGAGAAGAATTTCCATAAATTGGCTTTTTTATGATCAAGCAACACGAAGTTTAGAAGCGCAAACTGAGCGATATGCCAATGTGCGATATTTTGGTGATATCTACGCAAGTGCTGGTGGTGGTGCGTTTAACTATGAGGCTGAGCATGAGATAATTTCATTAGATCCGCACATGGTAATGAAACTCGGTGGTGAAAGAGAGATGAAAAATATTGATTCTATTAACGTGCTTGGTGATTCGATGGAGCCTACTTTTAAGGATGGTGATATCATTTTTATGAATAGAACACAAGGTGATATCAGAAAGGGTGGGGTGTTTGTAGTCTCTACGCCAACAGGGCTTTTTGTGAAACGACTCTCTTTGAAAAGTGATGGAACTTTAGACTTGATTTCTGATAATGTTCACTATAGTGTAGAATCAGTAGATGCAGGGAGTGTTGAAGTTATCGGTAAAGTAGTCGGAAGTATGAGTAGCTTTTAAAAAGGGGTTTTTACCCTTTTTAAAATTATTCAGCTACGATTTTAATTGATTCGATTTTATCTTGACCTTCTAAACTATCAAGAACTGCCATGCTATCACTATCGCTTGCATCAATTCCACCAAATACAGTATGAACACCATCTAAGTGAGGGCATGGTACAAAACAGATAAAGAATTGGCTTCCACCTGTGTTTGGTCCTGCGTGTGCCATAGAGAGTGTGCCTTTTTCATGTTTGCTTGTGTTTGTTGCTGTTTCACATTTGATTGACCAACCCGGTCCGCCTGTTCCAGTTCCGTGAGGACAACCACCTTGAGCCATAAAACCTGGAATTACTCTATGAAAACTTAAGTTATCATAGTATCCATCATTTACCAATGCAGCGAAGTTTGCAACAGTTGTTGGTGCTTCATCTTTGTAAAGCTTGAGTTTCATCTCACCCTTGTTTGTTATCATAATTGCATAGTTTGAATCTTTTAACGCTTCTTGCGAAATATCATATTCTTTTAAAGACATGTTTTAACCTTATTTATAATTTTTAGAGATCAATTATAGTAAAAGTGCCTTTAAAGCACTCACATTGTAAAATACACGCATGAAATTAATAC
>JADGDK010000169.1 GCA_016744895.1 Campylobacterales bacterium | reverse complement strand
CAGTATGAAGACTATAATAGATTTAACAAGAGAAGAGTTAGAACAAATTGTTTCGCCCTCCTTCCGTGCTAAACAGATTTATCATTGGATATTTCAAAAATATGCTGACTCATTTGATGATATGAAAAATATTCCAAAAGCGATCAAGGATGAATTATCAAAAAAATATATAGTCAATCCTTTAGAGATTGCCAAGATTGAAGTGAGTTCTGATGGTAGTAAGAAGTATCTATTTCGACTTCATGATGGTTTTACTATGGAATCAGTATTGCTACCTATGAAAAAGAAAAAGGTAGATGAAGATGGAAAGACAATACATGAGACTAAATTTTCCATTTGTGTTTCTAGTCAAGTAGGATGCAAAATAGGGTGTGCATTTTGTCTGGCAGCAAAAGAGGGTTTCAAGAGAAATTTAACACCTGGAGAGATTTTAGCACAAGTGATTTACATTAAAAAAGATAATGATATTGCTCAAAATCGTAATGTCAATATTGTCTACATGGGTATGGGTGAACCACTTGATAACATGGATAATGTTGTCAAAGCAATCAAAATGTTTAAAGATCCAGATGGATTGGCGATCGGTGCAAGGAGACAAACACTCTCTACCAGTGGACTTAGTAGTCAGATAGAGAAGCTTGGTAAAATGGATTTAGGAATTTTATTAGCTATTTCACTACATGCTGTAGATGATGAACTCAGACAAACACTCATGCCTATCAATAAAGCTTACAATATAGAGTCGGTTATAAATGCGGTTAAGAACTTTCCTATTGATGCTCGCAAGAGAGTAATGTTTGAGTACCTTGTGATGGAAGGCTTAAATGATGATCAAACAAGTGCTAAAAAACTTGTAAAACTCTTGCACGGAATCAAAGCAAAAGTGAATTTGATCTATTTTAACCCCTACCCTGGTTCACCATTTCAAAGACCAAGTGAAAAAGATATGAATGCTTTTAAAGATTACCTTAACAACCATGGTGTACTATGCACGATTCGTCAATCAAAGGGCTTAGATATTAGTGCAGCTTGTGGACAATTAAAGGAGAAGACTGATAATGACTTGGCTTGATATATCTCAAATTGCTTTTGTTGCAACTGTTTTTTTTATAGGTGTAGGTGGTATTATCAAAGCTGTGTTTTTTGATAAAGATTAAAAATGAGATGTTTGTGAATAGAGTTTATACCTTACTTTATAGGTAAACTCTATCCAGTGGGCATGAAGCATTAAACGTTTTGCTCCTATCTTTTTCATGCGCTCTTCTTCACTTAGCTTTCCATTGAGATACATATCGGCAGTTTCAAAGTCTACACCGTAGATAGGATCTCCTACGATTGGATGTTTCACGTGAAACAGATGTATACGGATTTGATGTTGCCTTCCTGTAAGTGGAACAGCTTCTACCAGTGTTTGATTTGAACTTTCATAATACGCTATTGGTTTTATAATAGTTTGAGATTCTTTGCCCTCCTCGCTAATTCTAACTTTGAGTTTGATCTCTGAAAATTCTCGGTTTTTTGCTATGGGCGCATCTATAAAAAGTTCTTTTGTTAAATGACCTTGAACTAAAGCTAGATAGCCTTTTTTAATTTGACGATTTTCAAATAGAGATTTAAGTGCAACTTCTGTCTTTTTGTTTTTGGAGACAATGACTAAACCACTTGTTTCTTTGTCAATTCTATGAACGATATTTGCTTCAGAACCATAGAGGTATTTTGCTTCATGGGTGAGTGAATATTCTGTATGTCTGTTTGATGGATGTACTAATACACCTGAAGGCTTTTCAAATAGTGCAAAACTATCTGTTTGAAAAATTGGTTTCAGCCCTAGAGTGCTTGGAGTGAAAACAGCGACTTCAACCAAACCTTCTAATTCAAAGTTTTTTTGGTTTATAATTTGGCTATTACACTGAAGCCTATGTTTATCAATCCATCGTTGCGCTTCTTTCATAGGTATATCAAAGTTTTCAAGTAGAAATTTAAAAGCTTTGACTTTTCTTTGGACATGAAACTTCTTTATTTTGTAGGACAAATTTAAACCCTTTTTAATTGATTTTTAAAATCGTGTTGGTTAAAATCATTATATATAAAAACACTAAATTGTCTCAAAATTTAGTGTTTATTTAAAATATTTCAAAAGGTTTCTCCAAAATGATTGAAAGATACTCACGTGAAGAGATGAAAAATAACTGGACTATGCAAGCAAAATACGATGCATGGTTAAAGGTTGAAAAGTCAGCAGTAAAAGCTTGGAACAAACTTGGATTGGTTCCAGATGAAGATTGTCAAAAGATTATTGATAATGCATCATTTAGTGTTGAAAGAATTGATGAAATTGAAAAAGTAACACGTCATGATGTAATTGCATTTTTAACAAGTGTTGCAGATTCTCTTGGTGAAGAGAGTAGGTGGGTTCATTATGGTATGACAAGTTCAGATTGTATCGATACTGCTGTTGCACTCCAGATGAGAGATTCATTAAAAATCATTATCGATGATGTGAAAATGGTAATGGCTTCTTTAGAGCGACGTGCCAAAGAGCATAAACTTACTTTGATGGTTGGAAGAAGTCACGGTATTCATGGAGAGCCAATTACTTTTGGTTTAGTACTTGCGATTTGGCATGATGAGATGAAAAGAAATCTTGAAAATCTTGATCAAGCTATGGACGTTATCTCTGTCGGACAAATCAGTGGTGCTATGGGTAATTTTGCACATGCGCCGATGGAGCTTGAAGAATATGTATGTAAAGATTTAGGACTTAAACCTGCTCCAGTATCAAATCAAGTGATTCAACGAGATCGTTATGCAAACTTGATGAATGCATTGGCTCTTTTAGCTTCAACAGGTGAAAAGATTGCAGTTGCGATAAGACACTATCAGAGAACTGAAGTTTATGAGGTTGAAGAGTTTTTTGCAAAAGGGCAAAAAGGTAGTTCAGCTATGCCACATAAACGAAATCCAATTTTGACAGAAAATATTACAGGGCTTTGTAGAATGATTCGTGCCTATGCTGTGCCTACTATGGAAAATGTAGCGCTTTGGCATGAGCGAGATATATCACACTCTAGTGTGGAGCGTTTTACATTACCTGATAGCTTTATCACTACTGACTTTATGCTACACCGTTTAAACTCTGTGATAGATAAAATGGTTGTTTATCCAGAGAATATGATGAAAAATCTTAACCTTACGGGTGGATTAGTATTTTCACAACGTGTTTTATTAGAGTTGCCGTTAAAAGGTGTTTCAAGAGAAGATGCTTATAAAATTGTACAGCGAAATGCGATGAAAGTGTGGGGTGACTTACAGCAAGGAAAATCTGCACTTAATGAAAAAGGCGAGAGTCTATATCAAGAATATCTCCTAGAAGATGAAGAACTTGGAGAAAAACTAAGCCGTGAAGAAATTATAGAGTGTTTTGATTATGGCTATTATACTAAAAACGTAGACAATATTTTTAAAAGGGTATTTTAGAGGATGACGAGCAAAATGTTAACTGTAACTAAAAGAAATGGAAGAATCGAACCGTTAGATATTACCAAAATTCAAAAGTATACATGTGAGTCAGTAGAAGGGTTGAAAAATGTAAGTCAGAGTGAGTTAGAACTTGATGCACATATTCAATTTCGTGATAAGATTAGCACTGAAGAGATCCAGCTAACACTTATTAAAACTGCAGTTGATAAAATTGATGTAGATAGACCAGATTGGACTTTTGTTGCTGCACGACTATTTCTTTATGATCTTTACCATAAGGTTAGTACATTTACAGGATATGTAAAATTAGAAGAGTATTTCAAAAAGGGTGAAGAAGAGGGTCGAATTGTCATGGGTCTCAAAGAGAAATATGACCTTGCTGATCTAGATAGCTATATCAAGCCTGAACGTGATATGCAGTTTAACTACTTAGGGGTACGTACGCTTTATGATAGATACCTTCTAAAAGATAAGCACGGAAAACCTATAGAACTTCCACAGCATATGTTTATGGCTATTGCAATGTTTTTAGCACAAAATGAGTTTAATCCTCAAGATTGGGCAAAGAAATTTTATGACTTAATTTCAAAATTTGAAGTAATGCTTGCGACACCTACGCTTTCAAATGCAAGAACTCCAAGACATCAACTAAGTTCATGTTATATCGGAAGTACTCCTGATAATAT
>JADGDK010000168.1 GCA_016744895.1 Campylobacterales bacterium | reverse complement strand
AATAGTGAACAAAGAAAAAAAAGTCTTAATATTTCTTATGAAGAGGCAAAAAAAATAAATAAAAGTATCGGTATTGATATCACAAAATATGGTGCTGTATTTAAGAGTTCAATACCTATGATAGATAATAATGGGACAATTACTAATGTAGTGTTGAGCAAAGATCTAGATACTTTAGTAGAGAAATATCAAAAAGAGGATAAAGAGTTTGCTTTTCTTCTAAATGAAAGTAGTAGCCATAAAATAGATAGAGCATTAAAAAAGAGTGCATACATGAGTTATCATGATAAATTCTATATTAAGACTTCTTCTTATAATAAAAGCTTTGTAGATCAATTAAAGAGTGTTGATTTTGGTGGAGTACTTGAAGAAAATGGTTATATAAAGGATAGTAAATATTTTTATGTGTATCAAAAAGTTTATGATGTTGATGGTGATTATGCGGGAATTGCTTTTGTAGCTGAACAGGTGAAGGATGACAATAGTTTTGTAAATCTTGTTAAAAACTTAGTAAATTCTGTAACAATGGTGGCACTTGGTCTTATAGTCTCAATGCTATTATTTCTTTTTTAAGGTAGGTGTCCAGTGAAAAGATTAAAGATATTTAAAGCTTATTTTGTCCTTTGGTTATTTGTCTATTTTATTGCCATATCTAATTTAGAAACCTTTAAGCTCTATTTTTTATCTACACTTACATTTAATATTGCTATTGTGGCATTACTTAGTATTGGTACATTTATGATACTCAAAGCTGCTAAAGATTTGACAATGGTAACTGGAACTTTTGGTGTTTTAATGTATAAAAAAGGGAACCTCTCTTTTTACCTAAAAGGTATCGAAAAGATTTTTCCTTCAAATATCGCAGATAAAATAAAATCACGTGCCCAGAATGGTACGCTTCTTTTTACACAGCAAGAGTCTGAAGATATTTTAGCATGGCTTGAAGAAAAATATAGCAATCAAAATAAATACAATAACTTTTTTATTGGCACTGTTTTAATGATTGGTTTACTTGGTACCTTTGCTGGACTATTGGGTTCAATATCAAGTATGGGAAATATTGTCTCTTCATTAGCGGGTAGTAAAGTAGATATCGGAAAGATTATGGCTGATTTTGCGATACCACTCTCTTCAATGGCTGTAGGTTTTGGTTCATCTCTTTTTGGTGTTATTGCTGCAATATTATTGAGTATTAAAGGATACCTTTTAAATAAGGCACAAGAGTCACTTTTATCAGGTGTTGAAAATTGGTTACAAGAAAAAACAGTAGAGAAAATATCAGAAGATAATAAAGCTGGTGCTTTATTATCTTCTACTACACTTCAAAAACGTCAAAAATCATACATGGATGTTTTTATTGAGCAAATTGCACATTTAAGTTACGAGATGAAAGAGGTATCTGCTGTTAATAGAGAATTTCAATCTACTTTTATTGATACATTGAGTGAACTTAAAAATAGTTCTAAACAGGAACAAGAAATTCTTTTTCAAATAAAAAATTCATTAGAAGATATTGCACAAAGTAGTTCTCAAAATGGTTCTTATATTACAAGTAATAATATACTTTTAAAGGAGTTGTCTGAAAATAGTAATAGCCAATTGCAAGAGCTATTGGCTACACAAAAACATCAAAATGATAAGATAGAAGAGAATTTTAAAACACTCTCTACTATCACTATTCACGAACATAAAGCATTAGAAAAAAGAGAACATACTATTGCAAATATGGTAGTAAAACAAGAGAGACGTGAGCAAGAGAATAAACTCAATATTTTCAATATGGCTGATTCATTAGATAGCATGGATAAAAATATTAAAAAACGCTTATCAAAATTAGAAACACTTATAGAGAAAAAGCCTATAAATAGTGATAATCATTCAAAGTTTGAAGATACCATTGATTTTATGAAAAAACACTTTTCAAGAGAGGAAAAAGTGTAGATGGCACGAGCAAAAAAATGTGTAGATGAGTTTAATCCATGGCCTCCTTTTGTGGATGTATTTTCATCAGTTATTCTTGTGTTGCTTCTTTTTATACTGGTTACGATTGTCAATGTTGCATATTATATGCAATTTAATGCCAAAACTAATTCTGAAGCAACCACTAAATCCCAAACAGATAGTTTGCAAGCAGGGAGTGATATCACAGATATGATTGCTTTAGCAAAACAAGAAAAACCTAAGTCAGATGCTGGAAATGACTCTCTTTTTACCGGTGGAAAATCTGAAGGTAATGCAATCTCTTCTAGTGATAAAGAAGAAAAAGTACAAGATCAGAGTCTTAGTAAAGGTAAAGGAGAGTTGTTAGTAGCGTATAATGATAAAGAGATTTTCAACACTGCAAAAATAAAAACGGATATAAAAGCATATATCAAAGATCAAAAAAAGAAAAACCCTAATGCTAAGTTTGAGATATCTGTAGCGCAACCTACTGCAATATTGGGAACAACGATACCAAAGCAGATTTCACTTGGTCGCGCATTAAATGTAAAAAATTTACTTAAAAATCAAGATATAAAACTCAGTAATATAACATTGAAAATGCAAAAAAATAGAGATCAAGAATATAGTTTTGGGTATGTAAAGATTAAAGTAATAAAATAAAACTAGAATTTATTTAATATATTATATAAATAGCCGATATTAAACCTAAGAATAATATTTAGGAATAATAATGGCTGAAAATGAAGTATTGCATGTAGTTTATGGAAATGAAAAAGTAACGCTTATTAGTCCCCCAGAAAAAGGTATGAGCCTTAGTGTCTTTGCGAAACCAGGTGACAAAATCTCGTTTGAATTTGATATCAGTAAAGCCAGTTTTAAAATGGTTGGTGGAGATGTGGTTCTTCGTGTTCCTGGAGAGGGTGATATTGTTTTTGTCTCAATGGCAATTCTCGCTTTTGAAGATAATCCCCCAGTAATTATACTTCCCTCTGGACAAGTGTTAGAACTTTCTGGTGTTTTAATGCAAGTTGATGATGTCAAAGAGAGTCCTATTGATTCTGTTATGACAGATGATATGGTTGCTTTAGAATCTAAGTTGGAAAAAACACAAGATGAGCTTAAAGAAAAAAGTGAAAATCTTAAAGAAAAAGAGGCAGAACTTAAGGAAAAAGAGAAAGCCTTAGATAAACAAGAACAGCAATTACAAAGTCAAAATCAATCAGATGAACAAGCTCAAGATGCACAAGAGATGATGAAGATGATTGAGATTGAAGAAGATGTTGAGACAAGTGTTGCTGAAGAGAATGAGTATACCTCTAATTTTAAAGCTGCTGATGAAAGCTCTTCTGCTGCAAGTGCAGAAGCTACTGCCGATGTAAGTGCTACGTTAGAATTTAGTGTCGGTTTATATCAAACTCAAAAGAGTGTTTTTACAAATGGAGATACTACTATTGTTGAAGGTGGAGGTGGAAGTGTTCGTGCACGATATGATGCCTCTGGCGAAGCACAATCAGAGTTTGAATTATTTGATTTTTCAACTTCCAATGAAAAGATGGAAATCAATGCAGATCACTCTGTTTGGTTTGAAGATGGGTCTCTTTCAAGACTTGTATCTATCAATGCAGAACAACCTATGGGGTATGAAGTAGACTCTATTATTTTTAAAGAGTTACCTAGTGGTTTTGAAATTATTGATGCAAAAGATAATGGTAATGGTACATGGACAATATATAGAGAAATCACAGCTGCAGATGTCGCTAATCGTGATCCTTCCTTGGCACCTATTTCTGAGAGAACTGGTTTTAAAGAGACTGCCAATGGTATTGAAATAGTTTTAAAATATCCAGAAGATACTACGCATAATGATTTTTCTATAGGTATAGAAGTAAATTCACTTTTTGATATGGGTAATGTGAATTTATCACCTGAAGAGTTAGCTGAATTTGTTATTCCAGAAGAACAAGAGCTTCTTGGACTTGCACGTGTGGGGTTACAAGTTAAAGATATTAATACTCCAGAAGATTATAACTACGATGGTGATTTTGAACTTGGTTTTGTGCTTTCGCGTGAGCCTAATGAAAACGTTATATTAACCTCTCATGGTGATACCAAGGTAGTTGGTGGAAGAGTTACTGATATTATTACAGCATATGAAGGAAATGATGAAATATCCTCAGGAGCCGGTGATGATAGTATACAAGCAGGGTTGGGTAATGATGTAATTGACGGTGGAGAAGGTGTAGATATCTTAGATTATCAGGCTTCTGCCAATGGTATAGATCTATCATTAAGCTTAGGT
>JADGDK010000167.1 GCA_016744895.1 Campylobacterales bacterium | reverse complement strand
AATCTGCTATTTTGCTAGATATATAAAGCGTTTCACACTAAAATCTATGAACAAAATACAGACAAGGGTTCATCATAATATGAGACTACCATTTAGCATTTTTATCATATTGTTTACAGCATCTACACTCTATGGTGCATTTTCAGCAGCTCAAATACAACAAGCAAAAGAGATGGTCTCTACTAACCCATCTCTCTTAAATACACCAAAAGCAAAAGAGATGATGCAACAACACCAAAAAGGAACAGTTGCAGAAGGATCTTACAGTGACTCTATGCAAAAAAGTGAACCTGTTGAAAATAGTATTGAATCTACGTCAGAAGCATCTGACGCAGATACCACTTCTTTAGATGATGATGCTAAGATCTTAGAAAAAAATATAGAGACAAGGACGATGCTTAGACTTGCGCCTCAAGAGTACAAATCAAATGACCATGAGCTCTATCGTATCAAGTCTAAAAATGATGCAAGAAAACATAAAAAACTTTCAAGGTTTTCAAAAGAGTTTTTTAGAAATAAAAATAAAATTTCACAAACAAGCATCAATGCTCCATCAAACTACATCATAAACCGTGGTGATACTATTACTTTTTGGGTGTATGGCGCAAGCAATAAGCAACATGCTTTAAAAGTTAATAATCAAGGAAATATCAATATCCCTGAAATTGGACCTGTCAAAGTGGCAGGAGAACAATATGCTGAAGTCAAAGAGCTTTTGACAAACTATCTCTCTAGCTCTTATAAAAATAGTGATGTTGTAGTAGATTTAAACTCATATTCAACAGCGCAAGTTACTTTGACTGGTTTTGTGAGAGCACCTGGTATTTTTAACACAAGCTCAATTTCAAGTGTCAAAGATATACTAATAGAAGCAAAAGGTGTATCAGATGTAGGATCGGTACGTAACATAAAAGTAAAACGTAACGGTCAAACGATAGCAACCATAGATTATTATCACCTATTGAGTCTGGGACTCGATCACGGCGATATTGTATTACAACCAAATGATACGATTCACGTACCTCGTGCCTATGGTCTTGTACATTTAGAAGGAGCTGTCAATAAAGAGGCTATTTTTGAGATAGAGCGAGGAGAATCATTAGCAAAAATCTTAAAAATAGCAGGTGGACTGAAGAGTCAAGCTGATGGACTTAAAATTTATATTAAAAGATATGACCATAACAGAGCTATTAAATATCATAAAGTCACACTAGCAGAAGCACGCCGTTTCAGACTTAAAGATGGCGATGAGATTTATGTTGGTGAAATGGGCATTACAAATGAGAAGTATATAGAAATAGTTGGAAATGTAGCTACTGAGGGCAAACGTGAAATCAATGCAGAGTCAATCCAACTTTCACAACTACTCAAAAAAGAGCTTAGAGGGGGCAAATTAAACTCCCTCTTTTTGGAAAACACACAACTTGACTATGCTGTAGTCAAAAGAGTTGGTGAAGATCTTACACCCCAAATGATCAATGTCAATCTCGCAAATATATTAGATGGTGCAGAAGACTTTACACTCTTAAACAGAGATGTTCTCTATGTGTACAACAAACTTGATACAGGACTTAACCAATTTGTGAGTATTTCACAAGCTTTTACAGTAGATGAAATGATGGATGTAAATACAACGCAAACCTTACTAATGAAAGAGGGAAAACATCTCTATACTGAAGGTATGACTTTAAAAGATCTTATTTATGCTGCTGGTATCAAAGGCTCTTTTGATACCAGCAGAGTTAAAATTATTAATTATGATGTAGAACATAATAAAGCGGATGTTAAAATCATAGACTATGAAAAAAATCCAAATCATAAATTAAAACCTTTTGATGGTGTCTATCTTTTTGACTTTTTTGAGACAAACCCAACAAAAATAGCACATCTTACAGGTGAAGTAGTAAAGCCTGGTAAGTATGAAGTAGCTGAGGCAATGACTTTAAAAAAGTTTATTGAAAGTGCTGGAGGGTTTAATGAAAAAGCGTATCCAAAAGAGTGTGAAATCATTAGATATCATATCGAAAATGGTGAGCGACATAAGAAGATATTTAATGTTGCACTGAAAGATATAGGATCATTTCTCATCCAAGCACATGATGAGATCAATATCAGACGCATTCCAAATTGGTATGAGCGAAAAATAATTACGCTTAAAGGTGAAGTCAAATTTCCAGGTACTTATGTCATACACAGTGGCGAGAAGCTCTCATCAGTGATAGAAAGAGCTGGAGGCTATAGCAATGATGCTTTTTTATATGGAGCAGTCTTTACAAGAGAAGAGATTGCAAAACTACAACAAGAGAGTCTCAAAGTTGAGCTTTCAAAACTTAAAGAGCAAGTCATTTTAGCAAGCTTAAGATCAGCTGGTAGTAAATCTATGAACAATATAGATATCGCTGAAAGTATCAAAGCTGTAGAATCACTCATTGTAGAAGCAGAGGAGTTGACCCCTATTGGAAGAGTTGCAATCAATTTAGGCTATAATGAAAATCGTAAAAATGGGGAGACCTTATGCGAGGGATATGAACAAAATGGGAATTTATACGCAAACAATCAGCTTAAAGGTACCCCAAGTGATCTTACACTCAAAGATAAAGACACACTCTATATACCTTCTTTTAATGATACAGTAGTCATCAGCGGAGAAGTGATGAATCCTATGGCATCTGTGTATCTAGGCAATAGTATCAAAAATTATATTTCAAAAAGTGGTGGATTGACAGAGATTGCAGATACAGATCATATCTATGTCATGCATGCTAATGGAGAAGCGCAACAAGCAACCATCGGAAGTTACCTCTTCTCTTCAAACAAAGTAAATGTTAAAAAAGGTGATGTCATCATCATTCCTAAAAAGCTTATGTTCCAAAGAGGTATAGATGTCGTGAGCGAAGTAGCCGATATCTTCTATAAACTTACCTTGACAGTGGCAGCGATGCATACTGTCGGCGCACTGTAGAGAGGTTCCTATGCAAGAGACAAATATACAACAACCTCAATACATAGAAGAGGATGAAATTGACTTAAGAGAGTTATTTAGCACCATTTGGAAAAACAAATTTACGATTGCGATCATAGCGCTTTTAGTCACTTCTTTTGCCCTGCTTTATGCACTAAAAAAACCAAACCTCTACACAACATCAACAGTACTCATTCTCAAGAATAATGACAAACCAAGCATCAGTGGTGGTGCCGCAGCTATGGCAGCTATGGCAGGTATTGATTTGAGCGGTGGTGGTGGTGGTATTGATATCACTGGACTTTTTAAAAATTTACTGGGAGATTATGCCTTTCATAAAAACATCATTGAAAAGTATCAAATTGACCAAATGATTTCCCTTGAAAATATTGAAAAGAACTTTGTTTTTGCTGCCAATAAACGAGAAGTTTATGATTTTTTCAAATTTACTCCTGATGTAGAAGAGAGAGATCAAGAAGAGATTATTTTTGATACTTATGAAAAGCTTAAAAAGATTTTATCTACATCAACAGACAAAGAGTCAGGTGCGATAACACTAAGTGCCAAATCAGAAGATCGATTTGTGGCCAAAGAGTTGGTCAATATCTATCTCAAAGAGATGAGCAATTATATCAAAATTCTAGACCTTAAAGAGATAGATGAGCAAGTTCAATACTATGAAAAAGAGCTCTCAAATGCCAAAAATTTGGATCTTAAAACAAATATCAATGATCTGCTTTCAGCACTTGTCAAAAAAAAGGTACTCTCACAATCTGGGGAATTTTATATGGTCAAGCAACTTACAAAACCTAAAGTGCCTTATATCAAAGATAAAGCAGGTCCTAAAAGGGCTTTAATTATTATCGTTGCATTTATCACTTCCATCATACTTGGTATCTTTTTTATCTTTTTTAAAGAGTTTCTTAAAAGCTCAGATGAAAGAGATAGTGAACTCTCATTTTAATATCTAGGAGCTATTGTGTCTAAAATTATCTTTTCTCTGTTTTTACTATTTTCAACCCTCCAAGCTGCTGATGTTTCACCAACATCACAAAATATTCGTTCCTACCCCCTTCCAAAAGAGAAGGCAACTGTAAAAGCGAGCTATAATTTAATTAGCAATGGTTTAGATCTTTTCAATATACGAGATAGTAAATCAGGATCTGCAGCAGATCATGGAAGCTTAGGAAATCTCAATGGATTTGATCTTACCCTTGGCTATGGACTGTATGAACATGTTTCACTTTTTTATAATTTTAATTATCAAGATTTAGATTATGCATCGCAAAGTTTAAAAA
>JADGDK010000166.1 GCA_016744895.1 Campylobacterales bacterium | reverse complement strand
CCCACACTTGCGGTAAAAAAGTTGCTTGATAATTTCCAGATTTTAAAACTACGCCATCTATCCCTACTCTAATTTTCTTTTTCAAATCATTGATATCTTTATATCTTAGCATTTTTGGCTCACTAAGAAGTGAAATTTCAACTGTAAGGTTTCTATCCTCAAACTCTGTTTGGGTTAAAGGACGAAAACGGCTATCTCTGAATGCAGCAGATTTTGCATTTGAGATTAAATCATCTAAAAGTGTACGATGTGCTACAAGTGTACCAATACATCCTCGAAGATTTTTTCGCTTTTCAAGTGTAACAAAAGTAGCTCCTTTTCTTGAGAGCTGGGGAAATGCTTTTAACAGTTTTTCTCTATCAATCAAAGGCTTTTGTAAAAACTCTTCTAAAATTGCATCTTTAGCGATATTTATCATAATTTTATTCTCCATGATAACCTCCTCTAATAGGTCATGATAGCAAAAGTCAATATAATGTATAATAATCAATTACAATCAAAGGGGTATAGATGCAAGATAAAACAATAGCGATCCATGCAGGATATGACAAAGATTCACACGCAACTATGGCAATGCCTATATATCAAACAACGGCATATGAATTTCGTGATTCTGAGCATGCGGCTAACCTTTTTGCACTTAAAGAGTTAGGCAATATCTATACCAGACTTATGAATCCTACAACAGATGTTTTTGAAAAGAGATTTTCAGCCCTTGAAGGTGGCGCTGCAGCGATTGCAACTTCTAGTGGCATGGCTGCTATCTTTAACACCATTGCTAATGTTGCTGAAGCTGGTGATAATATCATTTGTGCAAGTAAACTTTATGGTGGCACACTTACACTTACTTCTCATACCATTAAAAGATTTGGTATCCAAGCGAGATTTTTTGATGTACATGAGCCTCAGCAGTTAGAAGATTTAATTGATGAAAATACCAAACTTATTTTATTTGAAAGTATTACAAACCCAAGTATTGATGTTCCTGATTTTGAAGGAATTGTTGCTATTGCAGATAAGTATAAAATTTTGACCGCAGTTGATAACACTGTTGCAACACCAATTCTTTGTAAGCCACTCTCTTTAGGTTGTGATATTTCGATACACTCAACTAGTAAATATACCACAGGTCAAGGACTTGCAATCGGTGGTATTGTAGTAGAGAGTTGTGATATTCTTGACAAAATCAAAGATAATCCAAGATATGCACATTTTAACGAGCCAGATGCAAGTTACCATGGTTTAGTCTATACAGATGTACCACTTCCAATTTTTTCACTCCGTATGCGTCTTGCCCTACTTCGTGATCTTGGAGCTACCCCAAGTCCTTTTAACTCATGGCTATTTATACAAGGATTAGAGCACTTACCACTTCGAATGAAACAGCATAGTCAAAGTGCATTAAAGATTGCAGAGTTTTTAGACTCACATCCGAAAGTCACAAAAGTAAATTATCCAGGGCTTGAAAATGATATTAATTTTCCTTATGCTCAAAAATATTTAAACGGCGGATATAGTGGACTTTTAAGTTTTGAAGTAGAGAGTTTTGAAAAAGCAGTAGAAATTGCAGATCAAACAGAACTCTTCACTATGGTAGTCAATATCGGTGATAGTAAATCAATCATCACGCATCCTGCGAGTACCACACATCAGCAACTCTCAGCAGACGAACTCAAAGCAGCAGGAGTACCAAGTGGACTTATTCGTTTAAGTGTGGGACTTGAAGATTGTGAAGATTTGATTTCTGATTTAAAAGCAGCGTTAGAGGCTTAATTGAAAATTACAACACACATAGAAAAATTTACAAATCCACTCTATCTTGAGAGTGGACGTATCCTAGAACCTTATGAACTTCAGTATGAAACCTACGGTGAATTAAATGAAGATAAATCCAATGTTATCGTAGTCTGCCATGCACTTACCGGTAGTCACCACGCGGCTGGTCACTATGAAGGAGATCGAAAAGCTGGTTGGTGGGATGAGATGATTGGAGATGCTAAGCCCATCAATACTGAAAATTATTTTGTCATTTGTGTCAATGTGATTGGAAGTTGTTTTGGCTCTACTGGACCTATGAGCCCAAAATATCCATCAAATGATCCCTATCGTATGAAATTTCCAGTCATCACTATCAGCGATATGGTCAAAGCACAAAGAATTCTTTTTGACCGTCTTGGTATCTCAAAAGCTTATGCTGTTATCGGAGGCTCAATGGGAGGCATGCAAGCTCTATGTTTTGCGATTGAACATCCTAACTTTGCAAAAAAACATATTATGTTAGCATCCACATATGCTACTGGGCCTTGGGCAATCGCTTTTAATAAAGTCGCACGTGAGGCACTCATCCAAGATCCAGCATTTAAAGATGGATTCTATGATCCAAAAGAGATCAAAGAAATTGGGCTTTCTGGCCTTTCTATTGGTAGAATGTGCGGTTATATATCTTATCTAAGCCCAGATTCTATGGATAAAAAATTTGGCAGAAACTATGTACAAACAGATGGTTTATATGAATTATTTGGGAAGTTTGAAGTTGAACGATATTTAGACTACAATGGTTTAAACTTTGTGAATTGGTTTGATCCACTAAGTTTTTTGTACATCACAAAAGCGATTAACATCTTTGATGCTACTAGAAACTATGATTCGCTTGAAGATAGTCTTGGTAGAATCAAATCAAAAATTACACTGATTTCATTTTCTAATGACTTACTATTTTTACCAAGAGAAATGGAAAAAATTCATCAAACTATGGGTAATATAGGTAAAAAGAATTTATCTAAATATATTGAAATAGAGAGTAACTATGGGCATGATGCTTTTTTAGTAGAAATTGATAAATTTGCACACCATGTCAAAGATGCATTAAAGGAGAAGTAGATGAGTGAAATGAGTTTTGAACAGAGAATTGAAAAATCTAAAGAGATTTTAGAAAAATTGATGAATCCTGAAATTACCTTAAGTGATAGTGTAACACTTTACAAAAGTGGTACAGATGAACTTAAAGAAGCAAGTCGTCTTTTAGAAGAAGCAAAATTAAAATTTGAAGTCTACCAAAACAGTGAAACACAGGACGATAGTACCTTATGAAAATTGCAGCATTGCAACTCTCAACACTTCCACTCAGCAACTCAAAACTTGATGAGTATTTAAAAAAGTGTAGTGCTGAAGGAGCTTCTATTGCAGTACTTGGTGAATATGTACTCAATAGCTTTTTTAAAGAGTTGATCAAAATGCCAAAGTATATGATCAAAGAACAAAGCCGACACAAGATAGAAGCACTAGAACAATTTGCACTCACATATAATATAATTATTATCGCACCAATCATCATTGTTGATGGTGAAAAAATTTATAAATGTCTTGGAAAGTTTTCAAATATAGGCAGTGAGTTCACCAATCAAGAATTTTTAATTGATTTTGACCACTGGGATGAAGTAAGTTTTTTTGACAATGAAATTCATAGCATTGCAAAGCCTATGATCTTTAAACATAAAGGTTTTACTTTTGGTGCACTCAATGGGTTTGGGATGCATTTTGATCCTATTTGGTTAGCATTTATGCGCGAAAATGTAGACATTGTACTGCTTCCATCTGTCTCTACTTTTGGATCAAATCAAAGATGGAATGAAGTCCTAAAAACACGAGCATTTTTAAATAACATCTATATACTTCGTGTTAATCGTGTTGGAAAATATGATGACAATGAGGGAAGTTTATGGAAATTTTATGGAAATACTTACCTTGTAAATCCAGACGGACAAATTGAAAATACACTTGGTGAAAAAGAGGACTCAATGGTTATTGATATACAGAAAAAAGATATTAATGAAGCTAGAAAAAATTGGGGTTTTCAAAGTCAACTTCGTGATCGAGGTATGGTATGAATGATTACTTTCATAGACAGATACAACTTTGGGGTGAAGAGAAACAAGAGAGCCTTCAATCTAAAAAAATAGCAATTATTGGCTCTGGTGGACTTGGTTCCTCTTTGGGAATTGCACTTGGAAGTTCAGGAATTGGTACAATTTACTGTATCGACTTTGACAAAATAGAAATTCATAATATCCATAGACAAATCGCTTTTAAAACAGAAGATAACGGCAAATACAAGTGTGAAGTTTTATCTAAGCTCATAGAGGCACGATCCCCTTATGTCAAAGCAATTTCTAAAAACATGGACTTTGAGACATTCTCTTATGAAAATATAGAAGTAGATCTTCTTATTGATGCGACTGATAACCTTCATGTTAGAGCACAAATTGATGCATATGCTAAAAAGTCTAACACACCATGGTTATATGGT
>JADGDK010000165.1 GCA_016744895.1 Campylobacterales bacterium | reverse complement strand
GTCAACTCAAATTTGACCTTTAGTGGAATGCTAGAATATTCGTTGATACCCCGTTGCTTGCAGCGGGGTAGTTCATTACTATTGGTTACACTTATGCAAGTGCCTATTTTTCTCATAGCCACTATATAGGAGAAATTGACGAGTTCTCTTTTTCTACCACAGCATTAACACCTCAAACTATCTCGTTTGATCCTATTGTAGATCAAAATCTAACAAAAAATAGCTTAGCATTAACAGCTACTACTACTTCTAATTTAAAATTAACCTATAAAACACTAACCCCTACTATATGTACAATTTCAGAAGAACTTGTTTCTTTTCTTTCATCAGGAACATGTACAATAACGGTATCACAAGATGGTAATAATATATTTAGTACTGCTTTACCAATATCAAGAAGTTTTAGTATATTAGACAATAATGTTCTGCCTATACTTCACCCTATTCCAAATTTTATTGTGTATAAAAACTCTACCACAAAACAAATCTTTCTAGAAACAGAAGCTATAAACAACGATGAATTAGATTTTTTTGTATCAACCAATGATACTAGCTTAATCGAACTTCCAATAATTACAAATAATACTTTATTAATTACTCCTAAAATTGATAAGTATGGTACCACTGATATTACAGTGACCATAAGTGATGGTGAGTTAAATACATCAAAAACATTTAGCTTTTATATTATTCCACTTGAAGATGGTGACGATATTGAGCAGGTAGGGAATATTAATACTTTTGAAGATGAAAATTTAACACAAACTACAGCCACTATCAGCAATGATCTAAAAGTAAAAACTAAAGATTATAGTAATGGTACGGTTTCACATATTATTGAAGTTGCAAATAAAGAGATAAAGGCTACCTCTTATCTCCCTGGTTCTACTGTTTCACTCACTCCTAGCGGAGCACATACAAGCTATAATAATACCAATATTTTTATAGATATCAATGCAACTATACTAGGCGAAGCCATACATACTTTAACTGCTAATAATATAACAACACAAGCAAAATCAAAACTTAACGGAGCACAAACTACACTTAATAGAGATCAAAATAACTTAATACAACTCATTACCACAGTAGAGATAGAACCTAATAGTTCTATAGAGGTAATTACTCAAGAAGATGGTAGTACACAACATAAAGTGATAACTTCACAAAAAACATCTAAAACAATCTCACATATTGCAGGTGCTAGAACACTTATAGATATGAATGGAAATGTAGAAACTAGCATAGGAGAGACTATTAAAGCACTAGTTGTTACTATGCCAAATGGCAAAGCATATACTAAATATATCAAGATAGATCAAAATGACAGTAATCTTATAACAGTAGTTGCAAATACAGTCAATGACAAAACTCCATTTACAGCAGGAAATGAGATAGAAATTGATGAGATTAGTGATAAGTTATACATAAAAATTGTCACATCCCTAGAAAATGATTTAATTATAGAATAAGGAAAAACCAAATGAAATTAAAATCAAAAATAACTCAATCTTTATTATTAGGTATTATTATTGCGTACTTTACTGCATGTGGTGACAATGGGTGTTGCACATCTGACGTAGATAACAATAAAATATTAAATATCAGTACATTATGTATTACAAACCCAACTTTGCAAGATATAGATAAATATATGCTTTTACAAAGTGGCGATACAATTATTAAAGATGAACCAAATACTTTAATTAGTATCTATCATGATATAAATAATATCAAAAGAGTATGTCAATTAAGTGGTAGTGCTCATATACTAAGAAAGTAAAATTATTCAGAACTTGAATATGGATAGTCTTTCTGTAGTAACCAAAAATTACCTGATATATTTTTTAATGGTCTATTTTGAGTTCCAGGAAGACTACCTTTTGTTATTAAGATAGCAATATCTAATAATATTGCAGGATTTTCATAAAAGTACGCATGTCCTATAATTATATTATTTACCCATTTTACTATCCTTCCTTACAAAGTAAAACCAAGCCAATACTCCGATAATAGCAGAGTAAATTGCTGAAAAATAACATTTAGGTGTTCCTGCCTCTGTACGAGGACACTGCATAGAGTTTGTCAATTCTCCTATACTTCCAATCAATGCAAGAACAATAATTGGTAGCCAAAAAATAATAAATATCTTTTTTTGTTTATCTGCTGAAAGAAACATGGATATCACAACCATTGCATAAGCAACAAATATTACATAGCACGCTGATATGAAATCTTTGTAACACCTATAAAGCCCAGCATACCAAGTATGATAATGCCAATTTTAAGATACTTTTTCATCTTTAAAATCTTATAGTCTGATTATTGCCATTAATGTTTTTACTATCAGTAGAACCATTCATGTAAGTTACATTTACTTCTTTTGCAGTATTGCTTCCAAGACCAAATATAATAGTATGTGAACTATCCGAACATAACCCTTCTCCAGAGACATATGGACGACTTAAAATTGATCCATTAGAAAGTTTTACTTTAACAGTTGCACCGACTGACTCTATCGTTTGGGATAGCTGTACTTTAAGGTAGTTTGCATCGCCACCTTTGCTTAAAAAGAGTTTTGAGTCTCCATTAAGATTTGCATGTATGATATCAGGATATCCATCTTGATTAAAATCTGCCGTTAAAGGTGAAATAGAGTAGAGACGATTAGCGACTCTAGCATCTGTACCAGCTGGAGCAAACTCACCGTTTGGTGTTTGAAGTAATAACCTACCATTGGATCTTAAAAATGGCATTTTATGTGGAGGAAGACCGATATAGTTTTGAGAAACAATCAAATCTTCCAAACCATCCAAGTTAAGATCTTCAAAAATACCACCCCACGCAAACTCATAGTCTGCTATTTTCATCTCTTCAGCGACATCTTTAAAGTTAAAATTACCATTATTTTTAAAGAGAATCCACTTCCAATTACTTACTTGTTCATCTGTTAGATCACCTCTTATCATAATATTTGGTGGTGTTGAACCAACATTAGAAAAATAGAGATCAACCAAACCATCATTACCTAAATCAGTAATACCAAGTCCCATAGGATAGCTGTATGTATTTGAATTCGGATTAGCTATTTTTTCAAATTTCATATTTCCACTGTTTTTCCATGTCACTACATGTCCAGTATCGTGTACTACAACTAAGTCTTCTAAACCATCTAAGTTAAAATCTAAAAAAGCAGATTGAAATGTATTATGTTGATAAGTAAGACCTGCAGACTCTGTCATATCTTTAAATGTATGGTCACCATTATTGATAAATAGCTTACTAGTACCACCATATCCTTCACGGAATATATTTTGTCCTTCAACTAATTCATGTTTAATATATCCTGCAACAAACATATCAAAAGCACCATCTCTATTTAAATCTGCTATGGCGATAGAAAGCGGTACAGTATCATTAGGCATAGTAGCATTTAGCTTTTGGTTATCAAATGTTCCACCTTGGTTTGTACTCAGCCATATACCATCTTCTCTAGCAATAAGTAAATCTTGTTTACCATCTTTATTGACATCTAGTACAACAGATCCGTAACTTGCAACATTCTCTTTTTTAATTCCAGCACTTCCAGAAATCGCAACTAATGCACCATCTTGAAATTTAAACATACCATCACTTTTGCTTTTTCCCGCACCTAGAAATAGTTCTTCTATCCCATCATTATCTATATCGATAATAGCTGAAGCCATAAACGGTAAACTTTTTTCAAAAGCATTTCCCTGATCAAACTTTACAATTGATTCTTTATAACTAGGAACTGTAACAGCAGTTCTATCAACACTATAATCATCTTGTCTATCCATTGTGAACTTTCCTATCATCATCACCATCATCACAATAATTAACAATGCCATTACCATCATTACTTTTTTTAAAATACCCATACTTACACTCCTCTTTGTTTTAATTTATATGAAAAATATATTGACAATGCGAACAAAATCGCAAACGCAACATTTAACGCTATAGGCATCAAATAGATACCAATGGAAGGGACAATAGCCCAAATTAGAAAACTCGTCAATATTAAAAAAATTGGATTAAAAATCGCCATCCATTTAGGATATAAAGTACGCCCTGTCATTACAAGCCACACAAATAACCCGGAAAAAAGAAGTACTGATAATCTTGTAATTTGTAGTAAGTTTTCATACCGAAGTTCATATAATGAAATAAGCGATACTGAATCAATACTGCTAACATCATTAATAATAGTGTTGATATTAGAACGAGAACCTATCCATATAGCCCCTATAATCGAGAAGATTTCCCCGATGCTTGCATCGGTTGGAGTTAATCGCCTCGAAGAGGCGATATTTTATGATAAAA
>JADGDK010000164.1 GCA_016744895.1 Campylobacterales bacterium | reverse complement strand
TGGTTGCACTACTTGATTGTATTACAACGGTAGCTACTGCACCTATTAAAATATATACTAAAACTCCAAAACAGCCCCGTCTTTGAAGTTTTTGGGGAAATAAAGATAAAACTTATACTCTTTATTATAGTGAACTTCATATTTATCATCAGCAGAGATTTCAAACTCATAAAGTTGAAAGATTTGATCTATTTTATAATTAAAAAGAAACTTGGTTTTTTTATTTTTCTGGATACGATGCATAATGATTCGACTCAGTGCTTCCTGATTTGGATGATTATGACTATTGCCATTTGTAGATATGATATAGGTGTCGGTGTCAATTAATTCTAGTAGTTCTTCATTGGTATTGTTTTTACTTCCATGATGAGATAATTTAACAAACTCAACTTTTAATGGATTAGTTTTACTATAACCGTAGTGTTTTAAAGAAGTGATAATCGTTTCGACAAAAGCATCTGCCAAGAAAAGAAATTTAAAATCTTGATACTCTAATATAAATGCTATACTTGAACCATTTTGAACTGCTTTGTCAGGAGCAAACTCATTGAGTACTAAGTCTTCTATTTTTTGATTGTAATCATTACTGCGCGCTGCAATTTCATAAAAGGGTTTTTTACTTAATTCTTCTTTTAAAATGTCATTCCATTTGTCATTTAACTTTTTTAAATTTTCACTATTTGGAGATAAAACTTTAAAAGTAAGATTTTCTAAGTTAACTATATCAAGAGCTTTTATAGGGGTTTCATTTGCCAAATGTGATTTGCTTAAGATATCTTCTAGTTTTATACCTTCTTTTATACTTACTATTTGGAAGTCAGTTAGTTTTGGAATGATATCTATTTTATCATTGTTGTTTTTTGTATCTTGAAAGTAGCTTGAAAGGATACTTCCAGAATTAAACCATACTTTTTTAATTAAACTGTTGTAGTTGTCACTAAATATTTTTAAAACACCTCGAATATGATCACTGTCAACATGCGTAATGACAACTAAGTCTAATTTTCGAGAAGTTTCATTTAGTTTTTTGAGTCTTTCTTTTAAAGAATCTTCATACGTTTGTGCAAAGCCACCATCGATCAATATATGCTGAGTATTATCACAATTTATAAAAATTGCATCTCCGTTTGAGGCTGGTAAAAACTCTATTTTTAGCATTTTATCTCCTTATGCTAATGCATAATCTGGTAAAGGAAGAGTTTGAGAAATTTTGAGATTTTTATCAACGTAGTTTCGCATAGCTGCATCGCATAAGGCATACCCCCAGTTGATTAAAAGTGCTTGTTCTTTTTTTGAAAATGCCGTTAAACGAGTACCTATTTTACTAATATCTTTTGTTGTTTTGTTATCAACAGCCAGTTTATGTTCTGCTTCATCATAAGCAGAAATTTTTGTTGTAATTCCCCAATAAGCACCACCGTAAACTTTATTATTGTAGTTTTGAATTAATTGTCTTTTTCTAAGCGATCGTTGTTGATCTATCATAACATCAGTCATTCTATAAAATTGTGAAACGATATTCCTTTTTAAACCAGTTACATGAAGAAGTTTAGAGAAGATGTTACTTCCTTTACTGTCGAATCCATATGTAAACGGTGCACCAGCATCACAAACTAATACATTGTCATAGTAATCATCTTCATCTTTTTTTTCTTTCCAGATAGCTTCTACACCTAGATTGTCATAAAGACCACCATCTGCAAGTACCAACCTTTTTTTTAATGAGGTTTCATCATGAAGAAAAGCATAATCTGTTTTTATCCATTCCCACTTTTTACTGTTAAATATGATTGGAGATAGTAAAGGGGGAAAAGCACTCGAAGATGCAATGGCTTGTGATAAAGTGATATCATATGTAGAAGGGGTTTTTCCTAACTTATAATCCGAAATATGAGTAGGTGTAAGTCGTACACTTGACCCAGTAGTATAGTTAGTAGCATAAAAAATAAACTCTGGGATTCCGTCACCTACAGGAATATCACTCAGTAAAGCTTTATGAAACAACCTATCATCATAAGCTTCAGCAAGTTTTTCACCTACAGTTTTCAAAGGATGTATCCAACCAAATGTAACTGTTTTTACATCTAACCTTTTACTACAAAATATTTGCAAAGGATCAACAACAACTTCTTGAAAATTTTGCGCAATACCATTCTTGTCAAAAATAAGTTCTTTCCAATGAAGAGCTAAGTAAGCAAGAGCAATCGAACCACCAGATACTGCTGTGATACGATTTAAATTTTTTAAGATACCAAGTTTATTGAGTCTCCAAAGACTACCTAGTGCAAAAAGAGTAGCACGGTAACCACCACCAGAAAGAGCAAGAGCAGATGTTTGTGTTGCCATAATTAAGCCTTTGTTAAAATAATTTAAACTAATTGTATCATTTATTCTGTTTTCTAAATATTAACTTTTTTTATATCTTATAATATTTTAGAAATGAATACTTAAAATAATTCTGCCTTTTTTTGTAAAATTGAGGACAACTCAATAAATAAAGAAAGCTAGCAATTTAGAAAATTATTTGACGGAAAACAGTGTCGCCTTGATATAATATACGAAAACTATAGTCAAAGGTTTTTCGTATGCTTATTGGATATATACGTGTTTCTTCTGAAACAAATGACAAACAAAATACTGATTTGCAACTTGATGCACTGCTTGCTGCTGTAAGCCTCCCCTTAAACTATACTAGTTTAAACGGAATAATTCATCTCTAAATTGTACTTATCTAAATATTCAATAGGGCTTAATTTACCTAAAGTTGAGTGAGGTCTATGATTATTATAGTCATAAATCCACTCTTCAGTCATTATTTTTACCTCTGCTAATGTGTCAAACAGATAAGCATCGAAAAATTCTCTTCTCATGGAGCGGTTGAGTCTCTCCATTCTGGAGTTCTGAGTTGGTGATCCAGTCTGAATAAATTTAAGCTCAATTGAGTGAATATAACACCACTGTTCAAGTTTATGAGAGATAAACTCTGGACCATTATCAACTCTTATTGATATTGGTTTACCTCTAAATTCAATAGCTCTTTGGAGAGCTTGTATCACTTTAATGGAAGGTAGAGAAGTTCCTATTTCAAACTCTATAAATTCACGATTGAACTCATCCATAATATTTAGAATACGATAACGCTTTCCACCAAAAAGTGTATTGGACATAAAGTCCATTGACCACTGCTCATTGGGTTCAGATAAATCTTGTAGGGGATGTTGCACCCGTGCTGGAATTCTCTTCTTCGTCCTTTTTTTAAAGTTCAGTCCTAAAGCCTTATAGACTCGATACACACATTTATGATTCCAAATAAACCCCATCTTTCTCAAACGATTAAAAAGCAGCAAGAAGCCATTTCTTGGGTGTAATTCAACTAAGTTATTAAGGGCATCAATAATTTCTTCATCATTTTTGAGCTTTTTAACATAGTAATATGATGATTTACTCAAAGTAAGAGCCTGACAAGCCTGATTGACACTCAAAAAATAGTGCGCAACTACATGTTTTACAAGCTCTCGTTTCTCATCAGGCTTTAGAGCTTTTTTTCAATTACATCTTTCAGAGCGTCATTGACTAATCCCATCTCAGCATAAAGCTTTTTAAGCTTAGCATTCTCTTTTTCTAGCTCTCTCATTCGTTTAACATCACCTGTCTCCATACCACTATATTTTCGTTTCCACTTATAGTAGGTATCTTTACTAACACCTTTATCTCTCAAGGTTTCAACGACTGGCGCTCCATATTCAATCTCTTTGAGAATCTCTATAATCTGTTTCTCACTAAACTTACTTTTTCGCATGAATGCTCCTGATTTATTTTATCAGAATTATTCCGTTTTAGGTGGTACTGTTTTTAGGGAGGCTTACAGTTGTATTATTTTTAATTTGGTTTATAATTATTTCTCTAATTTCATGGTGGATTGGTAAAACTCTTACTCCATTATCTGATTTAGATTTTAAAATTTCAATAAATAAGATATCATGTTCTTGGTTGTATTTGATTTCTTCTTTTTTTACTTGTAATATTTCTTCTATTCTAAATCCTATATATGAACATATTTTAATTAAATCTTGTAGATGGAAATCATTTAATTGTGTTTTTGTGTAATTCTCTTTATCAAATAAAAAATCTATTTGTTGTTTTGTAAAACTAGTCCAACTTTTACTATCTTCTTTTTTTAGTTTTATGTCTTGAAGATTTTGAAGTGTGTTATGTTTTAATACAGTTTGACTATTTAAGAACTTAAAGAAACTTTTATAAGTAATAAAATGATTGTTTAAAGTTTTTAATCCCATTTTAGGATTTTCTTTATCTTTGAAACTCTCTTGAATATTTTTAAATCTATGTTTAATTTTATTGTAGTTGTTAGGTA
>JADGDK010000163.1 GCA_016744895.1 Campylobacterales bacterium | reverse complement strand
TAATTATATGCATGATATAATTAATTAAACTATTAAATAATTAGCTATTTTTATAAAATATATTTAATTTATAACTTTATAAAAAACTTTAATTTTTTTTATAAAGTTTATGAAAGAAACTCCCATATTGTTACTTTTTGTAACAATATGGGAATTATTAGCTTTGAACTTTTTCCCACACAGCTCCCTCTGCTGTATCCATAATTTGAATTCCAAGAGTTTGTAGTTCATCTCGAATAGCATCACTTGTTTTATAATCTTTTGCTTGTTTTGCTTCATTTCTTTTTAGGATAAGTGTCTCTATCTTTACTTTTTCTTCATCAGAAATACCAATTTGAAAATAAGCATAAGCACCTAGCTTTCCAATGCCTAAAATCTCTTCTAAAAGTATAATATTGGATCTGATCTCTTTTTTTAAACCTTTATTTTTTGGCTCATGATCTAGTGTCTCATTTGAGTTTACTACCATCTCATCCACTACAGCTAAAGCAGCAGAGATATTTAAGTCATCATTCAGTGCATCCAGTAGATCTTTTTTAAAGACTTTATTAACTGTAGAGCCCTTATCTATTGCAATACGTTTTTTAAGACGGTAGAGTTTATCAAGTCGTTTTTTGGATGAAAGCAGATCTTCTTCATTAAAATTAAAATTGGCTCTATAGTGTGAAGAGAGGAGATAAAAGCGAAGTATTTCTCCATCATAAACTTTTAATGCATCTTTTAGGAAAAAAGAGTTTCCTAAAGATTTGCTCATTTTCTCCCCATCAATTTGTACAAAACCATTATGCATCCAGTATCGCGCCAATTGTTGGTCTGATTCACAGCGACTTTGACATGCTTCATTTTCATGGTGAGGAAATATAAGATCTGCACCACCTCCATGGATATCGATCTGATATGTACCGTCACTTGCCAAATGTTTTTTGATCATCGCTGAACATTCGATATGCCAACCAGGTCTTCCATCTCCCCAGGGTGAAGGATATGATGGTTCTCCCTCTTTTGAAAATTTCCACATCGCAAAATCTTTTGGATCTTTTTTCTCACTATTACCTTCTACGCGACTTTGATTTTGTGCTTCATCGACACTACGTCCACTAAGGCTAAAGTATTGTGTATCTTTTGAGGTATTAAAATAAACACCATCGTTAATCGTGTAAGCAAAATCTTTTTCTTCAAGGTTTTTGATAAAATCGATAATATCCCCAATACTTTCCGTCGCTTTAGGTTCTATATCTGCATCTTCTATACCTAAAGCTTGCATGTCTTCTTTGTATCTTTGTATATATTTAGAGACAATTTCTTCTAATGATTTGCCACTCTCATCCATCTTTGCAATGATCTTGTCATCAATATCTGTAAAGTTTTTAACAAATGTTACTTGGTATCCATCTGCTTTCAAAACACGACGTAATAGATCAAATGCTAAGGCACTTCTCGCATGTCCTAAATGGGCATCATCATAAACAGTTGGCCCACAAACATAGATTTTTGCCTTGTTTTTTTCTATAGGGATAAATTCCTCTTTCTTTTTTGAGAGTGAATTATAAAGCAACATGGATGAACTCCTTTTTTATGATCAAAGATACTATTATGACTACAATCGTCAATCCTAATAGTATCAATACTCTTTTATCTTTTAGTATCGTTAAAAATTGCTCTTTTCCAAACTTTTCAATCGTAAGATAAAATAGTATAAACCCACTCAAAGAACTTGCAAGGGCAAGTCCTGCTGCTTGAAAAGGAACAATAAGTGCAAGAGATAGTATAATATTTGCACCCAGAGAAATAGCTGAAATCTTAGCTGCCTCTTTTTGTCTCTGTTTGGCATAAAGCCATAATGAAAAGATGCGTGAGAGACCAAAAGGGATAAGTCCTACAAGGTACATGCTCAGTATCATGCTCGTATGTGAACTATCAACTGCTGTAAATGCACCTCTTTCATATAATAACCATACAATTTCATCAGAAAAGACGATTCCTATTGTACTCGCTCCAGTCAAGAGATAAGCCAAAAACCAAAAACTTTTTTCAAGCATGAGATATGCTTTTTGATTGTCATTATTTTTTAAGTATCGTGATACTTTTGGAAAGATTGCAACGGAAGTTGCAATAGCAAAAAGAGCAAGTGGAAATTGAAATATACGGTTAGCGTAGTAAAGGTAAGAGATCGAACCTGCAAATAAAAATGAAGCAAGCCAACCATCTAAAAAAGCTGATATTTGTGCCGTAGAACTTCCTAAAACTGATGCTCCAAATGTACTTTTAAACTTTTTAATATCATTTGTAATGCGAGAACTTTTAGTTTTTAATCCATAAAAACCACCTACAAAAATTTTAAAAAGATGAAAATTTTTGGCAGCAATCACATGAACTACTACTTGCATCAATCCTCCGATGATCACTGCATAACTCATATTGTATACGATAGTTTTAGAAGATTCTTCTTTTGAAGAAAGAAGTGCTCCAATAATTGCTATATTTAAAAGAGCTGTTGAAAATGCGGTAGTGGCAAAGTGATTTTTGTATTGTAATAGTGATGCTAAAAAGGTTACGGTAAAGATCAAAATAAGATAGTTAAAGTTGATAGCTACTAATGGGGCTGCTTCACTAATAGTGTGAGCATCAAAACCCGAAGCAATAATGTTTGTAAAAAAGTTGGAAAATAGCGCAACTAATATGGAAAACAACACTAAAAATCCAAAAAACTTCATAAAGATAGATACTGAAAAAACACTTTTTTGTTTGCTATGTGCAAATGATGGTAAAAAACTTTGTGTAAAAGCACCTTCAGCAAATATACGTCTGAATAGATTGGGTAGTTTAAATGCTACGATGAAGATATCTGTATATATATTTGCACCTAAAATTGATGCTTGAAGCATATCTCTGACAAATCCAAGAATACGAGAAGTGAGGATGCCAAAAGAGTTAGTAAATATCGATTTAAACATGAGTGGGATAATACTACAAATTTTCTTAAGTACCTTTCTGTAGTTTTTTTTTAATTTGACGATATAGGTGAAAGATAAAATATTTTAATTTAAAAGGTGTATAGTGTTGAAACTTCAGATACTATTATTAACGATATTTTTTCTCTCGATTAGTGATGCACAAAATCATAAGATTCAAGAGAAATATTCACAAAGCAAATATTGTGCAGGCTGTCATCCTGAACAAGCACGAGATTGGAAAACAACATGGCATTCAAAATCACATACAACACATAATTTACTTTATAAAAAAACATTAGAGTTTATGAGTAAGAAGTTGTATAAAGACACTCAAAAGCTTAGTATTGAGTGTGCGAAATGTCATAACCCTCGTATCTCTGTAAAAAAAGTAAATAAAAGCTTTTTACTTTCAAAAGCCTTTGGTGTAAAAAATAAAGAGGTTGAAAAAGTTAAAAAAGCACTTAATACAGGATATTTAAAAGAGGGTATTAATTGTATTGTATGTCATAATACTGACACTATCACACACTCATTTAGTCTTTCAAAAAGAGGTTCTGAAGTTATGAAGTGGGGACCAAATAATGTAATGGTTGGCCCTTATGACTCTAATCGTACGACTTTTCACAAAAGTGTAAAAAGAGATCATTTTACACATAATGTGAATCGTTTGTGTTTCTCTTGTCATTATGGAGGTGAAAATCATCATAAAATCCCTGTATACACTACCGGTAGTGAATATGAAGCATCTCACTCCAATAAAAAATGTGCAGATTGTCATATGAGTAAACATAAAAAAGGAATTATAGCTCCACATATAAAAAAAGAGGGTGAACCTGCTAAGGTGAGAGAATTACGTTCGCATCTTTTTGCAGGTGTTAGAAATAGTGATATTGCAAAAGATGCATTTGATCTGAATCTTACACAGAGTGGGATAAATCTTATAGTGACACTAAAAAATAAAACACCTCATAAGGTACCAACTGGTTATGGGGGACGTGCTCTGAGAGTTGAAGTGAAGTATATGGAAAATCAAAATAACATTAATTCAACCTATAAAGATCTTGATGTGCTTTATTTAGATAAAAAAGGTAAAAGAACGATTCCTTATCTGGCTAAAACTATTGCACATGACTTACGATTAAATCCATCTGAAATGAGAAAAATTACATTTGAGATTCCAAAGCAGGCGACAGATGCACAAGTTATTATCTGGTATCAACTGATTAATGATGATTTACGTAAATTACTTGATATTACAGATCCAGTTTTTACTAAAGTGCATGAAATATCTAAACAAACTATAAAATTAAATTATAAAGAGCAGCTATGAATGTAAAACAAAGGCTTAAACTATTGGCAATTGTCTCAATTGTCGCAATTATATCTCTAACATTAGCAAATGTTTATAAAGAGTATCTTTATGTAGGTAAATTAAAGAAGATGGAAGATGTAGTATCTTTTAGTAAACAGATTTCAAGAGTGATGGATGAAATACAGAGTGAAAGAAGTATTTCTTCTGTTTATACTC
>JADGDK010000162.1 GCA_016744895.1 Campylobacterales bacterium | reverse complement strand
GTGACACCATCTGATCATCTTATCAAAAATGAAACAGAGTATCAAATAGTAGTCCAACATGCCAAAAAATTAGCGGAGGCTGAGAACCTTGTAACATTTGGCATCACACCCAGCTACCCAGAGACAGGATTTGGTTATATAGAGGCAGACAAGGAAGAGGTCAAAAGCTTCAAAGAGAAACCTGATCTGCAAACTGCAAAATCCTATATAGAACAAGGAAACTACTACTGGAATAGCGGGATGTTCTGCTTTAAAGCAGGCGTGTTCTTAGACGAACTTCAAAAACACTCACCAGAAATTTACCAGACATGTCAAGATGCATATGAGAACAGTCAAGAGATAGCCAACAATCAGTTGAGAATCACCCATGAACTGATGAGTGCTATCCCCTCTGACAGTATAGACTATGCCGTGATGGAAAAGAGCGACAGTGTCAAAGTCATACCAAGCGATATAGACTGGAGTGATTTAGGAAGTTTTGATGCGCTTTATGATGAGCTTCCAAAAGATAAAAACGGCAATACTAAAAATGAGAATCATATCAGTATCGACTCCAAAGATAATCTTATCGTCTCTCATGACAAACAGATAGCGACGATAGATGTAGAAGATCTCATCATCATCGATACACCTGATGCACTGCTCATCAGTAAAAAAGGAAGTTCTCAAAAAGTCAAAGAGGTTGTTAGCAAGCTAAAAGAGAATAAAAGTGAATTGACAAATATCCACACACTGGCACACCGTCCATGGGGAACTTATGAAGTACTCTTGTCACATGATAACTACAAGATCAAAAGAATCATCGTAAAACCAGGTAAAAGACTCAGCCTGCAAAAACATTTTCATCGAAATGAACACTGGATCGTGGTGAGTGGTACAGCGACAGTAACCGTAGGCGATGAAGTCAAACTTATCCGACCAAATGAATCGACCTATATCAAGATGGGAGAAATTCACCGATTGGAAAATCAAGGGAAAATTCCAGTAGTACTTATCGAAGCGCAGGTTGGGGAGTATACTGGAGAAGATGATATTGTGAGGATAGAGGATGATTTTAAGAGGGATTGAAGTATGTTATTAGAATCTTTACTTTTGTAAAATATGAGTATCCAATAAAAGACCAAATATTTGATATAATGCAGAAAAAGAGAAAGGAATTGCTATGCATAGTATAAGGTTAGAGATAGAAGATAGTGTTTTTGATAAAGTGATTTATTTTTTACAAAATCTTCCTAAAGATGAAGTTAAAATAGTTGAAGGAGTGAAAAATAAAGGTCATAAAAGATACGAAACGCAGTTAGATATCAAAGCTTATTCCGATCACTCAGCAAATCTTATCGAAGATTGGAAAGAGACTGAAGAGGATGAAATATGGAAATAAAAGAGGGGGAAGTTGTTTTGTGTAAGTTTTATTTTAGTGACTTAAAAAAATCAAAAAATAGACCTGTTCTTATTTTCAAAGATAATTTGCCATATGATGATTTTATAGCTGTGCCTATCAGTAGTAAAATCAATAAACTCCATAATGATGAAATATTGATTAATGATAAAAATTTCATAGAGGGAAAACTTCCCGTACCTTCAAAGTTGATGATCAGAAAAACTTTTGTAGTTTCAAAAAAGTCAATTATGAAAAGATATGGTACTTTGAGCCAAGTTTCATATAATCAATACCATGACATATTCTGTGCATATTTCGGATGTGTAAAACGCCAAAATCATAAGGCAAAATAAACACTATATCCAAACTGTTTTCAAAAGTAGACCCTCCAAAAATAAAGATAGCCATCATCGATACACCTGATGTGCTTCTGATCAGCAAAAAAGGAAGTTCTCAAATGAAGTACTCTTGTCACATGATAACTACAAGATCAAAAGAATCATCGTAAAACTAGGTAAAAGACTCAGCCTGCAAAAACATTTTCATCGAAATGAACATTGGATCGTTGTGAGTGGAACAGCGACAGTAACCGTAGGCGATGAAGTCAAGCTAATCCGACCAAATGAATCGACCTATATCAAGATGGGTGAAGTACATAGACTGGAAAATCAGGGGAAGATTCCAGTGGTGCTTATTGAAGTGCAGGTTGGGGAGTATACTGGGGAAGATGATATTGTGAAAATTGAGGATGATTTTAAGAGGGGATAGTTAATGGATGAACTCCAGATATAGGAACTTTGAGAGAAAGTTTTTTTGCAGCATCAGCTCAAAATGCAAAGCATGCAGTAGTCGCATCAAAAAAAGGTGATTTTATCGTAGATGATAAATATATAATGGAAATTGGTGGAAAGAATAAAAGCTTTAAACATGCCGGAGCAAAGCGACTAAATCCCGCAGTAAAACGAGGACAAATTAAAGATATTAAAAATAGTTTTGTTGTTTCTGATGATATTGAAGTTGGGTTTGGCAATAAAATACCATTGTATCTGTTTGGATTTTTATATTGATGGCAATATCTTTACCTTATGCTCTATTGGTACGCAAAAGCACAGCTGACTCTTATTGATCGCCAACATTCACTAAATAAATATACACTTTCATATATCTATACTGAACTTTTACAGATATCTCTTTCAAAAAAACAGATGCGTACACTGCAACTTTTACAAAAATATAGAGATATTTATCAAAGTGGAGCATATTTAGATAGTGAGTGTGAAGTTTTGAGTGAACATTTTGAGACAGCGACTACTTTAATTCCATCGAATTCGAGGGAATTAAACATAAAACAGAAAATTGGATATTTCAAATTGCGACATCCAAACTATTCTTAAAAATCAAGCCTTTACTTTTGTAAAATATATAGCTATAATTATATAAAATACAAAATTTAAGGTTTGTAATGTATAAAAGATCAGTAGAAGAGATACTGAAGACTGCTTTGTCTATATCTCCAGCTGTACTCCTTTCTGGCGCCAGACAAGTTGGAAAATCAACGCTTTGCCTCTCTCTTGAAAATGAATATAGAGTTTTTGATAATTTTACGGAGAGAGCTTCTGCCATCAATGATCCGATAGGTTATATCTCTACGCTGCCTAAACCTATCACTTTAGATGAGATACAAAAAGTTCCCCAAGTGCTTGAGGGTATCAAAATAGCTATTGATAAAGAGCGGATAAATGGTGCATTTTTGCTTACAGGGTCTGCAAATGTGCTTGATATGAAAAAAGCAAAAGATACACTTGCCGGACGCATCATCGAGATACCTATGTGGCCGTTTTCACAAAAAGAGTTGCAAGCAAAAGCAGATGAAAATATCATAGATATGCTTTTTGACCAAGAAGTGGAGACTCTAAAACCTGCATCCATTGACCATGATACACTTTTTGGCTCCATGATAAAAGGGGGATACCCAGAAGTACTCAAAATAGACTCCAAAAGAGGACGCTCACTTTGGTTTAATGCCTACATCAGCACTTATGTGGAAAGAGATATAAGAGATGTTGGCGAGCTTAGAGATATATCAGCATTTATACGATTTTACAATATCATAGCCCCAAAAAGCTGTGGACTACTCAATAAGTCTGACCTGGCATCAGATGCAAATCTATCTGAACCCACTATAAATAACTACTTAAGTATGCTTGAGATGATCTATCAAATCTCACTGCTTAAACCATACAGCTCAAATATATCTAAAAGATTTATCAAGTCATCCAAACTGTTTATGACTGACAGCGGACTGTTTTGCCATCTGTTGGATATACATAGTGTCGATGAATTGATAAAATCGGCACACAAAGAAGATGTTGTAGAGACATTTGTCTATAGTGAACTTCTTAAGCATATCGGATATAGTCAGAGACAACCACATATCTATCACTATCGAACCAACGATAAAAAAGAGATTGATTTTATCATAGAAAAAGCAGATAAGATTTTTGCTATAGAAGTTAAATCATCACTGAGTATTAAAAAAGATGCCTTTAAACATATCATTGATTTTCAAAATAAATCTTCTAAAGATATCGTAGGGATTGTTTTTTATGCTGGAGATACTATTTTATCATTTGGAGATGAAAGATATAAGAGATATGCATTGCCATTGAGTATATTTTTCTAAAACTTCAAGCTAATTTAACTTTTAAAAGATAAAATAAATATTTAAAATTATATTAAGTTATTAAGGTGAGTTTTAAATGACAAATATCATACTTTGCGGTGGCAATGGAACAAGACTTTGGCCTATCAGTAGAACCCTCATGCCAAAACAGTTTGTAAAACTTTTTGAGGATAAATCACTTTTTCAACTCACAGCGGAGCGAAACAGTAAACTATGTGACAAACTCTATATCGTCTCAAACACCGAACAGTACTTTTTAGCGGTCGATCAACTAAAAGAGGATAACTCTAAATTTTTACTTGAGCCGATAGGGAGAAACACAGCTCCTGCCATTGCCCTAGCATGCATGGATATCGATCCAGATGAGATCGTGCTGGTGACACCATCTGATCATCTTATCAAAAATGAAACAGAGTATCAAATAGTAGTCCAACATGCCAAAAAATTAGCGGA
>JADGDK010000161.1 GCA_016744895.1 Campylobacterales bacterium | reverse complement strand
GTCTACTACCGATAAAATAGTCAATTGCTTTGGCTTTGTAAGCCAACACAAAAGGTGTACCAATGATTGCAGCTTCAAGTGTTGCTGTACCAGAACAGACAAATGCAAAATCACTTTGACTTAGTGTATTTTGCATATCATAGGAAATTTCAAATCCATCTGTATCTCCATAAATATCATCAAGATTTTTACCTTTGAAAAAACTAGGAATGATAAGACTCTTTTTTTTATCTATATTTTGTGCGAGTTGTCTAAAAATTGGCATAAGCTTTTTGATTTCACCTTTTCTACTCCCTGGTAGAAATGCTACAGAGCTATAATCTTTTTTAGGATCTTTGAAAATGGTGATTTCATCTAAAAGAGGATTACCAACATAGACGCTTTTATTGTAAAATTGATCCTCAAATGGAAATATTGAAGCGAGTACATCACAATATGCTTCTACTTTTTTAACTCTTCCTTTTTTCCATGCCCATACTTTTGGAAGAATATAGTAGACAATTTTTTTCTCAGGATACTTCTCTTTGATTGCTTTTGCTAAGGGGATATTAAATGCTGGAGAATCGATCAAAAGAACGGTATCAGCAGAGGCACTTAAAAAGACCATCTCTTTAATTGCCTCTTTTGCCTTAAATATTTTTGGAAGTACATCTAAAACACCCATGACTGAAAATTCACTTGATTTATACAATGGCGTGCCAAACTTTTCATCATAAATACCACTTAGCTCAAATTCTGATAATTTCTCTAAAATAGGTCCAAGATGTAAATTTGCTGAGGGTTCAAGTGCTGAGACGAGTAGATTCATACGTGTAGTTACCTTTATAATATACTATTAAGAATTATATAAACTCTCAACTAAATATTTTAAGGGTTCACCAGACTAGAAGTAACTGAACCTTTTACTTTAAGAATACTTACTCCATTTCTACCATTTGCTACAAATGCGTATCCTTTGCACACTGCTAAAGCATAAGGCGTGTAAAGTGTGTAACTTTGGTAGTCATTTCGAGTTTTATTGACTGCATAAAGTGTATCATTTGAGAGGTAGTATAAATAATTATCAATTACGACGCTTTTGTGGTCATTGCTTGTGTAGCCTTCATAATATCCAAGATATTTTGCACTATGTGGATAAGTGATATCATAAGCATTAAGTCTTTCATAATTATCCCACGTTTGTGCACTATACGATGCATATACGATATTTCCAATGACTTCTACATGATTAACGTAGCCGTAGGCATCATAGGTGCCTATAAGTGTTGGATAATTGGCATTTGAAATATCTAAAATTTGTAGACCATAGTCGCCACTGGCAACATAAGCAAAATTTCCATCATCAGAGAGTGCGATATCTAATGCCTCTCCATGTATACCGATAGTTGTAATGTATTCTAGATAGGTTTGGCTTGAACTTGTTAGTTTTGTATTATCTGAGTTAGTATGTGTACTTGTGATTGTTGTATTTGTAGGAGAATAAGTACTTAATTTTTCGTTAGTAGTGTTATTGTTTCCTCCACTACTACTTCCACATCCTAAAAAGAGTATCGCTGAAGTGAACATGATAAATAACTGTTTCATCGCAAGAACCTTTAAATTAATTTCTGTTCCAACTATAGTAATTTTTTTAACTTTTGTCTATATTTTTTACCTTTGTGGGTTAAAA
Source organism: Campylobacterales bacterium (assembly GCA_016744895.1). Classification (GTDB taxonomy): domain Bacteria; phylum Campylobacterota; class Campylobacteria; order Campylobacterales; family QNZT01; genus SZUA-1433. Next base: position 2,890 of record JADGDK010000161.1, on the reverse strand, counting down.
AAATTATTATTATGTCAAATTGTTACATTTTTGCTATAATTGGTAATTAAATTAGGGAGATGACTTTGGCAAATGTTTTAATAATTGGTGCTGGTGGAGTAGGGCGTGTTGTGGTGCATAAATGTGTACAAAATAGAGATATTTTTGAAAAAATTACCCTTGCAAGCCGAAGACTCAGTAGCTGCGAACTTTATCAACAAGAGGTAAAAGCACGCTATGATATGGATATAGATATTGCAGAGGTTGATGCAGATAATATTCCTGATTTGGTAGCCCTTATCCAAAAAGTAAAACCTGATATGGTCTTAAATATTGCATTGCCATATCAAGACTTAACGATTATGGAAGCGTGTTTGCAAACGGGTATTCACTATCTAGATACTGCAAACTATGAACATCCTGATTCTGCGAAGTTTGAGTACAAAGAGCAGTGGGCATTTAATGAGCGCTATAAAGAAGCTGGGATTATGGCACTCTTAGGAAGTGGTTTTGATCCTGGTGTTACCAACGTATTTTGTGCCTATGCTCAAAAACACTATTTTGATGAGATAGAGACTATTGATATCTTGGATTGTAATGCTGGTGATCATGGATATGCATTTGCAACAAATTTTAATCCTGAAATTAATTTACGAGAAGTGAGTTCTAAAGGGCGATATTGGGAAAATGGAACATGGATTGAAACTGAACCTATGGAGATTAAGATGGTTTGGGATTACCCTCAGATTGGAAAAAAAGATAGTTATCTGCTCTATCATGAAGAGATGGAGTCGTTGATAAAACATATCAAAGGACTTAAAAGAATTCGTTTTTTTATGACCTTTGGTGAGAGTTATCTAACCCACATGAAATGTCTTGAAAATGTTGGAATGTTAGGAATTGAAGAGGTAGAGCATAATGGTCAAAAAATTATCCCTATGCAGTTTTTAAAGACACTTCTTCCTGATCCTTCTACATTAGGTGCACGCACAATTGGAAAAACAAATATTGGGATCGTTGCCACAGGTATAAAAAATGGTATAAAGAAGACAATTTATATTTACAATGTTTGTGATCATCAAGAGACTTATAAAGAGACTGGTGCACAAGCGGTGAGTTATACAACGGGTGTTCCGGCAATGATTGGTGCGAAGCTTATGATGGAAGGAAAGTGGATGCAAAAAGGTGTTTTGAATATGGAACAATTTGATCCAGATCCTTTTATGGAAGCATTAAAAACTCAAGGTTTACCTTGGTTTGTAGAAGAATTATGATAAAATAATAAAATTAAAAAATTAATAAGGGGTATGTATGATGCAAAGTATTGATATGAGTTCAGATGAGTTTTTAAATGAGATTGAAAAAACAAAGAAATTTACAGCGAAAGTATATAAGCAGTTTGGCTGGGTTCCGCACCCTAACGAAGATGTAAATGAAGGTGTTTTAATGGGGCTTGCACGTCATAAATTGCTTTATGGTAAGCGTTTTTGTCCATGTTATATGGTTGTAGAAGATGATAATGGTAAGCATGTTAGTGCAGATAACAGAACATGTCCATGTAAAGTTGCAATTGAGAAAGAGATTCCTGAAGATGGAATGTGTCACTGTGGAATTTTCTGTACTCCAGAATTTGCAGAGGCTAACAAACAGGCATGATTGCAAAGATAGATGTAAACTCTGACGCGTATAAGTCAGAGTTCGAAAAAACTGTTAAATTTTCTGACAAAGTAAATGAGCAGTTTGGTTTTGTTTATAATCCTGATCCAGAGATAAATGAGTCAGTTCAAATGGGATTGACACGAAATAAAATGATCTATGGTAAGCGTTTTTGTCCATGTTTTATGGTGATTGGTGAAACTAAAGAGGAGCAAAAAGAGGCAGATAACCGAATTTGTCCTTGTAAACCGGCTCTTGAAAAAGAGATACCTGAACAGGGATATTGTCATTGTGGAATTTTTTGTACTCCTGAGTATGCTAATCAACATAAAAAAGAAGAAATGATTGATGAGGTTACACATACCCATTCAAGAGGATTGACTAAAGAAGAGTGTGAAATTCTTTTGAAAAAAGAACAACTTGATGGAGATGAACTCGAAGCACTTTTAGAGGCTAGAAATCTTGGATTTATCAATTTCACACTTGTAGATGTGAGAGAGTGGATGGAGTGGAATCAGATGAGAATTGTGGGGACGGATGTTTTGGTTCCTACGACTTCATTTTACGAGGCTCTTTCTCAAGTTGAGGATAAAAAAGAGAATCCAATTATAGTATATTGTCTTACAGGTAGTAGAAGTAACTACTGTATGAGTGCTATGAAACAGATGGGATATGCACAAGTCAGTAACTTAACTTATGGAATCGTTTCATTTCATGGTGATAGAGAGAGTGGCGCTTAGTTCATTTAAGTGCATGAAGATGAGTAACTCTATCTTGCCCAGCTCATGCTGAGCTCTTCTGTATAGATGAACGATACTTTATCTTTTTAATATTACTTCTGTATTGAAATCATCTGATTGAAAGGTGATTTCATTCTCTTTAATTTTGATAGCTTCAAACGTATTATAGAAAAATTGATAAACTGCTTGATCTGCATCTTCTGATTGTTGACATGCCGCATGTTCGAGATCTGGTTCATAGCTGATGCGTGAAAATGAAATTTCTGTATCATTAATTTTATAGCTAGCGGTTAGCTTTTGACAATCTGCATAGGCTATAGTTTTCCCATCTTGAAAGTTCATATCTATTTGATATGCTTTGTTTATAGTACTTATAGAAGTAGTATAAAATTTATCTAAATCCATTGTAATAGTTTTCCAGTTTTTACTAGATAATGTATCTTTTAAATCCATATTCTGTGTACTTAAGGTGCTTAATTTATCACTGTTTGAACTTGAGGTTGACAATATCGTAC
>JADGDK010000160.1 GCA_016744895.1 Campylobacterales bacterium | reverse complement strand
CTCATATTACGGCAACAAATGATTATGAAATCATATGGATCAATGAAAATGTAAAAAAATCTAATATAACTAAAATTACAAATGGAATTGAAGAAAATACATTTTTTAAGTTAAATAGATTAAAACTTGAACTTAGTCACAAGTTTACTATAACTTATATAGGTAATGTTGGAATTGCTCAAAATATAGAAACATTAATAGATGCTGCAAAAGCACTTAAAAATATTCAAGTTAATATCGTTGGAGAAGGAAATCGATACAAGTATCTAAAAGCATATGCTAAGAAAAATCAAATTTCAAATGTTGAGTTTTTTGGAAAAGTTCCAAGAGATAAAATGATTGATTTTTATAATTCTAGTTCACTTTTATTTGCACAACTAGACGAAAAGTTTAAAGCAGCTATGCCTTCAAAACTATATGAATATGCTTCAACTGGTTTACCTATCATTTATGCAGGTGTAGGAGAGGCAAGAAGCTTTGTAGATAAGTTGGAGAATTGTACAACAATTGATCCATCAAATTCCAAAGCATTGCAAGAAGCGATATTAAAATATCTTGATAATGATATGCAGCTTTCAGAAAAAAATAGAGAATTTATTCAAAAAAATTTTATTAGAGAAACACAAAGTTTAAAATTGGTCGATTTAGTTGATACATTAGTAAATAAGTAAAAATTAGGAGAAAGTATGAATATATTAGTTACAGGTGGGGCAGGGTATATTGGAAGTCATCTTGTTAAGCAGTTAGGTGAAGATACACAACATAATATCACCGTTTTAGATAATCTCGTAACTGGTTTTGAAGAAGCAATTCTTTATGGAAAATTTATCAATGCAGACTTGAGTGATTTTGATAAAATTGATAAAATTTTTGAAGAGAATAAGTTTGATGCCGTTATCCATTTTGCAGCTAGTTTGGTTGTTCCTGAGAGTATTACAAATCCATTAAAATATTATTTAAACAATACATCAAATACAGCTAATCTCATCAAATGTTGTGTAAAACATAATGTAAATAGATTTATATTTTCTTCAACAGCTGCAATTTATGGTGAGCAAGAGGGTGATAAAATTGTTGTAACTGAAGAGAGTCCAACAGGTGCTTTAAATCCATATGGAACAAGTAAGCAGATGAGTGAGACTATTTTAAAAGATACATCAATCGCCCATCCAGAGTTTAAACATGTCATCTTAAGATATTTTAATGTTGCTGGATGTTCTGTAGATGGGAAGATAGGACAAAATACAGCAAATGCAACGGTTCTTGTAAAAGTTGCAGCAGAAACTGCATCAAATCAAAGAGAAAAAATGTATATCTTTGGAGACAACTATCCTACAAAAGATGGTACATGTATCAGAGATTATATCCACGTTGAAGATCTTGCAACTGCACATATTGATGCACTTAATTACCTTCAAAATGGTGGACAGAGTGATCTGTTTAATTGTGGGTATGGAGAAGGCTATACGGTTTATGAAGTAATTAACATGATGAAAAAAGTCAGTGGTAATGATTTTGAGGTAGAGATGCAAGGACGGCGAGAAGGTGATCCTTCAGCTTTGATTGCAAATAATAGTAAAATTACAAATGCTATGCATTGGAAACCACGATATAACGATTTAGAACTTATCTGCAAAACCGCCTATGAGTGGGAAATGAAGAGAAAGTAGAACAATGAAAAAAGTTATGCTTGTTTTTGGAACACGGCCTGAGGCAATAAAAATGGCTCCTTTAGTAAAAGTGTTTCAAAAATATCCGGAAGATTTTGAAACTGTCGTGTGTGTAACAGCACAACATAGGGAGATGTTGGATCAAGTATTGAATTTATTTGAAATTGTGCCTGATTATGATTTGGACATTATGAAACCAGGTCAAAATCTTTATGAGGTTACATCAAATATTCTTTTAGGGCTTCAAGGTGTTCTTGAAGAGGCAAAGCCTGATATTGTTTTGGTGCATGGTGACACTACAACAACACTTGCAACTTCTTTGGCTGCATTTTATCAACAAATTGCAGTCGGACATGTGGAAGCAGGACTTAGAACTAATAATATTTATTCTCCATGGCCAGAAGAAGGTAATCGTCAAGTTACGGGAAGATTAGCAACTTATCACTTTGCTCCAACGGATGCAAGTGGTGCTAATCTTTTAAAAGAAAATGTCGATATTTCAAATATGATCGTTACAGGTAATACTGTGATTGATGCATTGTTAAGTGTTGTTTCTAAAATTGAGTCTGATAATGACTTAGCTACTACTCTTTTTGAGAATATTTCTCAAAAGGGTTATGCTTATAATAAGTCTAAAAAATTGATTTTAGTGACAGGTCATAGGCGAGAGAATTTTGGACAGGGATTTTTAAATATTTGTAGTGCTTTAAAAGAGTTAGCACTCAAATATCCTGATGTGGATATTGTCTATCCAGTACATTTAAATCCAAATGTTCAAAAACCAGTTAATGAGATATTATCTGATGTTGATAATGTTTTTTTAATTCCGCCTCTTGATTATGAACCATTTGTATATCTTATGAGTCGTTCTTATTTTATATTGACTGATAGTGGAGGAATTCAAGAAGAGGCTCCAAGCCTTGGAAAGCCAGTATTGGTTATGAGAGATACAACTGAACGTCCTGAAGCTTTAGATGCTGGAACAGTTAAGTTAGTTGGAACAGACACGACAAAGATTATAGATGAGTGTATTGCACTTTTGGAGGATAATGAAGCTTATCTAACAATGTCAAAATCACACAATCCTTATGGAGATGGTAAAGCCTGTGAACGAATCGTGACTTATTTAAAAGGGAAATAAAACATGGAAAACATGAATAATAAAAAGATTTGTGTCATAGGACTTGGTTATATTGGGCTTCCAACAGCTTCACTTTTAGCAAATCGTGGCTATAAAGTTTTTGGTGTAGATGTAGTGCAATCGACTGTGGATATTATTAATCAAGGTAAAATTCATATCGTTGAGCCTGATTTGGATACATTTGTACAATCAGCTGTAAATTCTGGAAACTTAGTGGCAAATACTGTTGCTTGCGAAGCAGATATCTTTATCGTAGCAGTTCCGACGCCTTTTAAAGATGGATTTGTTCCAAATATTGACTATATTGTCAGTGCAACAAAGGGACTTGCCCCTTTTGTAAAACCTGGTAATATTATTATTTTAGAATCTACTTCTCCAGTGGGGACCACAGATATCATGGAGCAGACATTAAAAGATGAGGGTGTTGATACTACAAAAATTTATTTTGCACATTGTCCTGAGCGTGTTTTGCCTGGAAAAATTATGCATGAACTTGTACATAATGATCGAATTGTAGGTGGTACAACTCAAGAAGCGACGGAAAAAACTGCTGAATTTTATCGGACTTTTGTTGCTGGTGAAGTTTTGTTAACTGATGCAAAAACTGCTGAAATGGCAAAACTCACTGAAAATAGTTTTAGAGATGTAAATATTGCATTTGCAAATGAACTTTCAATGCTTAGTGGCAAATTTGGTATTGATGTATGGGAAGTGATAGAACTTGCAAATAGACATCCTCGTGTAAATATCTTACAACCTGGTTGTGGGGTAGGTGGACACTGTATTGCCGTGGATCCGTGGTTTATTGTAGATGCTGCAAAAGGTGATGCAAAAATTATTAAAGCAGCTCGTGAAGTGAATGATTATAAAACTGAATGGGTTATAGAGAAGATTAAAAATGCCTCATTAGAGTTTGAAAATAAACACGGACGAAAAGCTAGAGTAGCGTGTATGGGTCTTGCATTTAAGCCTGATATTGATGATCTTAGAGAGTCTCCAGCACTTCATATTGCAACACGTTTACAAACTGATGGGATTGATATATTGGCAGTAGAGCCAAATATAGAGAGTTATCCAGCATTTAATATTGTGGACTATAATGAAGCAGTAAAAATTGCGGATATTATTGTATTTTTAGTAGGTCATAAAGAATTTTTGGATTTAGATATTGAGGATTCAAAAGAGGTTATTAGCTATTGTAAAATGGAAGATAGAAGAAAAGAGAAGCGCTAGGTGCTTGCAAAATTAAAAAAATTGGGTTCCAATGATGGAGCTCAATTTACACTCTCTAATTTAATATTTAGTTTCTCAACTTATCTAATAGCATTAATTATCCCTTATAAATTTAATATACAAATGATGGCAGATTTTTCTGCAGCTTTAAATATTGTTATGATATTAGCTTTTATTTTTGAGTTTGGTCTTGCTACAAGTTATCTAAGGTTTAATCAGCTTTATAAAACTACACAATATATAAATGCATATTTTCAATTTTTCATATTTGCTCTTTTACTTCTATTTTATAGTACATTTTTAGGAGATTATGCTGGTAAATTTTTAGGACTTGAAAATGTGACATTGAGTCATCAGTATCTATATCTATCTATATTTGCAATTTTATCATGGATGTTTTTTAAAAATATTTATCTTTCAAATAAAAAAATTAAATTTATTTTGATTAATGCGATAGTGCTCCTTTTAATAAGGGTTGGTTTTTTAATTTATATTTTTATGAGAGAGGGAGCACCGTCAGTAGATGAAATTTTTCTCTATTTATTTGTATTTCCT
>JADGDK010000015.1 GCA_016744895.1 Campylobacterales bacterium | reverse complement strand
CTATTAACTATGAGAAATGAGATTGATAGATTTCAACTTTCACAAGATGAAATGCTTGCTTTTTATGAGGGTATCAACACACATATTTTGCATATTATTGCTGTTAATGCAGATCAATCACCTTCTGGTGATATTGCAAAAGACTTAAGTGCTTATTATTTCTTTTTAAAAGCTAAAGAGATCGCATCAAAACAAAAGGCCATTTTATCTGCTGCCTTTATTAGTGAAAATTTTACTCAAGAAATTTTAGATCAAACGATTGCATTGATAGCAAAAGAACAATCTTATCTGGACGTTTTTGAAAACCTTGCCCCTTTAGAGCTTATTGATATTTATAAAACGGAAGAGAATCGTGATGTTTTTCAAGACTCTTATGATTTAAGCCAAAGTGCCATTTCAAATGTAAAAGAAGGAAGTTTTGATCTAGAGAGTTGGTTTGGTATGATTTCAAAAAAAGGTGAAATCTTTAAAAGGATTGATAAAAAAGCACTTACAAAAATTTCTGAAGATATCAAACAGACTCCTACTATTGCTTTATATAGTGTAATAGCTGGAGTGATTTTTCTGTTTTTAATTCTCTTTGTTATCGTAGGTATCAATAAAGAGATCAGTAAACGAATCCATTCATTTGATTGGATTGTCTGAGGCTATTTTTTTAATTTAGCTTCAGACTTTGTCTCAGTTTCAGATTCTTGTAGTAACTCTTCTAGTTCAGAAGGTTGGTTTGTAAATTCATTGATTTTAGGGTCAGATAATAGTGTTTTATATTGACCAATTGATCCTTCAACTTTACCTCCCTCATTTGCGATATTGCTCACAAACATACTTCCTTTAATATATCCAGATGGTTTGGTTGATAAAAGATCACATGCTACTTCACCCACTAGAGAACCAGCAACAATGATACTTTTTGCTTGAGCTCTTCCTTCTACAAAACCTTTTGGCTCAATGATCAATCCATCACATATTACATCACCTTCTATTTTGCCTTTGACTTCAACTTTTCTAGCATCAATACGCTCTTTTACGCGAGAGGGTTCCATGACTTCTAGTTCATCACATTTAATAGTACCATTAATTGTACCACTAGAGATAACTTTTTGTGCTTGGATATTTCCATTTACAGTACCACTTTTACCAATGACAACAATATTGTTAACCTTGATACTTCCCTCAATATCACCATCAATATGTATAGTATCATTACCGACAATATCACCAGTAATCTTAGTACCTTTCGTAATAATAGTTGCAGTGTTTATAATTTCTTTTATCGTGGCAGATTCAGTTTTTTCTTTATTTGATTTAAAAAGTGCCATTATTTAATCCTTGCTATTTTTATATTTGTATTGTTTAATGCCTGTAGTTGAAGTCTTTGTTCGATTTGATCCATTAATTTTGCCCAGTTTACTAATCTTTCATTTGCAATTACATCTCCATATGTTTGAGAAGACCATGTTAAAAACTTATCAGGATTGAGCCACTTGTGAAGGTAGCGAATTTCATAATGTAAATGTGCTCCAGTGCTTCTTCCTGTATTACCTACATACCCTATTAAATCACCTTTAGTGATATAGTCACCGCTTTTAACAGCAAATTTTTCTAAATGCCCGTATGCAGTTTTAAATCCAAAAGGATGGTTTATTAAAAGATAATTTCCATAACTTCCTTTACGTTTAGCATATTCAACTACTCCATCTGCTGGTGCATATATAGGAGTTCCTATTTTTGCACTCATATCAATTCCAGAGTGATGATGCCGTTTTTTTGTTATAGGATGTATACGATAACCAAATTTATCAGTAATACGTTTGTATGTTATAGGTATACCATTTGGGATACTTCGATTCAATATTGCAAGTTGTGCAACGGTGAGTCTTGATTTTTCAACTTTTAATGTAGTTCCAATTTTTGCGCTATTGGCACGGTCATAAAAACTAGATTCAATATTTGGTTCCAATCCAATAATGGTTTCAATTTCGGCGAGTTGTTCATTCATTGAATTTAGAGTTTCACTTTTTCTCAAAATATTATTTTGTAAATCACCATTTTGTATGGCAAGTTGTTCTTTAGTATCTTGTAAGTTTTGGGTTAAATTGTTAAGCTCATCTACTTGGTCTGATAAAGAGTATAATACAAGTGTTCCAATAGTAATAATAAGCACGATGGCTGCTAAAATCCACATCACAAATAGTTTTATAAATTGGTGCATAGTATATTGTTTAACGCCATGTATATCACTAATAGTAATCATGAATTTATTTTTCAAAAAAAGCCTTTTTGTAAAGTTAAAGTTACATTTTAAAGAAATTTTTATAAAAGTTTTATTAAATTTAAATAAAGTGAACTATTTAGTATGTAAAAGGTATAAAAAGTTTATTTATGAAACATCCTTATCAAATTAAAATATTTTTCATTTTTGACGATTTAGGAGTAATAATTATATTAAGGATGGAAATTGGCTCTATTTGGAATGCTGAAAAAGCGCAAAAAAGAAGATACTGCACCAATTGAATTTGAAAAGAAAGTCATTGAAAGTAGTGATATTACTAAAGACTTAAAAAAGATTGCAGCTATACACCAGATCGATGTAAAAACACTTGATTATAAAATCATATCTTATAAAACATTTTATAAAAAGATAGATAGTCCAAGGTACAGAGGGTTGCAAGAGATTGAGAGAGAGAAGTTTTTTAAAGAAGAAAATATTTTAAATCCTGAATTAGAAATCATGCAAAAATTAAAAATTGAAGTATTCAAGAAAAATAGTTCTAGATTTCCCATAAGAATTGCAATTGGTGGAAATAAACCATTAACAAAAGTAGTTGCAACGATTAAAAAACAGGACGCTGTAAATTATTTTGATGGACTTGAAAGTGAAATTATTGCGGAAATTGATAAAAAAAAGGCAAAACTCAATATCCTCTTAGGATTTTTTGAAGGTGATGTGCGTTCAGAAGTTAAGAAACTTGTTTCTCTCATAAGAGTCAATCAAAAGATTGAAGAAAATGTATCTATTGTGTTGTGTCAAGCTTACGAAATGAAAAAACAGAGTATAGGTGAAATTTTTTATAAATTTAGAGATAAAGAGATTGATAATGAACAAAAAGTAGATCACTCAAATAAAGATTTTATGCATACTGTTCAAGAAGATGATGTGATGATAGAAATCTATAAGCCACGAGAAGGACGAGTAGGGCGTAATTGTAAAGGAGATCTTTTATCACTTCAAGAAGTTGAACTCTCCTCTGAACTTCCTTCAATTACAGTAAGTGCTGATATCGAATGTCAAGAATTAGAAGATAAAATAGTTTATATTGCAAAAAGAAGTGGTTTTATCAATGAAGTACAACCTAATAATTTTGAAATTAATGATGAATTAGTGGTCAATGAAGTCAGTTTTAAAACAACCGGTTCTATCGAAGCAGGGGAAGATAAAGATATTAAAATTGATATCAAAGGTAATGACTCTATGTCTGATGCAATTGGGGCAGGTGTGCATATCGAAACCTCAGAGGTAAAAGCAGAAGGGAATGTAGGTAATGGAGCTATTGTCAAAGCTAAGTTAATAGAAATTGGTGGACAGACACACCAAAGTGCTAAATTGTATGGTGGCAATGTTTCTGTAAATCTTCATAAAGGATTTATTGATGGTGAGGATATTACAATTGATTTGCTTGAAGGCGGAAAGGTTGTTGGTGATATTGTACGTATTAAAAAAGCTTCAGGTGGAGAGATAGAAGCACGAGAGGTCTATATTGAATCGGTACTTTCAAATGTCAATGTACAAGCCTCTCACCATATAGAATTAGATAAAGTTGAGGGAACAGGTAATAAGTTTATCATTGATGCAAAGGCTCAACGTGGCTTTAAAGAGAAAGTTGAAGTAATTAAGAATGATATGGATGATATTAAATCAAATATGGAGTTAATCACAAAAAAGATTAAGCAGATGAAAAAGAAGATTTATAGTGAGAAAGATACTACTATAAAAATACAAGATCGTATCTTAGAACTAAGGGCATCTGGTACTAAACCTCCTGCTTCATTAGTTGCTAAAATGAAAGAGAATCAAAATAGAATTAAAGAACATAACTTACTTTTAAAAGAGTTAAAAGATGCTAGAATGCAAAGCGAAACTCTTACGGAGGATTTAACAAACCTCCAATCATCTGTTTTTGAAGCAAAAGTAGTTAATAACTCTACATGGAGGGAGTTTAATGAGGTAATCTTTAGGATTATCGAACCTCCAATTAATGCATCACATCTCTTAAAAGATGGTGAAATTGCACATGAGATTACACTTGATACTGCTGAAGATGGGAAGTTTATTTTAAATAGAAAAGGATACTAACCCATTATGATCGTTGCGATAGAAGGAGAGGTTGTAAAAAAAGAACCTACATATATACATCTAAAACTCTCCAATGGTTTAACTTACTTGGTACATATTTCAATTCACTGTAGTGCAAAAATTTCTTCAGATGTTGTTTCATTACATGCTACTCAAATTATAAAAGAAGATGGCCATGCTCTGTATGGATTTCTTGAAGCTTTAGAAAAAACAATGTTTGATCGAGTGATTAAGATCAATGGAGTGGGTCCAAGTACTGCATTAGCAATTTGTTCTACATTTACTCCAGAAGCATTTTCGACTGCTGTGTTTTCCCAAGATGTAGATGCAATTAAAACAGTTCCTGGGATTGGTCCTAAAAGTGCAAAACGCATTTTAGTAGAGCTTAGTGACTTTAAATTGACAACAGAAACGCTTGATAGCACGAGTCAAGCAAAACAAGATGCGCTTTTAGCCTTAGAGAGTTTAGGTTTTAAACGAGATCGGATTACAAAAGTACTTTCAAGCTGTAGTAGTGAAACAACAGAGAGTTTGATAAAAGAAGCATTAAAAAAACTGACATAAGGAAAATATTTGAAAATTGCTATTATTTTTGGCGCAGTAAGTTATGAGCATGAGATTAGTATCGTTAGTGCGATTGCTATGAAGAGTTTGCTTAAGGGTGAAATTGTTTATATCTTTTGTGATAGTAATCGAGAATTTTATCACATTCCTACAGCTCAGATAAAATCAAAACTTTTTAGTAGTGGTGATTATAAAAAGTCTCCAAAACTAACACTTAAAAATGGAGGTTTTTATCAAAAATCACTTATGAAAGAGAAGAGGGTAGATTTTGATTTTGCTCTGAACCTTTCTCATGGAGCAGATGGTGAAGATGGAAAAATTGCGTCACTTTTAGAGTTTTTTGAAATACCATTTATAGGACCTCGTGTTGATGCAAGTGTGATGAGTTTTAATAAACTTTTTACCAAACTATATGCTAAATCTTTAGGGGTTGAGGTCGTAGATTTTGAAGTACTTAAAAAAGGTGCTTATAAAATTAGCATAGATTATCCTGTGATTATTAAACCACTTCGACTGGGAAGTTCTATCGGTGTGAGTATTGTAAGGGATGCCGATGCGTTAGAATATGCCCTTGATGTTGCATATGAATTTGATGATGAAGTATTGGTTGAACCATTTATAGAGGGTGTAAAAGAGTATAATCTTGCAGGTCTTAAAGCAGACGAATATATTTTTTCTATTGTAGAAGAACCTCAAAAAGAGACATTTTTGGATTTTGATAAAAAATATCTTGATTTCTCTAGAACTTCACAGGTACAAAAAGCAGATATAGACAGTTACTTAGAAGAGAACCTAAAATTGGCTTTTCAAAAAGTGTATGGCAGACTTTTTGAGGGCGCATTGATACGTTGTGATTTTTTTGTTGTTGAAGGCAAAGTAATTCTTAATGAAATTAACCCTATTCCTGGGAGTATGGCAAATTATCTTTTTACAGATTTTAATGATGCAATAAAGAGACTTTCACAAACATTACCACAAAGTAAGAAGATTTCAATAGACTATCAATACATTCATTCAATTCAAAAAGCAAAAGGTAAATAAATAGAATAGTTTGAGTTTATAGTGAAATATATAAATATTTTTTCTAAATTAAGAATTATTTATGTAAAAATTGTTTATAATTTAGTTCAATTTACTTAAAGGATTAAACATGAGCAATGTTACAGATGAAGCACTTTTAGTACAGTTAGGATATACAAAATCAAATGGGGTTATGGAAACCTTAAAACAAATTATTGACAATACACATGGATATGAAAATATTAAAAAGCATATTTTATCATTACAAGAGTCTCTTAAGCCTCATGGTTCGTTTGTCGCGATCTCTTCATCACAAGATTTTTTTAAAATTAAAAATGAGACCAATTCAGAAATAGCAGATAAGCTTATTCATAAATGGTCTGAAAAATATAAAGTTAACCTTACTAAAGTTTCAGGAAAAGAAACTTATTATATTCAAGGGCATGCAGCCTAACACAAAATGAGACTTTGTCTCATTTTGTCCCACTAATCCAAAAACACATTTACAATCTCTGGAAACATAATTATAATCACTAATGTTATCACTTGTAATATGATAAAAGGTAAAACCCCTTTATAGATATCTTTGGTACTGACCAAATCTCCAGCTGATCCTTTTAGATAAAAAAGGGCAAACCCAAAAGGTGGTGTTAAAAATGAGGCTTGCAGATTCATAGCAACTAAGATTGCAAACCAAATTGGATCGATATCAAAAACTTCAACGATAGGCAAGAGAATAGGGATCACGATAAAACAGATCTCTAAAAAATCTACAAAAAATCCTAAGATAAAAATTGCAATCATAGCAATTGCTACAAAAGTCCAACCATCTGCAATATCTTTTTCAAAAAATTCTAAAACTAAATCCCCGCCACCAACTTCATTAAAAACGAGTGAAAATGCTGTAGCACCGATAAGAATCATAAAGATCATAGAGGTCATTTTGACAGTTTCCAAGGCACTATCTTTGATATTTAAAAAGGTAAAAGATCCATTTAAGAGCATCAAGAGCAGGGAGCCTACACTACCAAAAGCTGCTGATTCTGTAGGGGTTGCAATTCCTGCAAAGATACTACCAAGGACGAGTGTAATTAAAAGAATGGGAGGGATGATAGAGAGAAGTGCTTTTAAAATTACTTTTTTCCTATCTTCATTTTGATTGCTTATCGCTGGTGCAATATCAGGTTTGAGATGAGAAATTACTAAGATGTATAAGATATAGAGTCCTACCAAAAGAAGTGAAGGTCCAAGAGCCGCACGAAAAAGGTCTCCGACACTTACACCCATCACATCACCCAGTATAATAAGTACGATAGAAGGGGGTATAATTTGTCCTAGTGTTCCACTCGCAGCGATCGTGCCACTTGCTAATGATTTTGAATATCCATAGCGCATCATGATAGGAAGTGAAATAATGCCCATCATCACAACACTTGCTCCTACAATACCGGTACTTGCTGCTAACACTGCACCAACAAGGACTGTACTTATGGCAAGCCCTCCTCGTACATTTCCAAAGAGCTTGCCGATATTTATTAAGAGGGCTTCTGCAATTTTACTTTTTTCAAGTATGAGTCCCATGAAGATAAAAAGTGGAACTGCCAATAGTGTAAAATTTTGCATGATTCCATAAATACGATAAGGCATGAGCTGAAAAATATCAATGCCTACATCTGGAGTTAAAAGTGCTACAAAAAGTGCAGAAGAACCAAAAGCAAAGGCTACGGGAAAACCAATCATTAGCAGTACAAGTGCTGCTATAAAAAGATAAAGACTGATCAATTTTCAACCCTTATCTTTTTAATATTTTTAAAGATCTCTGAGATACTTTGTAATCCAAGTAACACAAAACCAATGATCATCATTGATTTGATCATCCAACGATAAGCCAGACCTCCAGGATCGGGTGAAATTTCATTTTGTGTATAACTGAGTTCAATATATCCAAAACTGACGTAAAGGATAAGAAGCGTAAAGGGAAGGATAAAAAGTAGCTGTGAAAAGATATCTACAATTGCTTTTGTTTTTTGAGAATAATTGCTGTAAAAGATATCAACTCTAACGTGTTTATCACTTTTTAATGTATATGAAAGTCCTAATAAAAAGATAATGTCAAAGATATGCCACTCTAACTCTTGAAGGGCAATAGATCCTCCAGCAAAAAAGTATCTATTAATAGAATCATATACCACTAAAAAACTCAGTACAACTATAAGAGATGCTGCTAATTTAGCAAAAATCTCTATAAGTGTATCAATTGCCTTCATATCTTCTTTAAGGCACTAACCGATTCATAGATATCATCTTGTCTCATGAAGTGTTCACCAATTAAGAAAGCATCAACTCCAATAGCACTTAAATCTTCAATAGTCTGTTTATCATTGATTCCACTCTCTGCAACTATGATTTTTCCATTTGGAATCAAAGGCATGAGCTTTTCTGTAAGAGACATATCCATCTCAAAAGTCTCAAGATTTCGATGATTAACACCAATGATATCTGCCCCTGCAAAGATCGCTTTTTTGAGATCAGTTTTATCATGAATTTCTACTAATGCTTCCATACCCATATGTCGTGTAAAGTTTAAAAGCTCTTTAAGCTTATCTTTACTTAGAGCTGTAGCAATGAGTAGCACAAAATCAGCTCCATATACTAATGCTTCAACAATTTGATACTTATCAATGATAAAATCTTTTCTTAGCAGTGGCGTTGCAACATAACGTCTGATGCCGGTAAGGTACTCAAGGTTTCCTTGGAAAAAATGAGGTTCTGTTAACACTGATATCGCATTTACTCCTGCGCGTTCATACTCTTGAGCGATGAAAAGTGGATCAAAGTCTTCTCTAATAACGCCTTTACTTGGACTTGCTTTTTTAACTTCTGCGATAATTCTATATGGATCTTCTTTCGTAGCTTTTAAATAAGGTTTAATATCTCGTGGTGCATATGCATTGTATGCAAGAGAACGTCCTAGCCAATCAATAGACATCTCTTTTTCTCGTTGTTTTAGATCTTCTCTCGTTTTTCTAATTATATCATCAAGTATCATCTGTTTTTTGCCTCTATACATTTTTTTATGGTTTTGATATGGTCAAGTACTTCTTTTTCATTGTTATTTTTTGAAATAGGTTCTAAAAGTTTATAGGCATCTTCACAATTTCCCTTTTTATACATTCCCCATGCCAGAGAATCGATATAAAAAAGTGAGTTGGGATCCTCTTTTAAAGCTTTTCTTACCAATGCTATTCCTCTATCAATATCTAAGTTATGATCAATTAGTATATATCCATAGTAATTATAATAGAGTGGATCTTTTAATATATCTACTACTTGGTCAAATTTTTTACTGACACTTTTATGTAGCTTTTTTGATTTTTTATCTACAGCACTTTCATACTCCAAGATTGCTGATCTTGCTAGTAATACGTTGTCACCACTTTCTTCATAAAGTTGATCTACTAATTTTAATGCATTTTTATAATCTTTCTTTGAAGTATAGATATCTAGTAGTAAATAGTTATCAAACTTAGTCTCTTTTAAAAATGATATTGCTTGATCATAACTCTTTTTAGAGGCATAAAGTTGTATCAATTTTTCTGCAAATGCTGGGTTTTTACTCTTTTTATAAAGTTTTTTCAACATATTTGCAATTCCATCACTATCATGCGTATGTGTGTAAAACTGGATTAATCTAGAGCAGATTGTTTCTGAGCAACCATTTAGTGTCACATCTGTTTCCAGAAGTCTTATCGCTTTTTGTTTTTGATTCATCTTGATATAAATAAGATCAGTCATCTTCAAAAGTGCATAAGTACTTTTCTCTTTTTGATACGCTTCTTCAAAATATGCTAATGCTTTTTTAGTCTCACCCAGCCCATCATGTACTAATCCAGCAAGCTCTAAAGTTTTAGCAGATCTCTTGGATTTAATAAGTTTGTCTGTTAATGCTTTTGCCTCTTGAAATCTTTTTTTATCTATATAGTATGCGACAAGATAACTATCAAGTGTTGTGTCATGATGGTTGTTTGCTTCTGCTTTGTCTAAAATAGTTTTGATATTGTCATAATCTTTGACAAGCACAGCATTTCTAATTGCTTCTGTTGCGTAAGTCACTTTCCCTGTCTGATCATACAGCTTTGAAAAATAAGTTGATGCTTCTTTAAATTTACCATGATTTTGTGCATCAAGCGCAAAAATAGCAAGTCGATCTTCTTGTGAAAAGTTTGATGTTAAATTTGAATCTAAAACTTTATCAGAAGTTGGAAGTAGCATAGACTGTTTTACAGTACAACCAGTACTAAGCGCTACAATCAAAATAACTAAATAATAATACCTGGACACTCTTTTACCACCTCTTCTTTGTTTTGTTTAAAATGATCCCAAAAGGGAAAAGTACGACACTGTGAAGGTCTTACAGGATAAATCTGACATCCTTTTTTATCTGAATCAAAAAAAACACAGTGAAAACTCTCTTTGATTTTTAACTCTTTTAGAGATATTCTATAATTTACTTTTCTAGTATACGTATCTATAAAGTTTTGACGCTCTAAACCCAAAAATTCAGAAATATCATTAATCTCTTTAGGGGTACACCAGATATATCCACTCTCACCAATACAACAGTTTCCTTCACATGAAACGCACTTTGAAACATCAAATGTAAAGTCAAATCCCTCTTGCTTTATAATGTTATACATTTTATACTATATGTCCTTGTTTTTTGATAAATAGATTTTACCTCTAAAGTTGGTTCCCCTTCATTCATGTTTATTAATGGAGGATGTATTTTATTTTTTGCACGACTTCCTTTTCTTGCATGAATGAGTACTAATGAGGAAGGTTTAGATTTTGTTCCATATACAAAGCGTATATCTTCTACTTGGAGTTTTGCTTCTTTTAAACTTACAAGTAGATCTTGTAAACTACCTGAGTCATAACAAAAGATAAAATGTCCTCTATTTTTAAGAAGCTTTTTTACTTTTTGTATAAAATCTTTTATCGGCATATGTGTATTGTAGCGGCTGATATGAAGCGCTTCATTTTCACTTTTACTGACACCATCATGATAGTATGGTGGATTTGAAATAATAAAATCAAACTCTTTTTCAAATGCATGACTTAAAAAATTATCTTCTATAACATGGGAGTTTAGCTTATTGATTTGGGCATTTTTTTGAGATATAAAAACATTATGGCTTTGTTTGTCAATTCCTGTAAGAGAGACGGGAAAATCACGCACTGTTAAAAGACCAAGGATTCCACATCCGCACCCTATATCTAAAAGTTCACCTTTGGGATTGAATTTAGTAATAAAATCATATAAAAAATGAGAATCACTATTGAAAAAATAACCACTCTCCTCTTGATATAAGAACAAACCCCAACCTTTTTTGATATGATTTTACTCTAAAGGGGCTGTCATGATAATTATTCCTGCACGTGTTGCATCGAGTCGATTTCCAAATAAAGTTTTAGCAGATATAAATGGGTTCCCCATGGTGATTGCTACAGCAAAGAGAGTTGAAGGTATTGATGAAGTAGCAATTGCAACTGATTCAAAAGAGGTTTTAGAGATATCTGAACAGTATGGTTTTAAAGCTGTTATGACGAGTGAAGTTCATAAAAGTGGAACAGATCGTATCAATGAAGCTGCACATATCCTAGGCATTAGTGATGATGAAATTGTTATCAATGTCCAAGCAGATGAACCTTTTATAGAACCAGAGGTTGTACAGCGTGTTTATGATCGTGTAGTACGTGCGAAAAATGCACAAGAGGGTGTGATGATGGTAAGTTGTTATAAGGAGATTGAACCTTCATTTGCCAATGATCCAAATCATGTCAAGGTAATCATGGACCATCAAGGATATGCGATCTATTTTTCAAGAAGTAAAATTCCTTATGATAGAGAAGAACATCATAACTATTATGGTCATCTTGGTATTTATGGCTTTACAAAAAATTCACTTGAGAATTTTTGTGCCCTAGAAAATGCTCCATTAGAGGATATTGAAAAGTTAGAACAACTTCGTGCACTCTATCATGGTCAAAAAATTGCAATGGTTGAAGTTAAAAGTAAAAGTTTTGGTATTGATACAAAAGAGGATTTGGATCTTGCCTTGAAAATGTTTGGTAATTAAATTTTATATCAGATTTAAGCACAGTTTATCTGTGCGTGAGCACTCTGCTGAAGAGAACCTAGTGTTAGCGTCATAAAAGGGAATTTTGCTCATTAGTTTAAAAGACCCTGCAACGTCAAAAAGAGGAGGAGTTGAAACAAACGTTGCACGGGCTTAAAAGTATATCGGCACAAATTTTAATTACTTAAGCCAATTAAAGTAAAAAATTAACAAAACATCACTATAAAAACTTGTACAATTATATTAATATAAAGAATATTAATATTTTTCTTTTTAATAGACAATATATTACATTTATATAAAATATATTTAACAAAATGTTCTAAATTGTAACACTTTTGTTAAAAAAAAAGCTTAAGTATAAAAAAAATTAACAAAATATTTTTTATAACCGATATGCTTTTTAAGTACGAAGAAGTACTTGCAAAAAATTATAGGCAGGTAAAAATAATGGTTGGTAAAAAAATGTTCTTTTTGAAAGCTTTTTTGAGATCAGACAAGCTGAGAGATCAAGTTTCATTTGATGACTTTTTGAGTCGTTATACAAAAGAGAAATTAACCGCATTTGCAAATTCTGATATTCATAATGATAGAAATAATGAAAAAAATTTAGCGGTATTACTTTTTAACATGGATTGGGAGAAAGACGATCCATTTTTTGTAAAAGAAGCGACAGATAAACTTCTTGAATGTGTTAAATATGAAGTAAGGGAACACGATGTTTTAGCAAAGTGGGATGATGATGAATTTTTAATCTTACTTCCGGAGTGCTCTATAGAGTCTGCTGAAAAGATTGCATTTCTTATAAAAAGTATTGTAGATGCACGTACTTTTGTAAATATGAAAGTCTCACTCTCTTATGGTATTACCGTACATGAGAGTGATGATACTCCACAGTCATTTATGGAAAGAGCCCATGAACAACTTCAAAAGTGTGAAGAGGCTTAGTGCTATAACTCGCTAATTCCATCAATGAACTGTCTGATGATAGGGTTGTCTGTAGTTTTAAAAAACTCAGGCTCCGCATCAGCTAATACTTTTCCATCATAAAGCATAATCATTTGATCTGCAATTTTAAAACTCTCATTTATATCATGACTGATGACAACTGAAGTAGTTCCAAGTTCTTTTTGTAGCTTTACGATAAGACGGCTGATAAGATCACTCGCTATTGGATCAAGTCCAGAAGTTGGCTCATCATATAAAATAATATCAGGTTTTAAAATAATGGTTCTAGAAATGGCAGCTCTTTTTTGCATACCACCACTAAGCTCATGTGGATATAGATGCATCACTTCATCAGGTTTGAGACCTACGAGTTCAAGGGACTTTATAACCTCTTCTTTTATTTTATCTTCATTATAGTCACTATGTTCTCGAAGTGGAAATGAGATATTTTCATAGATGGTCATACTGTCAAATAGTGCACCAAATTGAAATGCAAAACCTATCTTTTTTCGAATTTCTAAAAGTTCTTTTTCCGTGGCTTTAGCGACATTTAATCCTTCAACGATTACTTCACCTTTTGTAGGGTTTAAAAGTCCGACGATCTGTTTAATAACCGTAGATTTACCTGTTCCTGAAGGTCCCATGACTACTGCAACAGTACCTTCTTTGATCGCAAAGTTTAATCCTGTAAGTACTTTTTTAGTACCAAAATATTTATGTACTTCTTTAAACTCTATAATATTATTCAAATTTTACACTCCTGCATAAGCAATAAATCCACGATCAAATCCTGCTAAATCTTTATAAAAAGAGAACTCTTTTATGCCATGGTTGATTAAGTATTGAGTCAAAGGCTCTTTTTGGTCGTATCCCATTTCGCATAAGAGGTAAGGAGATTTTTTTTCAATCCAAAGATCAATAATCTCTTTTAACATTTCATCTCCAACTTTTCCGCCAAAAAGTGCATTTTGTGGTTCATAAGAGAGATTTTCTTCCAATTCAAAATCATTTGCGATATAGGGTGGATTTGAGATGATCATATCAAATTCATTATAAATATTATCAAGATAATTGCTTTGCACAAATGTTATTTTATCTTCTACTCCAAATTTTTTAGCATTTATTTTGGCAACTGCTAAAGCTTCACTTGAGATATCTGTCGCTACAATTTCGATCTTATTTACAAGCAATACTAACATCACAGATATGATACCGCTTCCTGTTCCAATTTCAGCAATACGAAGAGGTTTTGTTTTTGCAATCTCTAAGGCACAATCAACCAATAGTTCTGTCTCAGGACGTGGTATAAGTGCACCAGGTTGTATAAAAAAATCTCTTGAATAAAAACTTACATTTCCAGTGATGTATTCGATAGGTTCATTAACTTTACATCTTTGTATCAGTGTTTGATACTCTTGATACTGATCTAGTGTTTTTTGTTCATTTAAGAGTAGTTGGACTTGGTCGTAATTTAAAAGATATCGTAAAAGAATAGAAGCTTCTTTGGGGTTGTTCAAAATTAAAGAGGCCTCTTTTAGTGCCTCTTTAATAGTGGGGTTATTCATCTATTTTAACGCCTAATCTTTTAAGTCTCTCAACAAGTGGTGGATGTGAGTGGTAGAAAAAGATAAAAAGTGGATGAGATTTTGGAAAACTTTTGTTCTCATTGGCTAATTTTTGTAAAGCTGATGCTAGCTCTTCTTGACTTTGACATGCTGATCCATACTCATCTGCATGGTACTCATTTGATCTGCTCATCATGCCAAACAGTGGCATGAAAAAGAGTAAAAGTATTGGTGAAAAGATCAAAAACATAGCGATGATAGAGTAGGGAGATCTTTCTATGCCAATTGCCTCAAAAAGTGACTCAGGTAAGTTACCAAATATAAAGAACATCAAAAATAGAAGTGTTCCTACCATGGCAATATTTTTGAGGATATCTTTATGTTTGAAGTGCCCGAGTTCATGACCTAAAACTGCAAGGAGTTCATTTTTAGTCAATTTTTCAATGAGGGTATCAAACAAGACGACACGTTTTGATTTTCCTAGCCCTCCAAAATAGGCATTGAGTCTATTATCTCTTTTACTAGCATCAATTGTAAAGACACCATCAGTTTTGAGACCTGCAGAGTCAAGTAGCTTTTCAATAGACTCTTTAAGATCATCATTTTCAAGAATTGTAAATTTATTAAAAATTGGTGCTATTAAAGTAGGATAAATTACATTGATGATGACCATGATGCCAAAAATAAGTGCAAATCCCCAAAGCCACCAGCTTTCGATATTGATAATGATTTTAGAGATAAGCCAAGTGATTGCACCTCCAAAAAGAATAAACATTAAAGAAGATTTTAGTGTATCAACGATATAGAGTTTAGCATCCATATTTGAAAAGCCAAATTTTTTATCCAAAACAAAAGTTTTATAAAGATCAAAAGGTAGAGAAAAGAAAAATCCAACTACTCCAAAAAGAAGTACATAGAGCACAGATTTGAGTGCCATATCTTCGATAGTGATCATACCATCTAGCCATTTTAAACCAAAGCCTATCCAAAAGATAAAAGCAATATATTCAACAAGTGAACCTACGATATCTAATCTTTGGCTAGAGATCTTATAATTAGCAGCTTTAAGATAATTTGATGCTGTTAAGATTACAGCAGGATTATGTTTTTGGATACTGACATATCCAATTTCCATGACAGAAATATAGATTTTCGTTAAAATATAGATGAAAAAAATTGCTCCGATTGTGACTAACATATATTATTTTCCTAACACGTTTTGTAAGATTTGAGCAAATTGCTCTGGTGGTTTATATCCAATAGTTTTAAAGTTTTTAAGTTCATTTCCATCGGCATCATAAAAGATAATTGCAGGTGGTCCAAAAACATTATACTTTTTTAAAAGTGCTTTGTCTTCATCACTATTTTTCGTAACATCTATCTTTATAAGTTTGAAATTACTCATTAGTTTTGAAACTGTAGGATCAGGAAAAGTGATATGTTCCAGCTCTTTACATGAAGCACACCAATCAGCTCCAAAATCTATCATGACCATTTTATTACTATTTTGTATTTCTTGCTCTAATTGAGTAACTGTTTTAACCTTTTTAAAACTATTGACTTTTGTTTGAGATTCTCCAATTGGAGTACACGCACCAAATTTTTCTAGTGGATTCAGAGGATTTGTTGCTCCTGAAAATGAGCCTATTAGCATGATCGCACCAATGAGTGATAACATCACAGCAAAAACTTTAATCAATTTTTTAGCACCACTGACACCCTCTTTTGTGGTCTCAAAAGCACCTGAATAAACACCACTTCCGATAAACAGAAGTGCCCATAAAAATAGGCTAATAGAGCCAGGGATAATACGAGAAAGCATCCAGATGGCGATACCTAACATGACAACACCAAATATTTGTGAAACGAGCGTCATCCAACCACCAGGGCGAGGCATAAATTTACCAGCTCCTGCACCAATGATTAAAAGTGGCACACCCATTCCTATACTCATCACAAAAAGTGCCATTCCACCTAAGAGTGCATCTCCCGTTTGTCCAATGTATACAAGTGCGCCAGCAAGGGCAGGGGCCACACAAGGACCGACAATGAGTGCTGATAAAAATCCCATGATTGCAACGCCTAAAAGACCGCCACTTCCTTTTGCCTCATCTGATGTTTTACTGATTTTATTTTGTAGTGTTCGAGGAAGTTGGATCTCATAATAGCCAAACATTGAAAATGCAAGGGCTACAAATACAAGTGCAAACATAGAAATGACCCATGGATTTTGCATTGCAGTTTGGATGTTAGCTCCAAATACACCTGCTAGTACCCCTGCAAATGTATAGGCTATAGACATAGAGAGTACATAAATCAAAGAGAGGAATAATCCTCTTGCTGCGCTCATTTTCTCTTTTCCGTCACCTGATTGGGAAACAATGATAGAAGATAAGATAGGTATCATTGGAAAGATACAAGGTGTGAGTGCAAGTAAAAGTCCAAATCCAAAGAAGAGTGCTAATATCGTTCCAATCGAACCACTTTTAAGTGCATTTACAATTTGGTCTTCTTCACTTGTTTCGACATCACTGTTTGCTTGAATAGGAGCTTTTTCTTCAGTTGGTTGTTCAGATGCTACTGCTTCTCCAAAGTCAAAACTTTTACTAAGTGGCTGATAACAGAGTCCTTTATCTGAACACCCTTGATAATCGATTTTTAGTGTAAAAGCACCATTTCCAACTTGATCTTTAATCACCGATAATGGAATATCTACGACTACATCACCATCACGATGGACTATAAAGTCATGATAATTTACAGGTTCAGGCCTTTTTATAAGCTTGTCTAAGTTGATTTCTTTTGGTTTGGTAATAGTGTATTTTAGCATTTCATCATAGATATAAATCTCTGGTGCTAGCTTAATAGTAGTTTGAATTTTATCATTTGTTTGAACAGCTTCTGCGATAAAAGCTTCTTCTGGCTTTAAAATATTGCCTTGTTCAAACGCAAAAAGTGATGAATAAAATAGTATAAAAATAAGCAATAAGCTTCTAATCATTGCATTCCCCTGTTATAATTTTATAGAGATTATACAGAAAATTTGTAAATAGTTTGTGTACAGTTTTTTAAATAGTTTCTTAGGAAAAATTTAATTATTAAAGTATTGATTTTTTTACTTTTTTGTTAAAGTTGTTTTATCATATAATTAAAACTAATTAATCTTTTTCTTTCTTTGCTTTGATTTTAGGGCATAAGTTTTGGATTAAAATTCATGACGAAAAGGATAGATATGAGAAAATTCTTGATCTTACTTTTAGGTTTGCTACTCATAGGAATTTTATCTTATTTCTGTTTTTTAGATAAATCAGCCGAGATAAAAAATGATTTAGCATCTAAAACACAAAGTACGTATACAGCCAAGCAGATGAATTGGGTTAAGTCTGATATCAAAGGTAATGATTTAGCGATGACTAGAATTGTTACGCTTGAGGGAACAGCTCCAAGTGCTGCATTTAAAGCTGAAGCACAAAGAATTGCTTTGGCACAAGAAGGTGTTACAGGTGTAGAAAATCGTTTAATTGTTGCTCAAGCTTCATCAAAGGCTGACATAAAATCAGAATCTGTTATTACTCCGGTTGATGTTGAAATAGTCTCAAAACCAGAAGCTATACCAATTATCGACGTAGAAGTCACTTCAAAACCTGAACCCATACCAATTATCGATATAGAAATAGCTACAAAACCAGAACCTATACCTGTCATAGATGTTAGAGTATCTTCAAAAGTAGTTGAAAAAGGTACAACAAAGAGTGCAATTGATTCCTGTCAAGAAAATTTACAAAAAATATTATCAGGTAAAAAAATTAATTTTGCATCTAATAAGGCAATAATTAAGCCTGATAGTTATGTATTGTTAAATGCTTTAGCTAAAGTTGCCCAAAAATGTCCAAAAGGTGTGATTGAAATAGGTGGTTATACAGACTCTTCTGGAAATAATATTTATAATAAAAAGCTAAGTACTATTAGAGCAAATGCTGTAAAAAAATATCTAGTGAAAAAGGGTGTCTCATCTCGAAGACTTTACGCTATAGGTTATGGAGAGTCTAAACCAATTGCTGATAACAAAACACAAGAGGGACAAGCAAAAAATCGAAGAATAGAGTTTAAGATTAAATCACTGAAGGATATCCCTAGTGTGCAAAAAACTGTTGTTGAAACAGTGAATTTTGATGATATTCCTTTTGCTAAAACAACAAAGATAGATGCCAAAACAGCTCGAAATTTAGGTGCCGTAAAACTTGGTGCACATGTGGTAAATATTCCAAGAGAAAAACTGAAGATAAAGAAGGTACAAAAAGCACCACTTAGTGCTGCTGCTTTATGTCAAATAGAGTTTAAAAAAATTTTATCTCACAAAAAAATTCAATTTTCATATAATAAAGCAGATATAAAACCTTCAAGTTATGCGTTACTTGATTTATTAACTAATATCGCTAAAAAATGTTCAGATGATAGTATTACAATTTCCGGTTATACAGATTCTGATGGGAGTGAAAGTTATAATAAAAGATTAAGTACTAAAAGAGCAATTAAAGTAAGAGCTTATTTGATAGACAAAGGGATATCATCGCAAAGACTTAAAGCAGTGGGGTATGGCGAAGCTAATCCAATTGCAGATAATAGTACGACAGAAGGTAAGGCAAAAAATCGAAGAATAGAATTTAATGTAAAAGGAGTGAAATAATGAGTTATTTACTAGCACAAATATTTATATGTTTATTGATAGCGGGATTAATTGGAGCATTGATTGGATGGTGGCTACGTGGTGGTTGTAGAAATAAACTTCGCAATATGGATAATGATTGGACTGCAAGATATGATGCAGATAAAGCAGTATGGCAAGGTAAGATAGATGCCGCTGAAAGTCATATAAAACAGGGCATTCATAATAATAATGATGAATGGGATGTAAGATTTCGTGATGCTGAGTCAAATTGGGAAGGTAAAGTTCAAACTCTTGTAGGAAATTATGATTCTGAACTTAGCAAGCTTAATTTAGAAAAACAGGGATTAGAGAATGCATTATTAACAGCACAGGCAGAAGTAAAAGATGCTCGTTTAGAATTATCTACTGTAAATGATAGTTGGACGGAAAAGGTAAAAAATATTGAGTTAGATTGGGAAGGTAAAGTTCAAGGTGTTAAGAGTAATTATGCAACTTCATCAGATGACTCTAGTGTAGAATTAGAAGAGTTAAAAGCAAAATTGACATCAACAGAAATGAAGTTGATAGATTCAGAAAATGCATGGAATTTAAAACTAAAAGATACAGAATCAAGCTGGGAAAATAAACTTCAAGGTGTTATGGGTGATTATAATCTTAAAAGAGAAGATAACGATCAAGAAGTTACAGCAGTAAAAGATGAGTTAGTAGCAACTCGTACTAAAGTTCAAGAATTACAGCAAAAATTAGTAGATTCAGAACATGAGTGGAATCTGAAACTTAAAGATTCAGAGTCAAGTTGGGAAGGTAAAATGCAAGGCATTATAAGTGATTATGACTCTAAAATTAGTAAAGCTGATAGAGTGCAACAGACACTTAAAGCTGATTTAAATATGGCACAATCAGAAGCGAATGAAGCAAAAACTGAGTTAATGCATGCAGACCAAGAGCTTTTTTCAACAATTGGAAATTTAGATGAGTGTTATGATGTAGAAGAGATTGAGGGTATTGGACCTGGCTATGGAAAAAGATTTAAAAGTATGGGTGTGCATACAACTTGTGATTTTGTAGAAAGGTTTTTACATGATCAAGATGCAGCTAAAAAAGCAGCTAGTGAAACAAAAATAGATCTTTCTGCAATCCAGGCATGGGCTAGTATGGCAGATCTTATAAAACTTCCAGGTGTGGATGGTCAATATGCAGAAATTATGCAAGTAGTTGGTGTATCTTCAAGAGATGAATTAAGTAAACTCAATGCAAAAACGCTACATAGTACAATGGTAGAATATAATGCAAATCACGCCATTGTTCCTGATGTTCCTTCACTTGACTTGATTTTGAGATGGATGGAATCCCCAGATAGTAGTAAAATTGTAGCCGCTTTGGGCTCTGCTCATGTTATGGAAGATATGAATGAGTGTTATGATATTGAAGAAGTAGAGGGTATTGGACCAACATATGGAAAAAAACTTAGAAGTATGGGAATTAATACAACTTGTGATTTAGCAAGAAGTTGTTTAAGAGATAACCGTGCTACTAAAAAAATATCAAATAAAATGCAAGTTAATTTTGATGCACTTCGAGCATGGGCTAGTATGTCAGATCTTATGAGACTTCCAGGTGTTGGTGGTCAATTTGCTGAAATTATGCAGACTGTTGGAATATCTTCAAGAAAAGAGTTGACTGGTACAAATGTGAAATCACTTCAAAGTAAGATGGTGGCATTTAATACTAAAAAACCTATTGTTCCAGAAGTGCCATCAGTAGATATGTTGATAGCTTGGGTAGCAGCAGCAAAAAATCAAAAACATTAATAAACATAGAGGATAAAATCCTCTATGTTATTTTTACCATTTTCTAACTACTTTATGACATGTAAGACATCTATCTAATGTTTTATGAAAATATTTAATTGATTCATCTCTGTTACCATCTTTAAAATTATCTATAATTCCATCAGCAAGTTTTGAGATCGCTTTTGTTTCAACACTAGCATAAGCTCTTGGATTAAATCTATTGTGTCTATCTTCTCCCTTATTCTCAACATCAATTACAAAAGAGTCTATATTCCTTAATTTATCTTTAAAGTCACTTACACCTTTTATTACCATACTTTCATTGTTATACAAAAAACCTTTTTGCATAAATGACATTGCAGATTCTAAATCCTGCATAGTTTTTACTCTTTCTGCTTGTTTCTCTGCGGTACTTTGTGCAAATGCCATAGAACTAGACAGAAGTAGTGCCAACAAAACTCTTCTCATAATGATCTCCTTAGAATTATTTATAACTATTTATTATAATATTTTATGAATTTATCTAAGCTTAAATTTTTACATAAGAAAATATAATACTAGCTTGTGCTAGAAAAAGTTATAAATATTATAGTTTTTTTAAATTCTTTATATTGGGTAGTTTGTTTGTTTCTAAAAAATATGCTACAATACAGTAAATTTAAACAAGGAGAAATCATGATACCAAATCAAACAGTTCAAAACTATACTGCCGGAACTAAATCACTTCTCCTGCTCTCACTCTTACTTCTTAGTCTATAATTTTTTAGACATTAACAGCACTTACATTTAAAAGTTTGCATATATTTATGCTATATTGACAAATATAAAAAGAGAGAAAATATTATGAAATACACAAAATTTAAAAAAATAGATATAAAAGATAGAACATGGCCTGATTCTGAGATTACAGAGGCACCAATGTGGTGTAGTGTGGATCTTAGAGATGGAAATCAGTCCTTAATCAAACCGATGACTTTGGATAAGAAAGTTCGGTTTTTTAAGTTGTTAGTTGAGATGGGATTTAAAGAGATTGAGGTTGGTTTTCCAAGTGCGAGTGAAGTTGAATACGAATTCACACGGTATTTGATCGACAATAACTTAATTCCAGATGATGTAACGATTCAGGTTTTAACACAAGCTAGAGAGCATTTGATTAAAAAAAGTGCTGAAGCATTGCAGGGTGCAAAAAATGTGATTGTACATCTTTATAACTCGACTTCGACTAATCAGCGAGAAATTGTCTTTAAAAAGGGACAAAAAGAGATTATTGATATTGCTTTGCAAGGTGTTGCCTGGGTAAAAGAGTATTTTGAAGGGTTTGATGGCACTGTGAGACTTGAGTATTCTCCAGAGAGTTTTACGCAAACTGAGTTAGAGTTTGCAAGTGATATCTGTAATGCTGTAGTAGATGCTTGGAACCCACAAGGAGATGAAAAAGTGATTTTAAATCTTCCTGCAACTGTGGAGTCCTCAACACCAAATATTTATGCAGACCAAATTGAATGGATGTGCCGTCAAATCAAAAGACGTGACCAAGTTTTAGTAAGTTTACATGCCCATAATGATAGAGGTACTGCAATTGCAGCAACTGAGTTAGCTTTGATGGCTGGGGCGGATCGTGTTGAAGGTACGTTACTTGGAAATGGTGAACGAACTGGAAATGTAGATATTTTAACTGTTGGATTAAATATGTATACACAAGGTGTAGATCCTAAGCTTGATTTTTCTGATGTGGATAAAATTGTTAAAACTGTTGAGAGTGTGAATGAAATTTCAACAAGTGTGAGACATCCTTATGTTGGATATTTGGTTTATACCGCTTTTAGTGGTTCACATCAAGATGCTATTAAAAAAGGTATGGAAGTTCAAAAAGATAACAAGCAGTGGAAAGTACCTTATCTTCCAATTGATCCAAAAGATGTTGGACGTGATTATGAAGCGATTATTCGAATCAATTCACAATCTGGAAAAGGTGGTGTTGCTTATATCTTAAATACAAATTATGGCTATAAGATACCAAAAATTATGGAACCAATAGTAGGAAAAATCATTCAAAAACAGAGTGATAGAGTGGATGGAATTTTAAGTGAACAGCAAATTTTAGAGCTATTTGAAGCACAATTTGTGAATCGTCATGACTATTATTGTTTAAGTGATTTTAAAATAGAGCTTGATGATAAACAATCATGTGTTGAAGGTGATTTTTGCATAGGTGAAAATAGACATTTTAAAAAGATCACTTCTGGCGGGATTATTGATGCTGTAAGTAATGGATTTAAAGAGTTGGGTGTGGAGTTTAAAGTAGTTGAATATTTTGAACACGCACTTTCTCATGGCTCAGATGCAAAAGCTGCGGCATATTTTGCAGTGATTGCAAATGAAAAAACTTACTATGGTGTTGGAGTAGGGGATAATATCTCATATGCCTCTATCAATGCTTTAGTTAGTACCTTGAATATTGCAAAAGCTGATCAAGATTGACGCTTATAGAAGTTGCTGAGATCATTGGGATTATCTCCTTTTCTCTCAGTGGCTTTTTTATTGCAGTATCGAGTAAGTTAGATATTTTAGGTGTCTTTATCACCTCTTTTCTTACTGCCCTTGGTGGTGGTGTGATTCGTGATGTCTTGGTAGGAAGAGAACTCTATGCTTTTAGCAATAACCTTGCTTCTATATTAGTGATCTCCGTTGTTATTATTGCAATAATATTTAAACTTCAACGTTTTGCAAATATTGAAAAAAGCCTCTATTTTATGATAGCAGATACGCTTGGACTTGTCTCATTTGCAATTTCTGGAGCACTGATTGGTGTTGAGGCAGAGTTTAATTTTTTTGGTGTGATCCTTCTTTCTTTGATTACTGCTGTGGGTGGTGGAGTTTTGAGAGATATGCTTATCAATAAAATACCTATGGTTTTAGTAAGTGAGTTTTATGGAACAGTTGCTATCTTTGTAGGTATTTTGATTTATATCTTAGGTGTTATTGATATATTAAATTTTCTTACGATTATGAATGTATTTTTTATAGGAATTGCTTTACGGTTTATTGCCTTTTATAAAGAGTGGCATTTACCAAAAGTTTTATAGCGATGATTGTATAATACGAAAAATCATTTGGAGCTTTTATGACCTTACAGAAAAAGGCGACACTTGTCGCTAGTGCTACCTCTACACTTTTAATTTTTATCAAACTTACTATTGGAATCATGAGTGGTTCAGTTGCTGTTTTAGCAAGTGCTATTGATTCAGTGCTAGATCTTATAGTATCGGTTTTTAACTTTTTTGCAGTCACAAAATCTGAACAGCCTGCTGATAAAACTTTTAATTATGGTAGAGGAAAGATTGAAGCTTTGGCTGCGGTGATAGAAGGTACAGTGATTACCATGTCAGGTATCTATATCTTTTATGAAGCGATTCGTAAGGCTTTTCATCATGAAGAGACTAAGCTTCTTGAGACTTCAATTATTGTCATGTTAATCTCTTTAATTATTACTATTGCTTTAGTTCTTTATCTAAATTATGTTGCAAAAAAGACAAACTCTATGGTGATTAAATCAGATGCGCTTCACTATAAAACTGATATTTTTACCAATGGTGCAATTTTGGTCTCTTTGGTATTGATTCAATTTACATCTTGGCAAATTATTGATTCGATTATTGGTGGGCTTATCGCTATTTATATTATTTTTGAGGCTTATAAAATTATCAAAGAGGGTGTATATGTACTTTTAGATGGTGCGTTAGAAGATAAACAAGTTGAACATATAGAATACATTTTAAATAGTGAAGAGGGATTAACAGGTCATCATTTTCTTAAAACAAGAACTTCAGGTCATAATAACTTTGTAGATGTACATTTGGTTTTTACAAATGATATGTTACTTTTAGAAGCACATCGTATAAGTGATCGTATTGAGGAGAGAATCTCTTTATTAGATCCTACTCGTGAGTGGGTTATGAATATGCATCTAGATCCATACGATGATAGTCAAGCGGAACATCATCATTAAGAAGCGTGTTGATGTTGCATATTGTTCATTTTTTGTTGAATGATATGTTGCTCACGCTCAAATGTTTGCTTTACTTCATCTAGAAGAGTATATGCGGCTCTCATATCTTCTATTTTTTTAAATTCAGGTACATCTTGTACAAGTTTATCAATAGTTATAATATCTTTTCTTGTGAGTGCTAATTTAAATAGTTCAATCCAATTCATCTTTTGTCCCTTTTTATCTCATATATTTTTTAACTAAAGTATGATGTATAACATCGTATCTTTGCATACTGTAAGTATAACTATAAGATATGTCAAAGTTATGTCATAATTAAATAAATTATAAAATTATAAAATTAGTTTAAATACATCCTTTATTAGTAAACTTCATCCAAGTTTGCTTCTCGAACATTGACATTTAAAAACTTTTTTGCTTGTTGCATTTTATTCATTTTTTGTTGTATGATCATCTGCTCATCTTCAAACTTTTTTTTCGCTTCTCCTATAAGGGTATAAGCATTTCTCATATCCTCAATTTTTTTAAATTCTGGAATCTCTGAAAGTAGTGTATCTATACTCTTAAGATCTTCCTCTATAAGTGCAATTTTAAATGCTTTAAGCCATTTCGTATGCAATTGAAGTCTCCTCTTTCCATGTTTCCAGTAATACTTTGACGACATGGATAATGCTATCTAGTTCTGTAGTTGAGTTTTCTATATTTGCTTTATTTAATGTTTTTATTTGATGCATATAGAGACCACTTAGATATGCTGTCATATCTGTGCCATCATTGCTTAATGAGCTGATGAGTTCAATAAAAATATCGATAGATCTATTGATCCATTTTGCTTTTGCTTCAGCATCTCCCTCTTCAATTGCTCTTTTTGCTAATGACGTAAACTTTAAAAGTCCCTCGTATAACATCTCGATAAGTTTTTCAGGTGTCTGTACCGCTGTATGGTTTTGGCTATACGCCTGGTGTGCTCTATGTGTCACTATTTTTTCTCCTTAGCTATCTGCATATTGTGCATCAATCATAGATTGAATGGAAGTTGATTGGCTACTTAATCTTGCTATAACCCCATCAAATGCTGCGAATCTTTTTGTCATGATTGCATACCTATCGTCCAATCTTGTTTGCGCTTTAGTCTGCTCTTCTAAAAGTGCACTTAAATTATTTTCAATATTACTGTTCAATGATTTTAATGCACCTGTGGAACTGGTCGCAATATCAAAAAGTGTGTCTTCAAATTTATTAAACAGTCCATTGTCTCCATCTGTTCCTCTAAAAAAATCTTCAACTTTACCAGTATCACTTGTCAGCATCTCTTTGAAATCTGCTTCATCAAACTTTAGCGTTCCACCACGTTGAGGTTCTAATCCAAAGTCTGCAATAGTTTTACCATCTGAAGTTACTGTTTCTCCAATAATACTCTGTAAAGAGGAGGTAATAGTTCGGATCTCACTAGCACCTTGAAAAACACCTGCACTTTTATTTGTTTCATCATATTTTGTAACTGCAGATAATTTTTCTATAACTGAATTATATTTCTTCGCAAATAGACCCATCTCTTCAATCAGTTTTTCATTATCAGCGGTAACTTTTACAGAAGTTTTACCTTCTTCTTGAAGATTTAAGGTGACACCATCAACTAAATCATCAACAGTATTGCTTGCTCTATGTACAGTGATACCATCTAGTTCAATCTCTGCATCTTTAGGTTCATCTCCAATTCTGTCAAAAGCAAGGCTTTTTGTTGGATCAGCTTCGGTACTGCTAATAGTGATTTTATTGTCTACTCCAGTATCCGCTGACTTAATAATTAATTTATAAGGATCCGTATCTCCACCTGTATTTAAAACAGAAGCTTCAATTTTCCCATCTGTTGTAGTTTTAATTTTTTCTGCTACAGTTTTTAAATTATCTGTGATACCAACTTCAACATCATAGTCTTTACCATCAATGTTAAATGTCAATGTTTGTGGTTCTACAAGTGCTTCATCATATGAAAATCCTAGAGTAGACTCTTGAATATCTCGTGTTGCCAATGATTTAACATTGATATCAAAGTTTTGTATTTGGGCTGAAGACGAAACGTCAGCTGTTATAGAACTACCGGTTAAAGCACTAGTTTTATTTTGATACAGTTCTGGTTCTGAGAGTGAAACAATTTGATCTTTAAGCTCTGTAACAAGTTTCTTAATCTCCGAAAGTGTAGATTGTTTAGTATTAGATACTTCAATTTTATTTTCTATAGGATTGATAATAGATGTTTTATCTGCTTCTTTAAGTTGATCAATAATATCATTGGTTAAAACCCCTTGACTTCCTAGCCCTAGGGTACTTAATGCACCTGCCATCTCTTATCCTTTTTTATCAAATAGAACACCAACTAAGTCTTTCATGCTCTCTTTAATTTTCATTGCTTCTTCTGTTGGAAGTTTTCGTATGACTCTTCCTGAGTTTTTATCTGTTACATTGATATAAACTTCATCTATTTTTTCGTTATAAGCAAATTTTACATCAAGGTTTAATGAGTCAGAAATACTGTTAAATTCTTCTGACACCTCTGATGGTTTGATTTCACGATGCTGTTGCTCTTGTTCGTTATTATTTTTGCTTTGTACTTTTTCTTGTGTTTGTGTTTGTACAGTTTTTGCTTCTACCTTTGGTGTTTCATTAGAAGTTGGAACTGCTGGTGCACTAACCATAGGTTGCGTACTTGGCGTTATTGTCATGGATTCCATTGCTACTCCTTTAGCTTTTTCTAAAAAGTACATCGGTAAAGAATTATATTACTTGATAAAATTTGTTTAAAATTTATAACAGTTTGTGATAAAATCATAAAAAGTTTACTATTTGTGACAAGGATAGGTATTATATAAATGAAATTAGCGCTTATGTGTGATTCACTACTTTTACAAAAATCACTAGAAACGTATTTAAAAGGGCATATTGTCTCACCTGAGTATGCAGAGCTTATTATTTGTGATAAACTGCTTCAAATGGATAAGCCCACTTTATTGGTAAGTCATACTAAAAAAGCGGATCTTCGTATCCCTTTTACCAAAGCAGAGCTTTTTGGGACTTTAGAAGCGCATTTCCTCAAAATACTGGAATCAGAGATCTCTCTCTCCTCTAAAGAGCAAATGAAACCTTTTATTGAAAAGCTTAATAAGAAGCATCACAATAAAATAGCAAAATTAGCACGAAAAATCTCATGAGCTTTTCTATTACGATAACAGGTGGTACTTATAAAGGTAAAAAATTAGAGTCTGCTTCTTTAAGTACTACTCGAAGTACAAAATCTATTCTCAAAGGGTCTTTATTTGATACTTTGCAGTTTGATATTATAGATCAAAATTTTATTGAAGTTTTTGGTGGTTCTGGATCTATGGGATTGGAAGCAGTAAGTCGTGGTGCTAAAAAAGCTTATTTTATTGAGAGAGACAATCACGCCTATAAAGTTTTAAAAAGAAACTGTGAGATGATAGATAATATGCGGACTTTTGCACTAAAAGGGGATAGTTTTGAGATATATCCAAAATTAATTGAAGAGTTTGCACAAAAGAGTGAGCAAGCATATCTCTATTTTGATCCTCCTTTTGATATTCGCGAAGGCATGGAGGATATTTATGAAAAAGTACTCTCTTTGATTGAAAATACTCCCAAAGATATTGTGGTTATGATTATTGTCGAACACGCAACTGGAACTAAAATGCCTGAAGTTATAGGTGCTTTTAGACAAAAAAAGAGTAAGAAATTTGGTAAAAGTTCTTTGAGTTATTATATAGTGGAATAGTTATTGCTTTAGATTGGTCACTTATATAAAAAGGGATTATTTTGGGTTTGAGAGCAGTTTTTATTTTACTTCTTCTAATTGAGACACTTTGGGCTGCTAAAGTGAAAGATCTTACAAGTGTTGTAGGTGTTCGTGATAATCAGCTTATTGGATATGGATTAGTTGTTGGTTTAAGTGGTACTGGTGATGGATCTGCCTCAGAATTTACAAGACAAGCAATTTCAAGTATGCTTCAAAGTGTGAATGTCAAAGTAAATTCAAACAAAGTAAAGTCTAAAAATGTCGCTGCAGTAGTTGTTACGGCAAAACTTCCTGCTTTTTCACGTCATGGTGATCGTCTTGATATTGAAATCTCCTCTATTGGAGATGCTAAATCAATTGTTGGCGGAACTTTAGTAATGACCCCTTTAAAAGCAGTTGATGGCGAAGTATATGCACTGGCTCAAGGAAGTATTGATAAAGGATTTAGTGCAGGTGGTAAAAATAGTAAAAAATCAACCGTAGCAAAAATTTTTTCAGGGGCTTTGGTTGAGCGTGAAGTGGCTTATGATATCAATGCTAAAAGTATGATTAGACTTAGTCTTAAAAAATCTGACTTCGCAACGGCTGCAAAGATTCAAAAAATAATTAATGGAACATTTGGACAGGGTGTAGCAAATGCTATTGATCCTCGAACTATTGAACTTAGACGACCATCAGATATGAGCATGGTAGAGTTTTTAGCGCGTGTAAATGAGACAAATATTCAACACGTAGGAGCAAATAAAGTAGTGATTGACCAAGAGACGGGTACGGTTGTTGCAGGTTTAAATGTGGCAGTAGATCCAGTAGTCGTAAGTCATGGTGATTTAACACTTAAAATTATTCCTACATCTACGCTTCCAAAATCAGATGATAGCAATTATCAGTATGGAGATGAGACAAGCATCTCTGTAAATAATAATATTGTTCGCATGAAAGAGGGTGAAGTGACAGTTGCAAATATTGCAAGAGTACTTCAAAAATTAGGTGCTAAGCCAGCAGATATTATCGCAGTGATGCAAACTATCAAAAGAGCTGGTGGTATCACCGCCGAATTGGATCTTATCTGATGACTATAGATAACTCATTAGCAACTATTTCAACCTTTGATCCTAAAAAAATTGAACTTACAGAAGATGATAAAAAGCTCAAAGAACAGACTGATAATTTCGAGTCATTTATGATCAAAAAGATTTTGGATATCTCTTTGAAAAGAGAAAATAATCTTTATGGGAAAGATGCTGGTGATAAGATTTATAACTCCATGTATAACGATACAATGTCAAAAGCACTCAGTGGTGGTATGGGCTACAGTGAACTCCTTTTTAGCTTTCTCAAAGAAAATAAATAATCAAATTGTTTCCTAAGTAAATTCAATATATTTAATTTTTAAAAAAAGTTAATGATATTTGTATTTATGTCGATTTATATTATAGATATATAATAGATGTAAGGATAAATCATGATTACAAAACAACTAAAAAGTGCAATTGAAGATATCGATGCTTTAGTGGCATTAACGAAGTCTGATATTGAAGATATTAAAGAAGCACATCATGATAAATTAAATAATAGACTAGTAGAAAAAGATCGTTTAATTGGTTCATTTGAACATAAGAAAACGGTTTTAAATACAGAACTTCTAAAACTCACATTAGCACATGAAGGGAAGTCTATAGATCAAATTTTAAGTGAGGAAGAGGCCAATACTTTAACTCAATTTAAAGATAAACTTTCTAGTCTAAAGGCTGTTAATAAAGAGTATGCAAAATTTGTAGCAACAATAAGTGAATTTTATAACTCTCTTATTGACAAAATGTTTACGCTTGAAGGCAATGGGTATGAAAAAAATACCCTTCGTCCGGCGACACTTTTTATGGTATCGGCGTAATGGGAATTTTTGATTCATTACATATCGGTTATAGTGGACTTAGTACTTCGCAATCTGCGATTAATACCACTAGCCATAATATTTCAAATGCAAATACTCCAGGGTATTCAAAACAAGTTGTTACGCAAAAAGTTAATTATCCTATTCATAATCTTCCAGGAGACGTGGGAGCAGGAACACATGTAGACTCTATTACAAGAGCGCATGATGAGTTTGTATATGGTAGAATGAAAAACAGTAGTTCAAGTGTTGCATATTCTGAGAAAATGGAGACGACACTCCAAGAGATTACAACGTATGCTCCTGATTTAGATGATCTTGGTATTGCAAAAGATATTAAGAGTTTTTTTGATTCATGGAGTGATGTAGCTCAAAATCCAAATGATGACTCTCAAAAAGTGGTATTGCTTCGATCTATGGAGTCTATGGCACAAAATTTAAATGATACAAGTACAAAGTTACATAAACTTCAAGACAGGCTCAATGAAGAGTTTAAAGGTGGTATCGATACTGTAAACAGATTGGCAAGTGAAATTGTTGAAGTCAATAAAGGTATCAATAAAATTGAAAATAGCAATAGTGCAAGTGCGAATGCAAATGATTTGAGAGATCAAAGAGATCAATTAGAGTTAGAACTTGCGAAAATGCTTAATGTTGAGGTCTCTAAAGGTAAGGTTGTAACTGAACATGGTGTGACAGCAAATAGAACAGATATGGGCGTTGATTATAATATTAATGTTGGTGGATTCAACCTTGTTGATGGTGTAACATTTCATCCTATTCGAGCAGAAGATGGTGTCAATACAACTACTCTAAATTCAGCTTACTATATGGATCACAATCAAAAACGCGTTGATATAACAGGATATATTAGAGGTGGAGAACTTGGTGCAGTTTTAGACCTACGTGGAGATAAGATCGATTCTAATACAGGACGTGCTACAAACTCTAAAATTCAAGATTATATTGATGACTTAGATACCTTTGCAAATACTTTTAAACAAGCAGTTAATAGTGTATATGCAAGTACTGCACAAGATCGGATGGTCACAAAAGATTTAAACTCTATTGGTACTAATGGGGCAGTTGTCAATCTTAAAGGTGTTAATGAGGGAAGTTTTGATTTAAAAGTGTATGATAGTTTAGGAACTGAAATTGCGACAAGAGCAATTAATATTGATTCAGGAACTACGCTTCAAAGCATTGTTGATCAAGTCAATGTAAATAAAGATGACAATTTAGATAATGATGGTACTAATGATTTAGATGATCTTTTTGAAGCCAATATCATAGATGGTGAACTTCGTATCCAATCCAAATCTGGTGGTAATTATACAGTTGCTATCGAAGATAACGGTACAAATTTTGCAGGTGCAGCTGGAATCAA
The DNA here is from genome assembly GCA_016744895.1 of Campylobacterales bacterium. Taxonomy (GTDB): domain Bacteria; phylum Campylobacterota; class Campylobacteria; order Campylobacterales; family QNZT01; genus SZUA-1433. The sequence goes on along the minus strand of JADGDK010000015.1, from coordinate 4,765 downwards.
TAGACTTTTTGAAGGTGATAGTGCTAAAAATATTACAGTTGCAAGTGAAATTAAAAATAATCCCTCAAGTATTACAGGAAACAAAGCACCGATTGATGGAAATAGCGATTTAGCAACTCAAATGGTAGCACTTCAATATGAAAATTTATCATTTGAAAAACCAGATGGCACAACCTCTGAACAAGGTATAGAATCATTTTATAGATATTCTAGTTCTAGAATTGCTTCTGACTCACATCAAGCTACGGTTAATAAAGATGCCGCAGATCTTTTAAATAAAACTGTAACTGATGAATTTAAATCTGTAAGTGGTGTTGATATGGATGAAGAACTTGTTAATTTGATGAAGTATCAAACTGCCTATCAAGCAAGTGCAAAGATAATAACGGCAGTTGATGAGATGATAAATACTTTACTTGGAATGAAGTAATATAGAAGATATAGCGTTTTTATAGAGGTACTCATAGATATCTGGTGTCCAGATATTGTTAAAAGTTACTTCTGGACAGATCTCTTTAATTGTCTCTGCAAATTTTCCATTTTTTGCAATCTCTTCCCACTGCTCTTTACTCTTTTTTCTTGCAAGTGAGTAACCACTTATTTTACAATCTTTTCGTAACTCTTCATTGTAGAGTTTTGCGCCGTCACTAAATTGACCTATTTCAATGAACTCTTCTTGAATTTTTGTTTTAGCTTCTTTTGTATTCGTCTCCGTTGGTGTTTGAACCTTCTGTTCACAGCCGTTTAAAAATAGTATTGATATACTTAAAAATGTAAAAATAATAAACTTATTAATCATATTGAAAATTCCTTTTTTAATCATATAAAATTGATTATACAGTTATAAAATTAATTTTTTTTTAAAGTATTTAAATTATATAATCATCAAAAAATAAGTGAGTTCTAGCTTGAAAATTCCATATATAAGTATTCTTCTTTTAGTCATTATTATCTTTATGAGTTTTTTCGGAAATCTCTTTTATCATGTATCACCATTTGAACTTGATAAGGCTGCGATACTCTTGTCTCCTTCTAGTGAACACCTTATGGGAACCGATCGTTTAGGGCGTGATGTTATGGCTAGAATATTAGAAGGTGGAAAGGTAAGCCTTAGTATTGGTGTTGGGTCAGCAATTATTGCCTCTTTTATAGGACTTATGGTTGGTGTTTCTGCTGGATTTTTTAGAGGTAAAAGTGATAAGTTTATTATCATTTTAATTGATCTTTTTCTCACTTTTCCGACATTTTTTCTTCTTCTGGCACTTATCTCTTATATGAGTGCCTCGATATGGGTACTTGTTTTTATCATCTCTATCACAGGATGGATGGGTATGGCAAGGTTGATTAGAAGTGAAAGTTTTGCAATTGGAAATAAACCTTTTATCAAAGTGTTACAGTTAGGTGGGCTGAGTCGTGTAAAAATAATTTTGAAGTATTTCACACCACTTTTAGCACCTATATTTTTTATCTCTTTTACATTTGGGGTAGGGGGAGCGATACTTGCAGAGAGTGGACTTAGCTTTTTGGGTATTGGTATTATGCCTCCTCAAATTAGCTGGGGAAGTATTTTAAGTGAAGGTAAAAGTGTAGTAGATATTGCATGGTGGCTTAGCTTTTTTCCAGGATTTATGATATTTTTAGTGATATTTAGTTTAGTCAATATCTCTGATTATTTGCAACGCTATACCAATCAAAAAGATAAAATTTTATAGTGACACTTAAAGAGAGGTTAGATCAAGAAGTCTGCAAGCGTGATGCATATGCAGAGATCAGTGATGAAAAACCAGATCCTATGTTGGTAGCACGTATCTATAATGATGAAGTTATAAGTCTTATCTGTGCTCTTTTTGCATATGGAAATGCCAAACAAATTGTTAAGTTTTTATCCTCTTTTGATTTTGACTTATTGGATGGTGATGATAAAAAAATAAAAAATTCCCTAGCTAAGCACTATTATAGATTTCAAAATTCTCGTGATATTTCAGAGTTTTTTATTACCTTGAAACGGCTTAAAAATGAGACTTCATTAGAAGATATATTTGTACAAGGCTATCAAAAAGAGTGTCAGGTTTTAGAGGGATTAGCGTCTTTGATATCAAAACTTTGGTCTTTAAATAGTTATGACTCAAGAGGGTATAAATTTTTATTAGGGTCACCTCCTCATAAAAAGAGCAGTTCAACTTATAAAAGATGGAATATGTATCTTAGATGGATGGTACGACATGACAGTATTGATATGGGACTTTGGAGCAAAGTAGACAAATCTGATTTGCTCATGCCTCTTGATACACATACTTTTAAAGTATCACAGAGTTTAGGATTATTACAACGCAAAAGTTATGATTTAAAAGCGGTAATAGAATTGACCAACAGGTTAAAAACTTTTGATAAAGATGATCCGATAAAATATGACTTTGCACTGTATCGTTTAGGACAAGAGAAAGATCTATTGGATTATCTTAATTAACTGAATTATATATCTTTCATCTTATCCGTATGCGCGTGAATATGTCCTTTTTGTTTAAGGATATGATTGACAATATGGTAACCATGGTTTAGCGCAATGGCGATAGATCCTCCACCAACACAAGCAATATCTCCTGCTACATAAAGTCCTTTTATATTGGTTTCATGGTGTTCGTTGTAGATTGGCTTACTATTATCATCTACTAAAATATGAGCTTTTTTTAGAAACTCAATAGGTGTTGTTCCCCCGATAGCATAGATGATTCTATCATAGATTGTAAAAAAGCCATCATTGAAGTTTACTTTGATACATCCATCTTCATTTTCTAAAGATTCTATATCAGTGTTCATTCTCAATCTTAACTTCTCTTGACCGTTATACTCATAAAGTATCTTTTCATTTTCAGGATTAAGTCTGGTAAACTTCTCTTTACGATAGACCAATGTTACATTGTTATCTTGGTCAGCCAAGTCATAGGCATATTCAGCAGCAGAGTTTCCGCCACCAACTACGAGTATTTTCTCTCTTTTACTACATTGATCAAGGTTAAAGTTTACAAGTGATTTAACCGATGGTGGGATTTTATAACTTGGCTTATTGGGTTTGCCCATTTTCCCTATGGTAACAACAACATTTTTTGATTTAAATGTACCATTGTTTGTTAAAACTTCAAAGATATCACCATTTTTTTCTATAGATTCTACTTCAGTAAAAAACGAGGTATCGATTCTTTCATTGTCCAAAAGCGCATCAAAATAATCAAGTGTACTCTCTTTAGTGCCGTCAAAAAAGTCTACATTTCCCTCAAGTGCTGTGATCTTTCCTTTCCAATCTTTATCTACCCGTTTACTATCCTTATAAAATTTTCTGATGGTATAAGAGTGATTATCAGTTTTTTCGATGAGAAGTATCTTCTCTAATGCATGTACTTCAGCTTCGATAGCGGAACCTATGCCACCAGGTCCACCACCGATAATAGCGATATCATATATATTTTCCATTGTTATTTTTCCTTATTCAAATTATCATTTTATCAATTATACAATCATTGATATCATTATAAAACTAACTAGTTTATGAATCCTCATATTTTCATCATTATCACACTTATAAAAAATGTTATTAGGAAGATGATGTATGAATTTTTACAGTTATGTATTATTGCTTTATTTTTTAGCAATATTTAAACGATTTTAAGATAACATACCGCAATTTTTAATAAAAGGACTCCTCCGTGAATGAAATTTTTACATTCCTTGGGTTAATTTCCCATAACCATACTTTTATCATCGTTTCGCACACTATTTTAGTGGCTTTAATTGTTTTAGGAATTGCAAAGCTTGCAACTTCATCATTGCAAATTGTACCTAGTGGGGTGCAGAATATCGCTGAAAGTTATTTAGGTGGTGTTATCTCTATGGGTAAAGATGTTATCGGTGAAGATTTAGCAAAAAAGTATCTTCCTTTAGTCGCAACTATAGGTTTAGTTGTATTTGTAGCAAATATAATCGGAATTATTCCTGGTTTCGAATCTCCAACAAGTAATATTAACTTTACATTGGCACTTGCATTAATTGTTTTTGTCTACTATAATTTAGAAGGTATCAGAAAACAGGGTGCTTTTACTTATTTCAAAAACTTTGTTCATTTAGGTGAATTGAATCCAATTGCTAAGTTTGCTATGTCACTTCTTATGTATCCTATTGAGATTGTTTCTCATTTATCACGTATTATTTCTCTTTCTTTCCGTCTTTTTGGAAATATCAAAGGTGATGATCTATTTTTAGCAGTAATTCTTATGCTTGCACCATTTATTGCACCGCTTGCACCATTTGCACTTTTAACATTTATGGGGCTTCTTCAAGCTTTTATCTTTATGATACTTACTTATGTTTATTTAGCGGGTGCTGTTGCTGTTGATGATAGTCACTAATCAGTGCTAAATCTTTTATCTTTGCAGTCGATGTTAGTTTGACTGCAAAGGAGAACTTCATGATAATGAATAACAAAAATTTTGAATCTATCGTAAGCTTTATGCAAGGCGCCTCTTGGGGTTTGGTTATCATTGGAGCTTATCTCTTCTTTACACTTTTTTACCCATTTGGTTTGATTGTTGCCCTCATTGGTGGTTTTTTTGGAGCCTCTATAGGACTATTTATGGTAATCTTTTTTGAGATGGCACATATTAAACAAGAGATGCATAAATGGGTTACTTATTTAATTCTAGCTGCTTAGGGGGTGAAGGAAACTACAGGTGCAGGGCTGCTGACCGTCGCTGGTCAACATAGGTACCAACAC